>NZ_CP119988.1:4069416-4382448 GCF_029338515.1 Haloglomus litoreum | reverse complement strand
CCGACTGGGTCACCCACACCACGATGCGGACCCACCTGAACGAGTGCCTGGCGGTGGACACCTCGCGCGAGGCCTCCATCACCCTCGACGACGGCCGGGACACCATCGAGTGGGCGCGGAACCGCTGTGCCAGCGTCGTCGAGCAGACCCTGGAGCGGTTGCGGAACGCCGGACTGCTGACCACCGGGCCGCTCGAACTCTCCGTGACGATCCAGGTCACCTGCACCGACTGCGGGTCGAGCTACCGACCCGACGAGCTTCTCGCGGAACGCGCGTGTGACTGCCCGGTGACGGGGCAGTCGGACTGACGCCTCCGACTCGGGACGGGTACCGGCGGTGCGGCGCACCTGTATGGCCCCGATGGGGGTCGTTCCGACCGGTCGATGACGGGAACCACCGAATATAAATACGCCGGGCGGCCACACCGCAACAATGAGTGACGGGGCGAACGTGAGCAGCGAGTCGGCCACCGGACCCGCGGCCCTGACCGCATCGAACATCGGGGGCATCGACCGTGCGGAGGTGTCGTTCTCGCCCGGTGTGACGGTCCTCACCGGCTACAACGCCACCAACCGGACCTCGCTCCTGCAGGCCATCAACGGGGTACTGGGTGGGTCCGAGGCGACCCTCCGGAGCAACGCCGACGAGGGGCAGGTCTCCCTGACCATCGGCGACGAGGAGTACACCCGGACGTACATCCGGACGGCCTCGGGCGTCAGCACCGGTGGGGAACCGTTCAGCGACGCCCCCGAGCTGATCGATCTCTTCGTCTCGCTGTTCGGGGACAACGAGGTCCGGCGGGCCGTGACGGGCGGTGAGGACCTGCACGACCTCGTCATGGGGCCGGTCGACACCGCCGCCATCGAGCGGCGGATCCGCGACCTCCAGTCGGAGCGTGAGGAGCTGAAGACCGAGCGGAGCCGTGTGGTCGAGCGCCGCAACGAGCTGCCCGAACTGGAGCAGCGTCGGGCGGAGATCGACGAGCGGATCGCGGAGATCGACGAGGCCATCGAGGAGCTCCGGGAGACGGTCGCCGAGTTCGAGGAGGACGCCGACGCGGCCGAGGAGGCCAACGAGCTGGTCGACGAGCTGGACCGCCGCCGCCAGCAGCTGAGCCAGACCGAGGACGAGATCGAGCTGGTCGAGTCCGAGCGAACCGCACTGGAGGCGGAGCTGGCGGACCTCCGGGAGGAGCGTGCGGCGCTGCCCGACGAGGCCGAGGAGGACGAGTCGGACCTGGAGGCGCAGCTCTCGGAGGCTCGACAGCGAAAGCGGGAGCTCGACGGCGAGATATCCAGCCTGACGACCATCGTCGAGTTCAACCGCGATGTCCTCTCCGGCGAGGAACACGACCTCCGCTCCATCGAGGCGGACGAGGGGGACGTGACCGCGGCGCTGGCTCCGGAGGCCGAACGGGACGTGGTCTGCTGGACCTGCGGGAGCCGTGTCGAGCGGGGGGCCATCGACGAGCGGCTGGCGGATCTGGAGTCGGTCGTCGAGGCGAAACGCGAGGAGCGCGAGTCGGTCCGGCGCCGCATCGACGAGTTCGAGGAACGCATCGAGTCGGTGCAGGAGCAGGCACGGCGCCGCTCGACGCTCGAACGCGACCTCGAGCGCACCGAGGAGAAGATCGAGCAACGCACCGAGCGGCTCGCGGAGCTGGAGTCGACGGCCGAGGAACTCCGCGAGACCATCCAGGAGCTGGAGGTCCGGGCCGCCGAGACCGAGGCGCTCCGGGAGAACGACCTGCTGGAGGCGTACGAGGAGCTGAGCGACCTGCAGTACGAGCGCGGCCAGCTCGAACAGGAACGGGACGACCTCCGCGACGAGATCGCCGAGGTCGAGTCCCTCCCCGAGCCGGCCGAGCTCGAGGCCCGCATCGACGAGGTGACCGAGGAGCTCGAGGCTCAGCGCTCGCACATCACGGATCTGGAGGCAGCGGTCGTCGAGGAGTTCAACGAGCGGATGGCGGACATCCTCGGCATCCTCCAGTTCAGCAACATCGCGCGCGTCTGGATCGAGCGCCGAAGCGGCACCGGCCGGGGGGCCGAGACGACCTTCGAGCTCCACGTCGTCCGTGAGGACGAGGGCGGGACGGTGTACGAGGACGTTGTCGGAAACCTGAGTGAGAGCGAACGGGAGGTCATCGGGCTCGTCGTCGCGCTGTCGGGCTATCTCGCCCACGAGGTCCACGAGACGGTTCCGTTCATCGTGCTCGATTCGCTCGAGGCCATCGACGCCGAGCGCATCGCGGAGCTGGTCTCGTACTTCTCGGAGTTCGCCGCGTATCTCGTCGTCGCCCTCCTCCCGGAGGACGCGGACGCGCTGTCGGACTCCTACGCACGGGTCGCCCCCGCGGAGTTCAACAGCCCCCCCTGACCGACTCCCCGCGATGGCGACTGTCCTCCTCCACGACCGAGATTTACAGGCGTCTCTGTGTAAAGCAACGGTTTACAGAAGTACTGGTGTAAAGAGGTGTGGTCGAGTTCCGGGGACGCGTGCCCGAAGTGGGCGGTAGGTCTCGTCCACGGCGGCGATCCGTGCCCACGACCGGCCCGGTCCGTCCCGGGTTGCGGATAGCTCCCCGACGTAAGCTGCTTGATTCCCGGTGCGAACGGGCGTGAGAAAGTCGATTCGAGAGACTGGAATCTGGCCAGGAATCTGCGCCGGCTCGACGAGCTCGGATTCTACTTTATCGAACGAGTACCTGTTTCCGGACACGATTCGGGATATCCGTTTTCGATATCTGCAGAACAGCTGGGTATATCATACTGTAGCAGGGCTCGAAACTTTCGGCGTATGTGAATATAATTGAGTGGTATTCGACCATAATCGATTCTCCGTCGTTCTACACAGTCGACTCGCGGCCCGGGATGGAGTCGCGCGGTCAGCGATCACACGAAATGTTCCGGAGTTACCCGCCCCTCGGTCTGCTCGGAGCCGTTCGGTAGTCTCAAATCGTTCCTCGGGGCGCACGTATGTGCAGTCTGATACTTTGAGTCATGGATGGCAATTACTCGCATTCGTCGAACATGAGTATAAATGGTGATGTTCACGATGCTCGGAAGCCACGGAGCCGTTCCTTGCCGGCCCCTATTTAAATGACCGAAGCGATAATAACGCGGCGCTCGTGAGAGCTACCATGGCACTAACCGAGCCCGGCCGGATGGTGAAGTCGGCTCGAACCGCGTTCGAGATCATCGAGTACATCCACGAGCAGGACGGCGCCGAGCTGGGCGAGCTGGCCGATCAGCTGGACCTCGCGAAGAGCACCATCCACGGCTACCTGGCCACGCTGGAGTCGCTCGAGTACCTCGTCAACGAGGGCGGACGGTACCACCTGAGTCTGAAGTTCCTCTACCACGGGACGGCCGCGCGCAACGCGGTGCCGCTCTCGGGGCTCGCCGACGGGACGCTCACCGCGCTGGCCGAGGAGACCTCGCTCGTCGCCTGGCTCGTCGTCGAGGAGCACGGCCGGGCCGTCTACCTCGACCGGGTCGTCAGCAACGATGCCGTCCGGACCTACGGGCGCGTCAGCAAGCGGACCGACCTCCACGGCCCGGCCTCCGGCAAGGCCATCCTCGCACACCTCCCGGACAGCCGGATCCGGGACATCCTGGACAGCTACGGGCTCCCCGCCCGCACGGAACACACCATCACCGACGAGGAGACGCTGTTCGAGGAGCTGTCGGCGATCCGCCGGCGGGGGTACGCCACCAGCGAACACGAGGTCGCGCTCGGTGTCCAGTCGGTGGCCGCGCCGGTCCACTACCGGGGGGAGGTGCTCGGCGCCATCAGCGTCTCGGGCACGTCGAACCAGGTCGACGAGGAGTACTTCGAGACGGAGCTCCCGGACGTGGTGACGCTGGCCGCCGCCGACCTGGCCGACCAGTACGCCGAACGGCACGGCTGACGGCTCGCGGCGCCGCTCGGCCCGGCCGAGGCGACGGGTGATTCCCCTTCGACTCCCGGACCATCTCGGCATCACGCCTGACACGGCGGTATGGCACACGCTGGTACGTCAACTCGAACGGCAGCGGATGGGTTAGCAAGACGTGCAACCGAGGACGATCACCGTCTGGGTGCCGCTCGCCGTGCTCGCCCTGGGCGGCCTGCTCGGGGTCACGCTGTGGGCCGTGCGACGCCCCTGACTGACCCGTCCCGTCCGGCATCACCTTTTCCACGGCCCCCTGCGTTCCACGACCATGACACGGCTCGAGAACCCGGACGGGTGTGCGATCTGTGGCGCGGCGCTCCCGGAGGACCCGCCGGATGTCACGCTCCCCGAGGGGTTCACACTGGCGGTGACGCCCAGTGCTGGCTCGGGTGTCCGACGGATCGCGTTCTGCAGCGAGCGTCACCGGCGCGACTGGCTCGACGGGTACCGGGGCGAGTGGCCCGACGACGCGGTCGACGACAACGGGTGAGCCGTTCCGTGCCGTACTGCAGTTCCCCGAGAACCTCGAGGGGCGACTGCGGGCCTCGGCCGGGGAACTCCCTCACGCCGGCCTCCTCCGGCCGGAGCTGGCCCGGGCCATCGTCATCCAGTTCGCCTCGAGGATCGCCGAGGGCGCCCCCGAGAACATCACCGACGACCCGGCCGTTCGGGAGGCCTACCTCAGGGTGGGATGTGAGTGCCCGCGAACTCGCTGGGGGAGCCGACGGACGGCTCCCCCCGGACCGCAGGGGGTAGATTAAAAGGGGTCCGTACTACACTCCGTGGTGTGATACCGTATGGCACCTGACGCCGAGGAACTCCGAGCTGCAGTCGTGGGGTCGCTGTTCGGCGGCATCGTGCTGGGAGTCATCGTCCAGCTGACCACGCCGATGATGCCCGCCATGGGGCGGATGTACCTGGCCGACACGCCGTCGCTCGTGGGGGGCTGGGTCGCGCTGCTGTTCCTCAGTGCGATCCTCGGCGTCGTCTTCGCCGGCATCGTCACGCGGTACATCGACGGGTACATCGCGAGCGTCCTGCAGCTGACGACCCGGTCCGAGGCAGCGAAGAACCTCGTCCTCCCGCTGACCGCCCGGTTCGGCATGGCGCTCGTCGTCACCACCGCGATGGGGCTCGTCTACGGCCTCGCCGTCGGCTTCGGCGTGGGTGTCCTCCTCGTCCCGATGCTGGCTCCCGTCGTCGTCTTCCCGTACCTAGACGGGTCGCTCCTCGTCGGGTTCGTCCTGTTCGGGCTCATCCTCGGGGGATCGTACGGCGAGCTGGTGATGGGATAGCCCCGTCGGGTGCCTGTCCTCGCCGGTGATCGCGCCGGTCGTGCGGCCGCCGATATCCGTCTCCCTCCCTCCCTCCACCTGTCGTGGTGTTCGGCTCCCGACAGGACCCTCTATTCATCAACGAACTCCGTTTAAAATGGGCAACCTTTTTGGTAGCCGATTTCGTGCGTAGGCGTGACGCGGGAGGTGTGAGAACACTCCCCGTGGACGGAGGCCAGACCATCGATGAGCACCGAAGACCAGTCAGAACACGAACCGCGTCTCCTCGCCCTCGACACGGGCGGTACCATGACGGACTCGTTCATCGTCGACGAGGAGGCGAACTACACGGTCGGAAAGGCACAGACGACGCCGGACGACGAGTCGGTCGGCGTCAAGAACTCGTTCGACAACGGGTTGGGTTACTGGGGCACCTCGTTCAGCGAGAGTGCCGCCTCGCTCGACGGCGTCGTCTACGCCGGAACGGCGATGCTCAACCGGCTTCTCGAGCGTGAGGGTGAGGGGGATATCGGCGTCATCACGACCGCCGGCTTCGAGGACCACCACCGGATGGGTCGGGGCATCGCCAGTTGGGCGGACCTGTCGTACGCGGGGCGGCTCCACGCCCGGGAGCACGAACACCCCGAACCGCTCGTCCCCCGGGAGAACATCAAGGGGGTCCGCGAGCGCGTCAACATGCTGGGCGTCCCGATCATCAGCATCTACGAGGACGAGATCCGCGAGGCCGTCCACGACCTGCTCGACCGGGATGTCCGGGTCATCGCCGTCTGCACGATCTTCTCCTACGCGAACCAGGAGCACGAGCAGAAGATCAAGGAGATCGCCGAGGAGATCAAGGACGAGCGCAACGACGACACGCCGGTCTGGCTCTCGAGCGAGCAGAACCCGGTCCGGGGCGAGACCCCGCGACTGAACACGCTCATCCTCGAAGCCTACGCCGTGGAGCCGTCGCGCGAGCAGCTCTACAACATCGAGGACACCCTGCAGGAGGAGGGGCTGGACTCGCCGTTCCGGGTCCTGACCTCGTCCGGTGGGACCATCGCGCCGGACCACGACTGGCTGGCCGAGACGATGCTGTCGGGCCCCATCGGCGGGGTGTTCGGCGGCGAGTTCATGACCGACAAGCTCGGCATCGACAACCTGGTCTGCTCGGACGTCGGGGGCACCAGCTTCGACGTGGCCCTCATCACCGAGGGGCACTACCCGACACGCTGGGACCAGACCCTGGCGCAGATCCCGACCAACATCCCGATGACGGCGCTGGACTCCATCGGCTCGGGAACCGGGTCGTACCTCCGTGTCGACCGCGCCTCCGACCGGATCGAGGTCGGGCCGGACTCGGCGGGCTACCTCGTCGGCGTCGCCAACGAAGACGCTGACGTCGAGACCCCCACCGTGACGGACTGCACGGCGCTGCTGGGGTACATCAACCCCGACTTCTTCCTCGGCGGTGACATCCCCATCGATGTCGACGCGGCCCGCGAGGCCATCGACGAGCAGCTCGCCAGCAACCTCGGCGAGGACCCCGTCGAGACGGCCCGTGGTGTGCTCAACATCGTCGAGCGCGACATGGCCAACGAGCTCCGCTCGATGGTCCACGGGCTGGGCTACTCGCCGGAGAACTACAACCTCATCAGCTACGGTGGCGGCGGCCCGCTCCACGCGGCCGGCTACACCAAGCCGCTGAACTTCAAGGACATCCTCGTCCCGGACTGGGCGGCGGCGTTCTCGGCGTTCGGCACCGCCTGCGCCGACTCCGCCTACCGGTACGACCAGTCCGTCGACGTCATCCTCCAGCCCGACTTCAGCAACGCCGACGACGTGGCCGACACGCTGACCGGGGTGTTCCACAAGGTGCGGGAGAAGGCGGCCGACGCCTTCGAGCGCGACGGCATCGACTCCGACGTCATGGAGTTCCGGCCGGCCATCCGCGCCCAGTACACCGGCATGCTCGACGACCTGGAGGTCCAGATCGAGGACTTCTGGGACGGGGGCTTGGACGGCGAGGACATCGAACAGGTCATCGAGCGGTTCGAGGACGAGTTCGGTCGCGTGTTCCAGCGTGCGGCTCGCTCGCCCGAGAACGGCTACCAGTTCACCGTCGCCATCGGTACGGGGGTCGCCCCCTCGACCAAGCCCGAACTCCCCGACGAGGAGCCGGTGTCGGCCGACACGCCGCCGGAGCAGGCTCACAAGAACGAGCGGGCCATCTACTGGGAGGGCGACTGGCACGACGCGGACATCTGGAACATGAATCACATCCAGGCCGGTAACGTCATCGAGGGGCCGGCGGTCACGGAGGCCCCGGCGACGACGATGCTGGTCCCGCCAGGCTGGGAGGCATCGCTCGACAACAACCGCATCTACCACCTGTCACCACCAGACCAATGAGCAAACCCGAATCAGAACTCCACGACCCAGGAACGACCACCCGCGAACGCGAGCTGGAGAAGGTCGACCCGCCAATCGGCTGGGACGGCCAGACCCTCCAGGAGATGCTCGACGAGGGCGAACAGCGCCTCGAGGAGACCGGGCGCTACCAGGGCCTCGACGAACTCGAGCTCAAGGAGAACGACCCGTTCAAGTACGAGCAGATGTACTCGCGGCTCCGGGGCGCGCTGGTCTCGGCCCGCGAGACCGCCCTGCACGTCTCGGCGTCACCCATCGTCCGCGAGATCGGGGAGCTGTGCTTCCAGATCTACACGCCCGAGGGCGACTCCGTTGCGGTGTCGACGGGCATCATCGTCCACGTCCACACCGGCTCGCTCGCGATCAAGTACATGATCGAGCAGGACTACGAGCACAACCGCGGCATCCAGCCGGGGGACGTCTTCTGCAACAACGACAACGACCTCGGCAACGTCCACACCACGGACGTCCACACCTTCGTCCCCATCTTCTACGACGACGAACTCGTCGCGTGGGCCGACGGTGTCACCCACGAAATCGACATCGGTGGGATGACCCGCGGCCACGACCAGGTCGCGTCCACGAACCGTCACGAGGACGGGCTGTACGCGACGTGTGAGAAGATCGGTGAGGACGACAAGCTGTACCAGGACTGGCGTGACCGCGGCCAGCGGGGTGTCCGCACCCCGATGTACTGGGACCTCGACGAGAAGTGTCGGCTCGCGGGGTGCCACATGATCCGCGAGGCGATCCACGAGATGATCGACGAGGTCGGCGTCGAGCTGTTCAAGGACTTCCTCTACGAGGCCGTCGAGGAAGGCCGCCAGATCATGGAGTCCCGGGTCAAAGAGCGGATGTTCCCCGGGACGTACCGCGAGGCCGGCTTCCACCCGATCCAGTGGGAGGACAAGGCCTGGCAGCCCGGGGCCCAGCAGAACATGATGAACCACCTCCCCATCGAGATGACCATCGACGGGGAGGGCGGGATGGAGCTGGACATGGAGGGTGCCACCCCACCCGGCCCGCACCCGTTCAACTGCGCGAAGGGCTCGATGGAGGGCGCCCTCTGGGTGTATCTCACCCAGTCCATCCTCCACGACGGGAAGGTCAACGACGGGGCCCACTACGCGGTGGACACCAACTACCCGGAGGGGACGGTGGTGAACCCGCAGGACCCCGAGCTGTCGTACCACACTCCGTGGCTGACGATCTTCCCCACCTACCTGGCCGTGTCGCGGGCACTCTCCAGCGGCTTCTTCTCGCGGGGGTTCCGCGAGGAGGTCGTCACGGGCTACGGGGAGCCCTGCGACGCGCTGCAGGGCGGGGGGAAGCTGATGGACTCGCTGGCCGACGCCATCCCGGACGCGCTGGGTGACTACTGGCCGGTGGGACCGTTCGACTTCTCGTGTCAGGGGCTCGGCGCCTCGGCGGTCCGGGACGGCCTCGATTACGGGTACGCGATGTTCAACCCGGAGGCCGACCTGGGCGACGTCGAGGAGTGGGAGCAGACCCAGTGGGGCCTCATCCAGCTGGCCCGGCGGGTCAAGCCCAACACGGCGGGGCACGGCAAGTACCGTGGCGGCTCCGGCTGGGAGGGGCTCCACACGATCATGGGCAGCGAGGACGTCTCGCTGTACGCGCTCAGCATCCCGACGGTGACGTGGTCGGGCGCCGGCATGTCCGGCGGCTACCCCGGCGGGACGAGCTACTCCGTGCGCGCACACGACACGGACCTGGCCAGGCGGACCGTCACGGACGAGCCGTACCCGCTCGACGACATGCCCCACCACGGCCGGATCGAGGAGCAGATCGAGGCCGAGGAGATCATCCGCGATCAGGACGGGATGTTCTTCCCGGAGCAGTTCGAGAACTACGACCTGCTCCGCTACCAGACCAGCGGCGGTCCGGGCTGGGGTGACCCGCTCGATCGGCCGCTCGAGAAGGTGAAGGAGGACATCGAGGAGGACATCTTCACGCCGGACGTGGTCGAGGAGGTGTACGGCGTGGTCGGCGAGTACGACGCGGAGAACCGCGAGTTCACGGTCGATCGCCCGGCCACGGCCGAGCGGCGCGAGGAGATCCGCGAGGAGCGCGCCGAGCGGACCCAGTCGTTCGAGGAGTTCTTCGATGAGGAGCGGGCCCGCGTGCGGAAGGGCGACTGGAACGACGGCGTCCAGTACATGTACGAGGGCGTCTTCGAGACGAGCGAGGAGTGGGCCCAGGACTTCCGCGAGTTCTGGGACCTCAGCGACGGCTACTCCCCCTAGGTGATACCAATGACTGATCTGGAACAAGCACGTGTGGAATCGCTCATCGACGGCGAGCTGTCCTGGAACGAGCTGCGCAACGAGGTGCTCCCGGACCCGAAGGACCCCGACCGCTTCGAGAAGACCCGAGCGGTGCTGCAGGAGCGGGTCGACTGGGACGACCCCATCCTCGTCCCGCTGAACGACCACCTGTACGTGGTCGGGACCGACGAGGGCCGCGTCATCAGGACCGACTGCGGCGAGGACCTCTGTGACGCCGGCGAGAACTGGAAGCGCTCCTGTCAGGTCTTCGTCCGGGAGGACGAGGACGAGTTCGAGGAGCTCTACGAGGAGTACATGCACGTCGACCCGGACTGGGCGTTCGAGCTCCGGGAGTGGTACTGCCCGGAGTGCTACCAGCTCCTCGACGTGGACGCGGTGCCGGTCGGCTATCCGGTGCTCACGCCGTTCGAACCGGACATCGACACCTTCTACGAGGAGTGGCAGGGTCGGCCTGCCCCGGACCGCGAGGGCGACCAGGCCGCGGACTGACGCCTCCTTCTGCCGCCCTCGTCGCGCCCTGACGGCGGGCGGCGTCCCCCCCAGCAGCTACCACCCCACACCATCAGCCAATGAGCAACCCAGGACCAGACCTCCACGACCCAGAGAACGGCCACCTGCGAACGTGAGTTCGACCATGTGGAGCCGCCAATCGGCTGAAACGGCCGATCCTCCGGGGGATGTTCGACGAGAGCGAGCGGGCGTCGTACAGGGGGACTGGAACGACGGCATCCAGTGGAACGTACGAGGGCGTCTTCGAGACGAGCGAGGAGTGGGCCGACGAGCTCCGCGAGTTCTGGGATCTCGGTGATGGGTACGCTCCCGAGCCGACCACGGCCCGACGGCCGCCCGCATTCCGGCGAATCCTTTGCGGTACAGTAACTTTTTACAAGATGCTCTGCAATTAGGTTGCATGCCGGCCGAAAGCGGCAGTACCACCAGTCGTCAGGGTAGCATCGAGCAGACGGGTACGGCGACGACACTCACCGACGCGCTGATCGACAGCCTCGACCGGTTCGCCGACCGTGTGGCCGTCAGGGTCGACGGCCAGGAGTACACCTACCGCGAACTCGACAAGCGGTCGAACGCGGTGGCGAACGCGCTCGTCGCACGCGGGGTCGAACCCGGTGACCGGGTCGCGCTGATGATGTCGAACTGTCTCGGCTACGTGATTGCGGACCTGGCCCTCCTGAAGGCGGGCGCGGTGAAGCTTCCGCTCAACGATATGCTGACCGAGGACGAGTTCGAGTACATGCTCCGGGACTCCGGGGCCGGTACCGTCATCGCCGGTCCGGAGTTCGTCGACACGCTCGCGTCGCTGGCCGACGCCGTCGACACCGTCGAGCGCGGGTTCGTCATCGAGGCCGAGGACGACCGGTTCGAGTCGCTGGCCGACCTAGAGGCCGAGGGTGACACCACGACCGCCCCGGACGTGACCGTTCGCCCCGAGGACCCGTCCGGTCACTTCTACACCGGCGGCACCACCGGTGACCCGAAGGGCGTCGTCCACTCACACGACAACTTCCTGCAGAACATGTACGCCCACATCACCGAGCTGGACCTGACGGGGAGCGACACGCTGCTCCTGATGACGCCGCTGCCCCACTCGGCGGGGGCGTTCCTGTGGGCGGCGCTGCTGGTCGGGGCGAAGTCGGTCATCCGGCCCGGGTTCGACCCCGGGCAGGCGCTCGCCGATATCGAAGAGTACGACGTGACCTGGACGTTCCTCGTCCCGACGATGATCTACACGGTGCTGGACCACCCGGACCTGGGGACGACGGACACGTCGTCGCTGGAGACGCTGGTCTACGGCGCCGCGCCGATGACGCCGGCCCGACTCCGCGAGGGGCTCGACGAGTTCGGCACCGTGTTCACGCAGTTCTACGGGCAGACCGAGGTGCCGAACCTCATCACCGTCCTCGGGAAACAGGAGCACCGCATCGCCATCGAGCAGGGCGAGGAACAGCGGCTCGGCTCCGCCGGTCAGCCGGCGTTGATGGCGGACGTGAAGATCGTCGATACGGAGACCGGCGAGCGCCAGCCCCCCGGCACGGAGGGCGAGATCCTGGCGACCGCGCCGTACGTCATGGACGAGTACTGGGAACTACCGGAGAAGACCGCCGAGACGGTCGAGGACGGCTGGGTCCACACCGGCGACGTGGGCAAGCGCGACGAGGACGGCTACGTCTACCTCCTCGACCGGAAGAGCAACATGATCATCTCCGGCGGGATGAACGTCTATAGCACCGATGTCGAGGACGTGCTGGTCACGCATCCGGGCGTGTCGCAGGTTGCCGTCATCGGGGTGCCCGACGAGAAGTGGGGCGAGGCGGTGACCGCCATCATCGTCCCCGACGACGAGTCCGTCACGGCCGAGGACATCCACGCGTTCGCCGACGAGGAGCTGGCCGACTACAAGCGCCCGAAACACGTCGAGTTCCAGGACGAGCTGCCACAGACCCCGTACGGGAAGATCGACAAGAAGGCGCTCCGGGAGCCGTTCTGGGAGGATTCGGATCGGGAGATCAACTGAGCCGGGACGGCCCTCTCTCACAGCGGGCGAACGGGGTCGACTGGCCATACGCCGGCGTACGGTGCCGGCTGGGGGAAAACCGTTAACTTCACTCGTGGTATGGTGTGGCACCATGGATATGCCAGGAACCGACGGGGGACGACACCCGCTCCGACCGACCGGGGTCCGGAGGACCGATGAGTCGAGCCGTGACTGAGGAGTACGAGACCGTCATCTCTCTCCTCGCCGACCGGGCAGCCAGCATCGGTGACGGACCGCTGGTCCACACCGCGGACCGGACCTACAGCTACCGGGACCTCCACCGTGACTCGAACGCGGTGGCGAACACGCTCGTCGACCGGGGGATCGAACCGGGCGAGCACGTCTGCACCTTCCTCGAGAACCGGCCAGAGTACCTCGCGGCCTGGTTCGGCATCGCCAAGGCCGGGGCGGTCATGGTCCCGCTGAACACCGACCTGCGGGATGACGGACTGGCGTACGTCCTCCGCGACGCCGAGCCGACGACGATTATCCTGGACAACTCGACCCGGGGGAACTACGAGACCGTCCGGAGCGACGAGCGGGTCGAGACGGAGTTCCTGCTCGGCGAGTCGACCATGGGCTCCCCGTACGAGCCGTTCGCGGCGCTGCTCGACGGCGAGCGGGCCGTCGGGCCGGACCGGACTCGGCGGGGCTCGGACCCGATGTCGATCATCTACACGAGCGGGACCACCGGGAAGCCGAAGGGGGTGATCCTCCCGCACTACTCGTACATCAACACCGGTCGCGTGTTCGTCGACACGGTGGTCTCCTCGGTCTCGGGGTCGGACCACCGCGCGTTCACCACGCTCCCGCTGTCGCACTGCAACGCCCAGCAGACGACCGTGACGGGGTCGATCCTGGCAGCGAGCGACTTCGCGCTGGCCGCGGAGTTCGACCCCGAGCGGTTCTGGGACCAGATCCGACGGCACGACGCGACCGTGTTCAACTACATCGGGACGATGATCACCAACCTCCACAACGCCGATGAGCGCCCGGACGACGCCGACAATCCGGCGGTGTTCGGCATCGGCGCCGACGCGCCGCCGGCGGTGATCGACGAGTTCGAACCTCGCTTCGACGTCCAGCTGGTCGAGGGCTACGGGCTCACCGAGACGGCGACGGTGGCCGCGCTCAACCCCATCGATGCCCCGCGGCGGGGTAGCATCGGCAAGCCGCTCCCCTGGACGGAGATCGAGATCGTCGACGAGGAGGACCGGCCGCTCCCGCCCGGCGAGGAGGGCGAGATCGTCGTTCGCCCGCTCGAACCGAACGCGTTCATGCTGGGCTACCACAACCAGCCCGAGGGGACCGTCGACGCCTGGCAGAACCTCTGGTTCCACACCGGTGACATCGGCTACAAGGACGAGGACGGCTACTTCTACTTCGTCGACCGGAAGGCGTACGCCATCCGCCAGCCGGGCGGGAACATCTCCTCCTACGAGGTCGAGAGCGTCCTCAGCGACCATCCCGACCTGAAGGAGGCGGCGGTGTTCGGCGTCCCCGTCGACGGGGGGTCCGAGGCGGTGAAGGCGGTGGTCGTCGCGAAGCCGGGCCGGACCCCGAACCCGGTCGACATCGTGGACTACTGCGACGGCAAGCTGGCCTACTTCAAGGTCCCGCGGTTCATCGACATCCGCGACGAACTCCCGAAGACGACGACCGAGCGCGTCAAGAAGTACGAGCTGATGGGCGAGCGCAACGAGGACGTGTGGGACCGCGAGCGTGGCTACGAGCTCAAGCGGTGAGGCGCCGCCGTCGACCGTACACCGTCCCCCGCGTCGCTCCGAGCCACGTGTCCACACACCAAGGTTTTTGTCGGGTGCCGTCAATCTCTGGCATGGCGGTGAATGCCACATGGCAAAGCAATTTCCAAGCGACGAGTGGTTCGATGAACTGGAGGACCGACTGAATGCGAACGAGACCTACGGCGAGCAGGCCGAGGGGTACGGGGTCGACTTCAACGGCGACTACATCTTCACCGTCGAGGCCGGTGATGGGCTCGCCGAGACCTACCACTACTTCATCGGCCTGGAGGACGGTGACTGCACCGGGACCCGCCGGGTGGACAACCCGGCCGAGGTCGACAACGGCTTCGAGCTCTCGGGCCCGTACGCGAACTGGAAGGCGCTCGTCCGCGGCGAGATGGGTGCCATCGAGGGAATCATGGGGGGTGACTTCGAACTCGACGGGAGCATGAACACCCTCCTCAAGTACCAGGACGCGGCGACGACGTTCGTCGAGACCTGCTCCGAGATCGAGACTGAGTTCGTGTGATCGGCGGCGGCGCACGTGGCGGGCCCTCGCTGACCCCCAGCCCGACGCCGACAGCCTCGCCGACGCCGATACCCACGGACACCCCGGTCGACGGCGGCCGCATCGGTGGCATCTGACGCCGTTCGGTACCTCTCTCCGTTCTCCGCCCGTTCCGGGATGGCCGGCCACTGCACCGAGAGCGCCGCCGGGGCCGGCAGCGACCAGGGCCGGTCGCCGTTCGGCTCCGCTGCCGACGTGTCTGTGAAGAACGAGTGTCAGCGGTCGGGCGTCCGGTCTCGTGGCCGCCCGGATTCAGTCCTGTTCGGGGGGTTCGGCCCGTTCGAGTCCCTCGACCACGCCACGGTGCTCCCAGTCCTCGGGCTGCCCCGGCTCCCGGCGGGTGTGGAGGTGGACGTCGCCGTTCGAGCGCAGCAGCAGGGCGTGCTGGAACCCGTCCGGGTCGGCGACGAGGCGGCAGACGTCCCAGTCGTCGTCCTCGTCGACGCCGAGGCTCCGGTTCATCCCGATGATCCGCCCGGACTGGTGGGTGAACACGAACTGCTGGATGCCCGGGGCCACCTCCGCCGTCTCCTGTGGCCGCTGGATGAGGACCTCGACCTCGCCGATGTCGGGATCGGTCACGCGAACGGTGTCCCCCCGGCTCAGGTCGCGCACGGCTGTGGCAATCTCTGGCATGACATCGGTACGAGGGCGTGGAATGAGTTATAGCTGGGGGTCACCCTCCGGCGTCAGCTCCGGAGGCCACCGACGTCCCGCCGGTGCCGCCCCCTACATCGGCGGCCTGCCGGTCCAGCCCCCGAAGGTACCGCTCGTCCCGCCGGCGGTGACCTCGCCGGAGAACCTCGCGAGGCTCGCGTTCAGCTTCCCGCCGGACCAGTGTGAGACTACGACCCCGACGACCCATCGGTCGACCCGGTCGGGAACCCGACCGCGACCTGCCAGGTCGACCAGCCGGTCCCGGAGGTCGTCACACCGGAGACGGTGGTCAACGTCATCACCAACCCACCCAGCTACGACCTACCCGACATCGAGGACGAGCGGCTCCCAATCGACGTGTCGGCCACGCTCCCCGCTGACCGCCGCTTCACCCTTTCAGGAGTCCGCCTGGGAGTCAGCCCATGTCGACCGTGCCGGACTCCTCGTCGAGCATCCCCTGCTCGAACTCGTCCCCGTACTGCTCGTCGACCCACTCCCGGACCCGGGCCTCCTGTCGCTCGACGGTCCACTCGTCGTCCGGGAACGACTCGAACTGGACCCAGCCACCCTCCTCATCGGCGTAGCCCAGGAGGTGGACCTCGCCGGCCTCGCTGCTGTAGAACGCCATCGTGTAGATGACGAACGGGTCGTCGCCACCCTTGAGCACCGACAGAGGCACGATGCGAGCGTCCTGCTGTTTGAGCTGCTCCGCCTCGTCGTTCGTCAGGGCCCGGTCTGGCAGTGCGTCGATCACGACAGCCGGTTCTCCGGACGCCGACAAAACAGTTCGGGCTCCAGGGGGATGCCGCTGGGACGCTCGCACGGGAGAGGCGGGTCCGCGCCGACGACGGTCAGCCCCTTCCACTCCCGGCCGAGGCCGCCGGGCGCATGGAGCGCACGTACCGAGCCAGCACGGTGTGAAGCGGCCCTGGAAAGCCACGCGGGGCGGGAGTGAAAGGGGCCACGGGAGCTTTCTCCCCGGGACGCCGGCACGACCTGGGACGGCTCCGCAGTCGAGAGGCAGGTGCACACGATTTTGATATTATTATTTAGAGAAAGTGGGTCGTAGACTCGGGGGATGCTATGTACGGTTGAATCTCTACTGAATGGGTTCGAATTTGAACTCTGGGCCAGGTTCGTATCTAATATGATTTATAAATTCTAGAAATATACTTCTAGTACTTTCTATGGATTTTAGGTGAAAGGCCGGGGTTTCTGGGGGGGAATGGTCCACACCGACACCGTCACCGTAGGTCTGCGCAACCTCGGAAGGCTCGCATCTGCTCCGTATCTGGGTCTTGTGGGCGTTCCGGAGGGACTGCGTCGGCGGTGCTCCAGGGTTCGCTCATGGGGTGTCTCTCGCCTCGGATCCCTCTTGTGCTCCCGGGAATGTGTTACAGGGAATTATGCAAACACCGTCCTGTCTCAGCCCATGGCCCCGTGTCGAACGCCGACCGGTGGCCGCAGCGAGGACCAGGGGTTATGTGTCCCGGGTCGGTAGCCGTCGCATGAGCGATTCGGGGAACGACGCTGCCGGGACTTCGAGGCGGAGCAAGGTCCAGCGTCTCATCGACCAGTACGAGCTAGGCGACTACGGCGCCCAGCTCGAACGCGCGTGGACGGCCGGGGAGGACCGGCGGAGCCTCAGGCAGCTCGCCGACGAGTTCAACGTCCGTATCCTGGCCACGAAGCTCGTGGATGCGGGCGCCGAACCCCTGGAGGGCGAGGCGACGAACATGTACCGGCTCCTCACCGAGGACGACGTGAGCAGTGGTGTCCGCCGGCAGACGGAGGCCCGCCTCGAACAGCACGGGCTCGACCCCGCGACGGTCCGCGAGGAGTTCGTCTCGCATACGTCCATCCACACCTACCTCACGAAGTGGCGTGACGCCTCACCGCCGACCGATGACGCCGACCGGGGCCCTACCGTTCGGGATCGGATCAACCGGCTGGAGACGCGACTCACGGCCGTCGCCGAGCAGGGTATCGACTCGCTCGAGAACGCGGGCGAGGTGAGGGTCGGCGACATGGACGTCATCGTCGAGACCCGGGCGCACTGTCGGGGCTGTGGTCGCCGATACCGGGTCGGCGAACTCCTCGAGCGGGGCGGATGTCACTGTGGGCCGGCCTGACTTTACAGTTGTATGCGTGTAAGGGGTGTGCCGCCGCCGCCCGGGAGGCTCGCGGACACGGGCGTCGACGCTGCTGGACGGCCTTTACAGCTGTATTGATGTAACGCTCTCTGGTCGTCGACCGGGCGAGCCGGGGGGTGGATGTCAAGGTCTATAGTCCCGGCTCGTGAGCGTCCAGGAAGGATGAGTGAACTACTGCAGCAGGACATGGAGGTGTCCGTCGAGAACATCGGCGGCATCGACGAGACGACCGTCGCGCTCTCCCCGGGGGTCACCGTCCTCACCGGCCGCAACGCCACGAACCGGACGTCGTTCCTGCAGGCCCTCATGGCGGTGCTGGGGAGCGACAACGCGACGCTCAAGGGGGATGCCGACCGGGGCGAGGTGACGTTGCGGACCGACGACGCTGCGTACTCGCGGACGCTGGTCGGGAGCGGGGATGGGGTCACGTTCCGGGGGGACCCCTACCTCGACGACCCGGAGGTCGCGGACACCTTCGCGTTCCTCCTGGAGGCCAACCCCGCACGGCGTGCGGTCGTCCGCAACGACGACCTGCGGGAGCTCATCATGCGGCCGGTCGATACCGACGCCATCGAGGCCGAGATACGGTCGCTGACCCGGGAGAAACAGCGCATCGACGAGGAGATCGAGGAGCTGGAGGCGGAGTTCGAGCGCCTGCCGGAGCTGGAGACACAGCTCGCCGACCTCGAGGAGGCGGTCGAGTCGAAGCGGGCGGAGCTCGAGTCCGAGCGGGCGGAGCTGGCGGCGGCCGAGGCGGATGTCGAGGAGCAACGGGAGGTGAAAGCGGAGCTGGAGGAGACGCTGGAGGCGCTCAACGACGCCCGCTCGGAGCTTTCGGAGACCCGCCGGAGCATCGGGGTCGAACGGGAGGCACTCGAGATGCTCGAGGCGGACCTCGCGGAGCACCGCGAGGAGCTGGCGGCGATGCCCGACGCGCCGATGGGCGAGCACGCGGAGCTGGAGGCGGAGATCGGCAGGCTCCGAACGGAGGCCTCGGACATCGACTCGCAGATCAACGACCTGCAGAGCGTCATCCAGTTCAACCGTGATATGCTCGAGGGGGACGCGCCCGAGGTCCTGTCGGAGTTCGGGGACGGGCCCGAGGGGGCGGACGCCGTGACCGACCAGCTCGTCGCGCCCGGTACGGTGACCTGCTGGACGTGCGGCTCCGAGGTCGAGGAGGGGGAGATCGAGCGGACCCTCCAGGTCCTCCGGGACGTGAACGAGGAGAAGTACAGCGAGCGGACGGAGATCAGGGACCGCATCGAGGAGCTGGAATCCCGGCGGAAGGAACTGGAGCGACAGCAACAGGAGCGCGAGCGGCTGGAGTCACGGATCGCGGAGGCGGAGGCGGAGGTCGAGACCCGGGAGGGGACCGTCACGGAGCTGCAGGGGCGGAAGGCGGAGCTGCTCGACGAGGTCGAGTCCCTCGAGGCGGCGGTCGAATCCCTGCAGGAGGAGGACTACAGCGAAATCCTGGACCGACACCGGGCGGTCAACCAGCTCGAGTTCGAGCTGTCACGGGTCGAGTCGGAGCTCTCGGAGACCCGGTCCGAGATCGAGGCCATCGAGGCCATCGAGGACAACCGGGACGACCTGGCGGAGCGGCGCGAGGAACTCGCGTCCGAGCTCGCGGACCGCCGGACCCAGGTCGACCGCATCGAGGCCGACGCCGTCGAGCAGTTCAACGGGCACATGGATGCGATACTCGGCATCCTCGAGTACCGGAACATCGAGCGGGTCTGGATCGAGCGCCGGGAACGGACGGTCCGTGAGGGGCGCTCGAAGACCCGGAAGAGCACGTTCGACCTCCACATCGTCCGGAGCTCCGACAGCGGTACCGTGTACGAGGACACCATCGACCACCTCTCGGAGAGCGAACGGGAGGTGGTCGGTCTCATCTTCGCGCTCGCGGGCTACCTCGTCCACGACCTGAACGACGAGGTCCCGTTCATGCTGCTGGACTCGATGGAGGCGCTCGACAGCGCCCGCATCGCCGCACTGGTCGAGTACTTCGAGCGGTTCGTCGACACCATCGTCATCGCGCTCCTCCCCGAGGACGCCGCCGCCCTCGACGAGCGGTACGAGCGTGTGACCGACATCTGAAGCCCGGCGGGCTGTTCGTCCTCCCCGACTCCTCCTCGGCGCCCCGACCGACGGGCTGTTCCCCACTCCCCGGCGCCGCCCCGCTGTCCCGACCGCCGGCCTACGAGTAGGTGATGTTCAGTTCGAGTTCGTTCGCGGTCCCGAGGAGGAGGTCCGGGAGGTCGTCGAGGAGGTACTCCCCCTTCAGCCGGTGCGTGGGACCGGAGATGGAGAGGGCGCCGATCACCGTCCCGTCCTGCAGCTGGACCGGAACCCCGACAGCGTGGAGCCCCTCGATGTTCTCCTCGCGGTTGAGGGCGAACCCGCGGTCGCGGATGTCGGCGAGTTCGTCGCGCAGCGCCCCCTCGTCGGTAATCGTCGCCGGCGTCACCGCGGGCAGACCCCAGCGGTCGAGTATCTCGTCGACGGTCTCGTCGGGCAGGTGGGCGAGGATGGCCTTCCCGGCGGAGGTGGAGTGGAGGTGCATCCGCTTGCCGGTTCCCGACCCCGTCTCGACCGCGTGCGCACCCGACTCCCGGTAGAGGAACACGCCACGGCCCAGCTCCTCGATGACGAACTGCGACCGCTCCTCGGTCTCCTCGGCCAGCTCGGTGACCTTCTTGGCTGCCATCCCGTACTCGGGCTTGCGGGTGCGCGAGTACTCGCCGAACCGGAGGAATCGGGTTCCGATCTGGTAGCTCTCGCCCTCCTTGACCAGGTAGCCCAGCCGGTGGAGTGTCGTGAGGTACCCGTGGACGGTGCTCTTGGCCATGTCGAGTTCGGCTGCGAGTTCCGAGACACCCGCTCCCTCCATCTCCATGACCGTCTCCACGATCTCCATCGCCCGCTCGACCGATTTCACCTGCCCGCCCTGTGTCCCGTGGTGCTCCATGCGTGTGGCTCACGTGACCGACCCACATAATTCGTTCGGCATCGGTGAACGCTCGTCCGCAATCACCGAATCAATCGGTATCGCCGCCGAAACACCTGCGAACGCTGCCTCAGGGCTGCCGCGCCGTATCTCCCCGACCAGACGAACGGCGGACCGGATGCCCACGAGCAGGGCCGAGCAACGTGTGTCATGGCCCAGCAGGCGCCGAGATGCCGACTCGCTGGTGCCCGTGCCGCATCGCTGAACCGACCGTGTGGCGGCGGTCGCGGCACGGATCTCCCCGTAAGTCGGCAACACTCCCCGATCTGATCGAGATTCCGTGCTATACTGGGATCTATACCCGGGGTTATGCCCGATTGTCCCACGTTTTCGCTCAATACCTCTCAATACTCTCGATCGGCTCGTCGAAGGGGCGTTCAGCCATCCCGAACGGTGTGCGTGAACTGGTGACATGGGCGGTGTCGGATCAGCCATTTCAACGGCCGTCGTGGGCGCTCTGGGCGGTGGTCTCTCGACCGGGCCTGGCGGGCGGTGGCGGACCGTTCGTCATCGCTGAACAGGTCGTCCCCTGTCCGGGGTGCGACACCGGCACGCCCGGTGGCCGCGAGACGGGGTACCGGCCCTGACGAATAGATTTATCTCTGCCCCGTCCCTCGCCGTCGGTATCCATGGGACAGCTACTGTCGGCTATGCAGACCGTAGAACTATCCGAGGGTCAGCGGCTCGTCCAGAAGAGCATCAGGGAGATCTGCGAGGACTTCGGCGACGAGTACTGGCGCGAGCGCGACCGCCGCGAGGAGTATCCGACCGAGTTCGTCGACACGCTTGCGGAGGAGGGCTGGCTGGGCGCGCTGGTCCCCGAGGAGTACGGTGGGCCGGGGATGACGACGAGCGAGGTCGTCGTCATGATGGAGGAGATCGCCGCGAGCGGCGGCGGGTTCGCGGCGGCACAGGCGATCCACGGCGGCATCTACAACGTCCCGCCGATCGTCAACTACGGGAGCGAGGCGATGAAGGAGGACCTGCTCCCGCGGCTCGCCCGCGGCGAGGCCAGCATCCAGTCGCTCGGGCTGACCGAGCCCAACGCCGGGTCGGACTCGACCTCCATCGAGACCTCGGCCACCCGGGACGGGGACGAGTACGTGATCGACGGCCAGAAGATCTGGATCTCCCGGGTCGACGCCACGGACTACATCGTCCTGATGGCCCGGACGACCCCGAAGTCGGAGGTCGAGAAGCGGACCCAGGGCATCTCGATGTTCCTGGTCGACGTCGACGACATCCAGTCCCAGGGCAGCTTCGAGATGCGGTCCATCCCGAAGACGGCCACCGGTGCCGTCCACTCCTACGAGCTCTGGTTCGAGGGCGCCCGCGTCCCCGCCGAGAACCTCATCGGCGAGGAGGGTCGTGGCTTCTACCAGGTCCTCGACGGGCTGAACGAGGAGCGGCTCGTGATCGCCGCCGAGTGCATCGGGCTCGGTGAGGCGGCCATCATGGCCGGGGTCGACTACGCCAACGACCGCGAGGTGTTCGACCGCCCCATCGGGAAGAACCAGGCCATCCAGCACCCGCTGGCGGAGGCGTTCGCGCACCTGATGGCGGCGAAGCAGGTCGTCTACGGGGCGACCGAGCGCATCCACGACGCCGACCGCAGCATGGCGGGCGTGCAGGCCAACATGGCGAAGTACCTCGCCGCGGAGTCGGCGTTCGAGGCCGCGGACATCGCCGTCCAGGCCCACGGCGGCTTCGGCGTGGCCCGCGAGTACGACGTCGAACGCTACATGCGCGAGGCGCGCCTGACCCGCCTCGTGCCCATCACGCAGGAGCTCGCCCTCAACTACCTCGGGACGAACGCGCTGGGGCTCCCCCGGTCGTACTGACACCGACTCCGCCGACCGTCCCGCCCGTTCACCCGACGGTGCCGCGTCCGTGTGCTGCACCCACACACTTATGGTCGAGACAGGGCCAGTAGAGGTGAACGCATATGGACGATTCCGACAGCCCCCCCGAGAAGCGACTGGTGTCCGGCTGGCAGGGCCGGTACTACGAGGACTTCGAGGTCGGCGACATCTACAAGCACCCGTACGGTCGGACGATCACCGAGACGGACGACGTCTGGTTGACGAACGTGACGATGAACCTCAACCCGATGCACTTCAACGAGGCGTACGCCGCCGAGACGGAGTTCGGCGAGCGGCTGGTCAACGGGCTCGTCGTCATCGCGACCGCGGTCGGGATGAGCGTCATCGACATCTCGCAGAACGCGACGGCCAACCTCGGCTACGACGAGGTCCGTCACCACGGGCCCATGTTCCACGGGGATACGCTGTTCGCGGAGAGCGAGGTCATCGAGAAGCGCGAGTCCGACTCCCGGGACCACGTCGGAATCGTCCGGACCGCACTTCGCGGCTACAACCAGGACGACGAACTCGTCCTCTCGTTGAAACGGACCCCGATGGTGCTCAAGCGCGAGTACGCCGACCCGACTCCGGAGCAGCCGCCCGGGTGGCCGGCCGGTGTCGGGACCACGCGGACGGACATCGCGTGATTCCTGATGGAGCCTGTGAACGCGCGGTTCAGCGGTGACGTTCCGGTCGTCGACGCGGTGGAGGCGGCTTCGTTCGTCGGAACGAACGCGACGATGGCCGTCAGCGGCTTCGGCAGTGTCGGCTACCCGAAGGCGGTCCCCCGAGAGATCCGGGACGCCGCCGAGGACTACGGACTGACAGTCATCAGTGGCGGCAGCCTCGGCGCCGAGATCGACACGGACCTCGTCGAGGCCGGCGCCATCGACCGCCGGTTCCCCTACCAGGCGCAGGCGGCCTCGCGCAACGCCATCAACGACGGGCGGATCCACTTCCACGACCGGCACGTCTCCCCGCTCGCCGACGAGGTCGCCTTCGGGCAGTACGGCACCGTCGACGTCGCGGTCGTCGAGGCGGTCGCGGTCGGCCCCGACTGGCTCGTCCCGAGCACCGCGCTCGGCCCGACGCCCGCGTACGTGGCGGCCGCCGAGCGGTTGATCGTCGAGGTCAACGAGGCACAGCCCCTCGGGCTCCAGGCGCTCCACGACGTCTACCGGCCGTCCTCCCCGCCCCACCGTGACCCCATCCCACTGACCGACCCGGGCGGGCGGATCGGGGGCGCGAAGATCCGGTTCGAGCCCGAGAAACTCGCGGCGGTCGTCCGGACCGAGGCCCCCGACAGCCCGTACGAGTTCCGCGACCCGACCGGGCCCGACCTTTCTATCGCCGACAACCTCGTCGAGTTCCTCTACGCGGAGCTGGAGCGCAATCCCGTGCTGGCGGAGTCGGTCGCGCTCCAGTTCGGCGTCGGGTCGCTCGGCAACGCGCTGATGGGGGCGTTCGAGTCCGTCGACTTCGGCGACCGGGACGTCGTCTACTTCGGCGAGGTCATGCAGGACGGGCTGCTGGACATGCTCGACGCGGGCAACCTCGAGGCGGCCAGTGCCGCCTCGCTGGCCCTCTCGACCGAGGGGCAGGAGCGACTGTTCGACGACATCGACCGGTACAAGGAGTCCGTGGTGCTTCGCCCGTCGGATATCTCCAACAGCCCGGAGCTGATACGCCGGTTCGGTGTCGTGGCGGTCAACTCCGGCCTCGAGGTGGACGTCTACGGCCACGTCAACTCCACCCACCTGAACGGCTCGCACGTCGTCAACGGCATCGGCGGGAGCGGCGACTTCATCCGCAACGCGCACCTCTCGGTCGTCACGCTGCAGTCGACCGCCGCCGGTGGCGACATCTCCCGCATCGTCCCGATGGTCCCGCACGTCGACCACACGGAGCACGACGTCTCCATCGTCGTGACCGAACAGGGCGTCGCCGACCTCCGGGGACTGGACCCCCGGGAACGGGCCGAGACGCTGGTCGAACACTGTGCCCATCCGGAGTACCGTCCCGACCTCCGCGCGTACCTCGACCGCGCGGCGGCGACCGGCGGTCACATCCCCCACGACCTCGAGACGGCGCTCTCCTGGCACGCCGACCGCTGAATCCTCGACTCTACGCGAAAAGCTGTTTCTCGACCCTTCGTCCCCTACACCCGGAGGTCCGCGAACACCGAGCCGACCTCGTCGACGGTGTCGAGCGAGAGACACCACTCGCGGACGCCTGCGGCCTGTGACTCGGTCAGCAGCCCCTCGACGAGTGCGTCGAACTTCGCCCCCAGCTCCTCGTCGCTCATCGGCTGCTGCCAGTGGCCGTTCGGGTAGTCGATCTCGGTCTCGTAGGTCCCCTCGGCGGTCGTGACGCGGGCCCGTGCGGGGATGAGCCCCGGGTTCTCGGCCCGCCGCCGGGTGATGTCGGGGGCCTCGCTGACGCTGACCGTCGCCATCAGGTCGTGGACCTGCGGGTCCGAGAGGCGGTCGGGTGCGTACTGCCGGGGGGTGACCTCGCCGTCGAGGATGCCGACCGCGACCGAGTAGGGGATGCTGTGGTCCGCGGTCTCGCGGTTCAGGTCCGACGACCACTTCTCCGGGCTCGCCAGCACCTGCACCGCCTGCTCGAACTCCTCGATCTCGATGGCCTCGATCTCGTCGGGGGCGATCTCGTGTGTCTCGACCAGGTCGAGGACGGCCGTGATGGGCGCCTGCATGAAGTACCCGCAGGCGTACGGCTTGAAGTTCGTCCGCGTGATGCGGTAGGACGCCCCGTCGCGCCCACCCCATTCCTCGACCGCGACCTCGTCCTGTGCGACCGTCTCGAAGAAGCCGCCCTCGCCCTCGAACACCGCGGTCGGCCCGGTCAGCCCGTTCCGGGCCATCCCGCAGGCCTGGACGGCGTTGTGAGCCACGTACGGCATGGCGACGCCCTTCCACATCGAGACGTCGCCGAGTCGCGAGACGAGCAGCCCGTTGCTGGAGGTGCCGGCGATGCCGATGGCGTCGACCAGCTGGTCCTTCGAGAGCCCCATCAGCTTCCCCACGGCCGCCGCAGAGGAGTAGGTCCCCCAGGTCACGTAGTCGAACCCGTTGTCCCAGATGGCGCCGGTGTCGATGCCCGCGGACTGGATCTCGTAGGCGACGACGATGGCCTCGATCAGTTCGCGCCCGGTTCGGCCCTCGGCCTCCGCGACGGCGAGCAGTGCCGGGATGTGGTCGCTCGGGTGGCAGACGGACGACCCGCTGATGTAGCAGTCGTTGTAGTCGAGGTAGCGGACCATCGCGCCGTTGACGAGGGCGGCGTACTCGACGGGGATCTCCCGGTCGGTCCCCAGGACGGTCGCGCTGTCCGGGGCCGTCCGGTCCGCGAACGTCTCGCGGAGTGCCTTGCTCGGTTCGCTCGTGTACGCCCCGACACAGCACCCCAGCGAGTCGAGGACGAGCCGCTCGGTCTGTTCCACGACCTCCTCGGGCAGCGACTCGAAGGAGACCTCCATTGCGTACTCGGCCAGCAGGTTGCTCGACAACTGCATACCTCCACGACCCGCGACCGGGACTTATACTTTCGGCCGGGAGCCGTCGGCTCCGAACGTCTCCCGGAGGAAGGCGATGCTGTCGCGGGCGATCTCGTCGGTGTCGAGGGTGAACGGCTCGTCCCCGAGGATGTCCGCGTGGACCTCCAGGGAGACGTACCCCTCGTAGTCGACGGCGCGGAGCGTCTCGACGATGGGGCCGTAGTCGACGGTGCCGTGGCGGGGCCCGCGGCCCTCGGTGTTGTCCGCGTGGAAGTGTGCGAGATGCGGGGCCGCCCGGCGGAGGACGTCGGGAATCGGGTCAGCCTCGGCGGCGAGGTGGTAGCCGTCGAGGCAGACCCCGACGTTCGGGTGGTCGACCGCCTCGGCGAACGCGATCGCCTCGTCGGCGGTGGTGACGAAGTCGGTGTGTGGCGGCGAGAGCGGTTCCATGCAGAGCGTGACGCCGGTCTCGCGCAGGGTCTCGAGGAGGTCGGGGTCGGAGAACGAGGCGACCGCGTGCTCCCAGGCGACCGCTTCGTCAACTCCCTCGGGGACGGACCGCTGGTTCGGGGAGCCGAACACCACGATATCGCCCCCGATGGCCGCGCAGCACTCGACCGTCGCCCGGAGGGCGTCGACGGTCCGGTCGCGGACGGCCGGGTCCGGGCTCCCGATGTGCTCGTCGTCGCCCGCCCGGAACACCCGTGGGATGCCAACGACGTCGAGTCCGGCGCTCGCCGCCGCCTTCCGGACGGCCGCCGTCTCCCCGTCGTCGACGGTGCGGACCGAGTCGGTGAACGTCCACGGCGTGACCTCGACCCCGTCGTAGCCCAGCGCGGCGAGGCGGTCGAACGTCTCCGATAGCGGCCGGTCGTAGTGCTCGTTGCACATCGCGAACTGCATGGACCGGGGTTCCACGAGCGAGGCCATAGCTCTCCCGACGCGGCTGGCGGTCGGCGACACTGCTCCCCGACGCGCCCTGGTGTCCCCGGATACTGCGCCCGGCGCCCCCGGAATCCCTGCCGTCGAAAGCTATGTAACCTCCCCTTCGGTAGGTCCGAGTATGTCAGCGACCGAGTCGTTGGTAGCGTTGAGCAGAACCGGCTACGACGAGATCCCCGACGAGGTTCTCGACCGGGCCAAGGCGAGCATCCGTGACGTCCTCGGGGTGGCGATCTACGGGTCCCAGCACGAGGTCGGCGACCGCATCGGCCGGTACGTCGACCGGACGAGTCCCGGCGAGGCGGCGACGGTCCTCGGTCGGGGGACGGCGAGCCCTCCGGGGGCGGCGCTGGCGAACGGCACCTTCGCCCACGCCATCGACTACGACGACACGTTCGAGTCGATGGTGCTCCACCCCAGCGCGCCGGTCTTCCCGGCCGCGCTGGCGGCGGCCGAGGCCGCGGACGCGACCGGCCGTGACCTGCTGACGGGGTACGTCCTCGGTGTCGAGGCGGAGTTCCGAGTCGGCCACAGCGTCTACCCCAGCCACTACGACCACGGCTGGCACCACACCGGCACCATCGGGTCGTTCGGCGCGGCGGCGGCGGCCGCGAGCGTCCTCGACCTCTCACCCGAGGCGACCACGCACGCGTTCGGCATCGTCGCCTCGGGGTCGTCCGCGCTCAAGAAGAACTTCGGGTCGATGACGAAACCGCTCCACCCGGGTCACGCGGCCCAGACCGGGCTCCGGGCCGCGATGCTCGCCGACGAGGGGTTCACCGCCGACGAGGCCATCCTCGACGGGGAGATGGGCTACGGGATGGTGATGTCGCCGGACGGGTCGTACGATCCGACGGTGATCGAGGAGGGGCGGGACTCCTGGGGCGTCCTCGACAACGGGTTCAAGCCGTACCCGTCGGGCGTCATCTCGCACGCGGCGATGGAGGCGATGCGTCGACTCGTGGCCGAGCACGACCTCACCCCGGAGACCGTCGAGCGGGTCACCGTCACGCTGGACGAGGCGGCCTCGGAGATGCTCATCCACGCCCAGCCGGAGAACGAACTGCAGGCGAAGTTCTCCATCGAGTTCTGCCTCGCCGCCGTCATCCGCGAGGGTGACGCCGGCGTCCAGGAGTTCACCGACGAGTACGTCACCGCCCCGGCAACGCGGGCGGTCATCGACCTGGTCGACCGGGACTTCGAGCCCGACCTGTTCGGCGACGAGTTCGCCGGCTACGGCGCCCGCGTCGTCGTCGAGACGACCGACGGCGAGACACACACGACCGAGGAGCGCCGCGCCCCCGGGAGCCCGACGAACCCGCTCCCGGAGGCACGCTGGGAGGCGAAGTTCGACGACTGCGTCGCGCCGGTCCTCGACGAGGACGCGCGGGCGACGCTGCTCGACGCCATCGACGGCCTGGAGGAGGAGGGCTCGCTCGACCGACTGGTCGCGGCGAGTCGGCCCGACTAGTCGGAGTCCTGGAGCGAGCCGGCTACTCAGAGCCCCGGGCCGAGCCGGTTGAGCGCGATGGCCACCGCGGCGGCACCGAGCACAACGACGAACAGGCCGGCCGCCGCCCCCCACCCGAACGCGTCCGCGACGTTCCCCGTCACGGCACTGCCGCTCGCACCCAGCAGGACGTACGTCATCCGGACGGTCCCGAAGTCCGTCCCGCGGTCACCGCGGGCGATGTTGTCCATGAACTTCGACTCGAGCGGGACGACGCTGCTCAGCCCGAGCCCGGCGAGCACGACCCCGCCCGCCAGGAGCCCCGTCGGGCCGCCCGCCACGAGGACCCCGTAGCCGACGGCCGCCACCCCGAACGCCAGCGCGGCGGTCACGTCCCGGCCGATCCGGTCCGAGACCCGCCCGACGGTCGGCTGGGCGACCCCCATCGTGACGAAGAACAGGGAGAACAGCAGGCTGGCCCGGACGGTCCCGGTCTCGTGGTAGCTCCTGAAGAACGTGGGGAGGAACGACAGCGTCGACGAGAAGACGAACGTCTGGATGGACGCGAGTACGACCGTGTACGCCATCACGGGGCGGGTGAGCGTCCCGACGACCCCACGGAGGCTCCCCCGCGAGCTGGCACTTCCCGTGTCGGATTCCCCGTCCGCTCGCTGCTCGGCCTCGTTCGCGGTTCCGTCGGCGTCTGCGTCCGCGGTTCCGTCGGGCTCCCCGTCCGCGTCGTTGCCATCCCCGCTCGGCGCCGGGCGGACCCGCCACGCGAAGAGGAGCCAGACGGGGACCGCGATGGCCGGGGCGAGCAACATGGCGACCCGCCAGCCGGACCTGGCCGCGACGAGGCTGACGGCGACCGGCGTGACCAGTCCGGCCAGCGAGGCCCCGGCGATGTGGAATCCCATGGCCTGGCCGACGTTGGTGAACCGCTTCGAGAGGAGGCTCGCGCCCGACGGGTAGTAGAGGCCGGCGGCGGCCCCCAGCACCACGGCGACCAGGCCGAAGACCGGGAACGTGGGTGCGGCCGCGAGGACGACCCCGCCGACGGCGGTGAGCCCGACCGCTCCGAGAACGACCCGGCGCTCGCCGAACCGGTCGCCGAGGATGCCGCTGGGGTAGTGGGTGAGCGCGTAGGCGATCCACATCCCCGTCAGCGCGAGACCGACGGCGCCGTCGGTGACGCCGAACTCGCCCCTGACCGCGGGGACGACCGGGCTGACGACCAGCCGCGCGACCATCGTGCTGAAGAACGCGAGGACACAGAGCGCGAGGACGGTGTTCCGCTCGGGCCACCAGTCCCGCGCTCCGCGGTCGGCGGCGTGACGGTCGGTCGTCACTCGTCCACAGTGAGGACGAGTTTCCCCTGGAGGCCCCCCGCCTCCAGTTTCCGGTGGGCCGCCCCGACCTCGGAGAGGGGGTGGACGCTGTCGATGACCGGTTCCAGCTGCCCCCGCGCGACCAGCCGCGCGACCGACTCGAGCGTCTCGGCACGCCGCGTGAGCGCCATGAAGTCGACGGCGACGTTCTTCAGCTTCGCGGGCCCGCCCACGTCGCCCGCCTCGCCGACGACGTCGACGATGCGACCCGTCTCGTTCATCACCTCGACCGACCGCTCGAGGGCGTCGCCGCCGACGGTCGAGAACACGACGTCCATCCCGTCGGGGTCGTCGGCCAGTGCCTCGACGAAGTCGGTCTCCCGGTAGTCGATGGCCCGGTCGGCGCCGAGGTCCGCGACGAGGTCGACCGACGCCGGGCCGGTGGTGCAGACGACGCGCGCGCCGGCGGCGGCGGCGATCTGGACGGCCTGTGACCCGACGCCACCGCCGCCGTGGACCAGCACCGTCTCGCCCAGCCGCACGCCCGCCCGGTCGACCAGCGCCTCCCAGGCCGTACACGCGACGACCGGGAGGCTCGCCGCCTCCTCGTGCGAGAGGCTCGGCGGTTTGTGGGCCACGATGTCGGCCCGCTCGACGTGGTACTCCGCGTAGCTCCCCTGCTCGAACAGCTCGGGCGTGTAGAACACCTCGTCACCGGGGTCGAACCGCTCGACCCCCGCGCCGACGGCGTCCACGACGCCGGAGACGTCGTAGCCGAGGACCGCCGGGAGTTCGACGAGTCCCTCGCCCTCGGCCCTGACGCGGGCGTCGAGAGGGTTCACGCTCGTCGCGTGGACCCGGACCCGGACCTCGTTCGGCCCCGGTTCCGGCATCGGGATGTCGCGCGCTTCGAAGGCGTCCGCCGCACCGAACGCTGGGAGAACGTAGGCTCGCATGGCGACTGGTGACTCACTCCCTCCCGACTTCACTCTTTCCCGCCGACCGGTGCCGTCCGCTCGACGAGTTCCGTCTGGAACCCCGCCGTATCGGCCTCCTCGACGAAGACGACCCGGGAGTCACCGACACCGGTCACGGGGTCCTCGGTCTGGAACCGGACGCCCTCGCCCCCGAGGGCGGCCATGGCAGCGTCGATATCGGGGACGCGGTAGGCGAGATGCTGGAACCCGGGGCCGTGCCGCTCGAGGAACGTCTTCGCCGGCCCCTCGCCCGTCGGCTCCAGGAACTCCAGGAAGACGCCGTCGAAGTCGAGGAAGACGGCGTGGATGTTGAACTCGGTCACCGTCTCCTCGTGGACGATTGGGACGCCGAGCCGCTCGAAGAACGTTGCCGCGGTGGCGGCGTCCCAGGTGGGAGCGCCGATGTGGTCGATGGTGGACAGTTCGAGGTCCATACCGGCCGGAGGCGCAGTACCGACTTGTATCTCCGGGTCGGGTGGGGGTGGCCGTCCCGTCGGGGGCTACGGCCCCTCCTCGACGAGGAAGACGCGGGCCGGCGCGCCCTCGCCGCGAGCGAGTTTGATCGGGACGACCCAGGTGGTGAACTCCTCGGGGAGCCCCTCCAGGTCGGCCACGTTCTCGACGATGACGCACCCGTTCTCGCAGAGCGTGAAGTGGTTGGGGTACCCCCGCTCGCCGGAGTCGATGGCGGTGTCGGTGATGAGTCCACGGGCGCCTGACTCGACGACGAACTCGGAGATCTCCGGCGCGTAGTAGGGACTCTCTAGATAGTAGGACTTGTCGTAGATGTGCTCGTCCGCCCAGCCGGTGTGGATGAAGAGGTAGTCCCCCTCCTCGATGGGCGCCGGGAGCGCGTCGCGCACCTCGTCCAGTGTGATCTCCCGTTCCGGTTCGGTCACGTCCCGGACGTCCGCGCGCTTGGTCGGCCGGATGAGCTCCTCGAGTTCGATGTCACCGGCGGGGATGCCGTCGGGGTCGAAGTGGAGCGGCGCGTCCATGTGGGTCCCGACGTGGATGGTCGAGGTGATGTAGTCGCTCTCGTAGCCCTCGGACTCGTCGTTCCGGACGACGCCGCCCTGGCGGAAGCTCGGTAACCCCGGCGGGACGATGGTGTCCTCGTCGACGGGGATACTCAGGTCTCTGATCTGCATACGCGCCTACCGGAGCGCCCGCCGCTAATAAATCTACGTGTGGGCCCGTCTCGCCCCGCCTCGACGGGAACCGGGCCGAACCGGGTCGCCGGGGTAGCTTGATACCGGCGCGGAGCGAACCGTGTCCCATGCGGACCGACCCGCTCACCGACGAGGACGAGGAACTGATCGCCGCCGCGAAGGCCACACTCGCCGACTGTCACGTCGCCGGCCGCCACCGCTGCGCCGCGGCGATGCGGAGCACGACCGGCGAGGTGTACACCAGCATCAACCTCATGACCGGCGGGGTCACCGACGTCCACGCCGAGCCCATCGCGCTGGCGAAGGCCGTCGAGGCCGGCGACCCCGACATCGAGACGAGCGTCGCCGTCATCTACGAGGACGACGACGCGAGCAATCCCGCGGAGGTGGTCGCAGCGTGTGGGGTCTGCCGGGAGCTACTCCACGCGTTCGTCCCCGAGGTGGCGATCATCGTTCCGGGCGAGGACGGGCCGGTCCGGGCGCCGCTGTCGGAGTTGCTCCCCGCGAGCCCGTACTAGCCCGACGTGAACCGACCGCCGTCGACGACCAGCGACTCGCCGTTGACGTAGCTGGAGAGGTCGCTCGCGAGGTAGAGCGCCGCATCGGCCACGTCGCCGGGCGTCCCGAACCGCCCCAGCGGGACGCGCTCGAGGTAGTCGTCCTGTCCGAGTACACCCGAGTCGTCCCGGGCCTGCGCGGTCTCGATGGCGCCCGGGTGGATGGCGTTCACCCGCACTCCCTGTGGGCCGAGGGCGTCGGCCAGCGCGTACGTCAGGAGGCGGACGGCGCCCTTGGAGGCACAGTAGACCACGCGACCGCCCGAACCCTCCAGCCCGGAGACGCTGGAGAGGTTGATGATCGTACCGCCGTCCCGCTCGACCATCCGGGCGGCGGCGACCTGGGCACCGAAGAAGGTCCCCTTGACGTTGACGCCCATCATCCGGTCGAAGGTCGCCTCGTCCGTCTCGAGGAACGGTTGCTGGACGAGCACGCCGGCGTTGTTGACCATGATGTCGACGCCGCCGAACGCCTCGGCCGCCTCGACGGCCCGCTCCACCGCCGACCGGTCGGTCACGTCGCACTCGACGAACGCCGCCTCGGCGTCGGTCGCCGCCCGGATGCGATCGACGGTCGTGGTGCCGCCCTCCCGCGGGCGCTCTCGAACGTCCGCGACCACCACCGCTGCGCCGTGTTCTGCGAACCGGAGTGCGGTCGCTCGGCCGATACCACTCGCCGCTCCCGTGACGACTGCAGTGTCGCCATCGAGCAGAGCATTCACGGTGTTCCCATACATACGACCATCAATAACTTCTCTGTATGGTCGGATATGGATGTGATTCGTCTCGAAGTACTACGAACGGAACCGGGCGGAGGGGTGAACACGAATCTTTATGTGTCGGCGATACGCACGGGTTACCCGAGCGCGGTAAGCGTTAGCTTATCGCGGGCAGAAACCCATGAAAGAATCAGAGAAGCAACAGATGTACTGGCGGTCGATGGGGCGGCGGAAGTTCCTGCGGTACGGTACCGTAGCCGGTGCAGCCGCGCTTGCGGGCTGTACCGGCGATGGCGGTGACGGCGGCGGCGGCGACGGTGGCGACGGCGGCGATGGTGGCGACGGTGGCGGTGGCGGTGACGGCGGTGGCGGCGGGGGTAGCGGGACCGTCACCCTCAACGTCGCGGCGCCGACGATCGGGTTCCCGGCGGAGGACCCCATCGGGAAGACGTTCATGGAGAAGTACGACGTCGAGATGAACCTGAAGTCCATCCCGGCGACGCCGGCGGAGCTGATCCAGCTGTTCGTGGCCGGTGACGGCGAGGAGCAGTTCGACGTCGTCTGGGACAACGGTGGCGGGATGGAGGACCTGCTCGGGAGCCGCGGTGCACTCGCCGAGTTCGATCCGTCGAACATCCCCAACTGGGACAACCGGGACGCGCCGTTCCAGGACGACGGCTACCTGTACGACACGATGACCTACGACGGGAAACTGCTCGGCGCCCCCAGTGCCAGGAACGCCGACAGCATCGCCTACCTCAAGAACGAGATGGACGAGCCCGACTCCTGGGGCGTGGTCTTCGACGACCAGTACCAGGGCCAGACCGCCATCATCGACGACTACGCGAACGTCCCGCACTGGACGGCCCTCTACCTCCGCGAGAACGACCGGTCGGACGTCCACAACGCGGACCTGCTCTCGAACAGCCAGTGGAGCGCCATCAACAACATCGAGGGCAACCAGATCAACAACCTGAACGAGGCCCAGCTGAAGGCCGTCGTCGACTACCTCATCGGGCAGAAGGACATGGGGCAGTTCCGGACCATCTGGCAGTCGTTCGGCAACGTCTCGAACCTGCTCCAGAACGGCGAGGTCGTCGCCTCGTACGCCTACGAGCCGTCCGTCGTGGCACTCCAGTCACAGGGTGTCGAGATCGGCTACCCCGCGATGCGCGAGGGCAACTTCGAGTGGGACGACCACTGGTACATGACCTCGGGTGCGCCCGGACGCGGCCGGGACGAGGGGTTCTACCGCATCGCAGAGTACAGTCTCACGGCGGAGTACGGGGCGACGATGAACGACACCCGCGGGTTCTCGACCGGTGTCCCGGTCGAGGACTGTATGGCGTACGCCGAGGAGAACTGGTCGGAGGAGCGGGTCCAGGCGAACCGCGACCTGTTCGACAAGCGCCAGGCCCGGTTCGACGCCAACGGCGAGGTCCACGCCTGGAACAACCCGAACCCGGACCTCCTCGACACGTACCTCGAGGAGTGGAACCGGTTCCTGAACGCCTGATCCGGGTCCGATTCCCGTTGCAACCATCAATAAATATACATATAGAAACCATGTCCCCTCAACGCACATGCTGGACGTAACAGACCTCACGAAACGCTACGGCGATGTCCTCGCGGTGGACGACGTCACGCTCACCGTCGAGGAGGGCGAGTTCTTCTCCATCGTCGGGCCGAGCGGCTCCGGGAAGTCGACGCTTCTCCGCTGCATCGGCGGCCTCGAGCGGCCCCAGGAGGGGAGCATCGCACTCGACGACGTGAACGTGACCGACCAGAGGGCGTACGAGCGCGACACCTCGACCGTCTTCCAGAACCTCGCGCTGTTCCCCCACATGACCGTGGCGGAGAACATCTCGTACGGGATGAAGCGCCAGGGCGTCGAGAAGGCCGAGCGCGCCAGCCGCACCGAGGAGTACCTCGACCTGGTCGACCTGTCGGGCTACGGTGACCGCGACACGGACCAGCTCTCCGGCGGCGAGCAACAGCGCGTGGCGCTAGCCCGCTCGCTTGCGGTCCGGCCCAAGCTGCTGTTGCTGGACGAGCCGCTCGCCTCCCTGGACCAGCAGCTCCGCGTCCAGCTCCAGAACGAGCTGTACGAGGTCCAGCGCGAGCTCGACCAGACGGCGGTCTACGTCACGCACGACCAGAACGTCGCGCTCTCGATCTCCGACCGGGTCGCGGTGATGAACGAGGGGAACCTCGAACAGGTCGGCGAGCCGTACGAGCTGTACGAGAACCCGGCGACCGAGTTCGTGGCCCGCTTCATCGGCGACTCCTCGCACTTCGAGGGAACGGTCAATAGCGTCGAGAACGGCCACGTCTCGTTCGAGCTCCCGGAGAGCGGCGACGTGGTCACCGGGCGGTCGATGGATTCCATCTCCGAGGGCGCCCGGGTCCGCGGCGTCGTCAAGCTCGAGGACTTCGACCTGGAGCACCCGGAATCCCACCCCAACCAGCTCCGCGGCACGGTCGACCGGGTCGCGTACCGCGGCCAGACCACCAAGTTGCTGCTCGATGTCGAGGGCGGTGGGCTGGTCGAGGTCATCACCTCCGACCTGCACACCTACACGGTCGGCGAGACCATCACGGTCGGCTGGCCGCCGGAGGCCTGTTCCACGTTCGAGGTCGAAGCCTGATGGTCGACCAGAACGCGGTGCGCGGCGGGCTGAAGTACGCCATCTACCGGACCCCACTGGCAGTCATGTTCCTGGGGTTCTACGTCCCGCTGCTCTCGCTGGTCGTCTTCAGTTTCTGGGAGCGCTCCGGGCTGTGGATGGAGCCGGCGTTCACGCTCGCGGCCTACGAGACGCTGTTCAGCACGAACATCGGCCAGCTGGGCCAGTCGCTCACGATGGGACTCACGACCGGGCTCGTCGCGCTGGTGCTCGCGTTCCCGGTCGCCTACCTCGTGAGCTTCATCTCCACGGACTTCCAGCGGATGGTGTTCCTCTCCATCTTCGCGGTCCCGTTCTTCGTCAGTCCGTTCGTCCGCATCCTGCTGCTGGTGCCGATTCTCGGCGCCGACGGCGTGGTCAACACGGCGCTGCTCACGGTCGGCCTCATCGACGAGCCGCTGGGCTTCCTGCTGTTCACCAACTTCTCCGTCCTGATCGGGACCCTCGTCTCGTTCATGCCGTTCGTCATCTTCACGGGCTGGCTCTCGATGGAGATGATCGACGACGAGATGAAGCAGGCCGCCGAGGACCTCGGCGCCCGGCCGCTGACGACCATCCGGACGGTCATCGGCCCGCTGGCGCTCCCGGGCATCCTGGTCGGCGTGCTGTTCGTCATCGCGGCGTCGATGGGTGAGGCCATCTTCCCACGCGTTCTGGGCGGGACCGACGCGGTCTCCATCGGGCTCATGACACAGCGGGCGTTCTCGCAGCTGAACGTCCCCTTCGCGGCCGCGACGACCGTCGTCGCGCTGTCGCTGTACGTCGTCGGGCTCGTGGTCATCACGCGGTACGTGAGCCTGGACGAACTGTTCACCGCCTTCCAGGAGGAGGAGGACTGACATGGCGACGAAATCCGAGGCCGACGCCGAGACCGGCGGCGGGCTGCTCTCGTTCGACATCCCGGGGGTCTGGCGGACCCGGCTGCTGTACGCCTACCTCGCGGTCGTCTTCGCGGCGGTCCTGGCGCCGGTCGTCTACACGATCCCGGCGGCCGCCGGGGCCAACCTGGGTGCGCTCACGCAGGAGCTGTACGTCCACTCCATCGTGAACTCCTTCCAGCTCGGGCTGACCGTGGCGGTCATCGCGACGGTCCTGACCACCGTCGCGGCCCGGTTCTACCGGTACGTCAGGTACAAGAACGCGTACATCCTGTTCATGACGCTCCCGCTGTTCGTCCCCGGGGACACGCACGCCATCTCCGTGGCGGTGTTCGCCCGCGAGGTCGGCATCACCCTGTCGTTCTGGACGGTCGCGGCAGCGCACGTCTTCTACGTCTTCCCGTTCGCGTTCCTGATGGTGCTGGCCACGATGGCCGGCCTGCCACAGAACATCGTCGCCGCGGCCGAGGACCTCGGCGCGAACGAGTTCCGGGCGTTCTGGGACGTCGAACTCCCGATGGTGATGGACGGCGTCATCTCCGGGTTCCTCGTCTCGTTCCTGCTCTCGCTCAACGAGGCCCCCCGCGCGAGCGTCCTCGGGGGACAGTTCGAGACCATCTCCGGCGTCATCCTCTCCATCTACGGGGCCGTCGGGCTCGACCCGACGCTGTACGCGCTGAACGTGTTCATGGTCGCGTTCGCGCTGGTCATCATCTCCGTCATCCTGGTGCTGGTCATCATTCGGAACTGACCGCGCCAGGAATTTGCGCAGCCGGTTCCTCTCGTTCGTCCGTATAGTGCCTCCACGAACGCCGCTAGAGACGGAGCTGTGCCGGGCCGAGTGCGTCGTAGTTCTCCGGGTGGAGGCCGATGTCGACGGCGGTCTCGAACGCCGCGAGCCCGTCGAGTTCGTGGGTCACGTACGACTCGATGTCGGCCCGGTCGTCGGCGACGAGTGCCGCCGCGAGCGTGCCCGTGTCGGCGTTCGGTCCGACCTGCCGGACGCCGCGGGCGGGATTGACCCAGTCGACGTTCCGCAGCCGGAGGTGCCGCGGCGTGAGCGTCAGGTCGCCGACCACGTGGCCGACCTGGACGACGGTCCCGCCGTTGCGGGCCGTCCGGAACGCCCCGGCGAGCGGTCCGTCGCCGTCGGTCCCGTGGGACTGGTCGCCGCCGACGGCCTCGAAGACCACGTCCGCGCCGACCCCGTCGGTCAGTTCGCGGACGGCCGCGACCGGGTCGGACTCGCGGGCGTCGACGGGAACCAGCCCCCGGTCCGCGGCCCGATCCAGCTTCGCCGGCACGACATCGACGGCGACGACGGTGCCCGCGCCGAGCGACAGCGCGAGCTGTCCGCAAGCGTACCCCATCACGCCCGTACCGACCGTACAGACGGTGTCTCCCGGGGAGATATCCGCCTCGAGTGCGCAGAGCAGCGCGCTCGCGAACGGCTGGAGGGCCGCGCACGCGGCGTCCGAGACGCCGTCGGGCACCGCCCGGAGCGGTGCCGCCGGGAGGGCGGCGAACTCGGCCAGTGCCCCCGGGAGGTCGTAGCCGATACCGCGCTTGTCCGGGCAGTACTCCTCGTGGCCCGTCTCGCAGTACCGGCAGGACCCACAGGGCAGCTTCCCGGGGGCGTACACCCGGTCGCCGGCGGCCAGGTCGCCGACCTCGGCTCCGGTCTCGACGACCGTGGCACAGAACTCGTGGCCGAACAGCCGCCCGTCGCCGGCCTCGAGGCGCGCTCGGACGGTCTCGTGGTGGGCGATGGGGTCTCCCTGGTAGAGTCGACACTCGGTGACGCTCAACTGGACCCGGTCGACGGCGACGAGCACCTCGTCTGGGCCGGGGTCGGGCCGCTCGACCTCGCGGACCGTCGACTCGCCGAAGTCGGTACAGACGATGGCCTCCATCAGTCCTCGGCGAACGGTGCGAACTCGCGTGGCGGGCTGAACACGTCGACCCCGAGGACCCGCTCGTCCGTCCGGTTCTCTAGGGCGTGGGGCTCGTCACCCGGGATCGCGTAGCTGTCGCCGGGTTCCAGCGTCACCTCGCCGTCGTCGGTCACGAACGTCGGGCGGCCCTGCACGATGTACCCGACCTGCTCGTGAGGGTGGTCGTGGCGCGGGACCGAGCCACCGGGCCCGATCTCGAACTGCAGGACGTTCATCCGCTCGCCCTCGGCCAGCTTCGTGTTGTGGACGTCCGGGACGACCTCCTCCGCACGTGCCTCTGTACCGCGACGGATCTCCATACGCCCCGCGGGCGCGGGGTCGTGCTAAGTGTTGTGGTGCGAGAACACGGCACATGGGCGAATCAGGACTCGCCGCGGGAACGGGCGTGTCGGCACTCGCCGAGGTCGCCGGGCGGCTCAGAACTCGTCGAGGAGTGTCGCCGTCGACCCGACCGACCTGAGGTCGTCCAGGGCCGCCCACGTCCGCTCGACGGCCGGCTCGGGGAGCGCGCGGCGGGCGCAGGTCTCGTACTTCTCGCGGAGTTCCGCACGGTCGAGCGGGTCCTCGTGGGTCCCCGGCGGGTCGGTCCGGGTCCGCTCGTGGACCGCGCCGGCCGTCTCGATGCGCATGTGGGACTCGTGGGCGTCGTAGTGGAGGTCCGGGTCGGCCTCGTAGGTGACCCGCTTCCGGACGGCATCGACCGCCGGGTCCGTCCACGCGTCGTCCTCGAAGGCCGCGAGCCCGGCCTCGCCCCGGACCAGCCCGGCCGCGACCGTGTACGAGAGCGAGAACTTCGCCTCCAGCCCGGTCGTGGGGTCGTCGTGGGCGAGCGCGTCGAGGGCACCCTGCGAGGCCCGGACGTGGACGCGCTCGATATCTCCTGGCGCCAGGTCGTGGGTGGCCGCCAGGTCGACGGCGTTGGCGATGCTGGTGTGGGTGAAGTAGCAGGAGGGGTACTTCTTCACGTGGACGCCGTCCTCGAGCAGCGCCCAGCGGTCCGGCGGGAGCGGCGCCGGGTCCCCGACCCCGTCGGAACCGGCGTAGAGGTCCCAGAACCCGCGGTCGCCGCCGATGGTCGTGGCGTCGGCGGTGAACCCCTCGGCGGCGAGGGTCGCGGCGGTGACGCCCGCCCGGACGGCGCCGCCGACGTGGAGGGGCTTGGTCATCGACCCGAAGTTCCGCTTGAGGCCGGCGGCGAACGAGGCGGCGGTGTTCAGGGCGTGGCGCGTCTCCGGTTCGGTCGCGCCGAGGAGCCGCGCCGCGACGGCGGCGGCGCCGAACACGCCGAACGTCGAGGTCGCGTGCCAGCCGCGCTCGTAGTGGCCGGGGCTGATGGCCGAGGCGAGGTGGCACTCCGTCTCGAACCCCGCGACGAACGCCGTCAGCAGCTCCCGGCCGGTGGCGTCGACCGTCTCCCCGACGGCGAGCGCCGGCGCCACCAGCGTCACGCTCGGGTGGCCGTCCATCCCCCAGGAGACGTCGTCGAAGTCGAGTCCGTGGCCGGCGGTCCCGTTGGCGAGGAGGGCCGCCGACCGCGGGGCCGTCCCCTCGCGGCCGAGGAGCGTCGCCGGCCCCGAGCCGTCGGCCCGTGCGAGGGCGTGGGCGGCGGCACCGGCGCCCTCCTGGGCGCCGGCGAGCGTCACGCCCACGGTGTCGACGAAACAGCGCTCGGCCAGTCGCACCGCCCGGTCGGGCAGGGCGGCGTACTGCAGTTCGGTGAGGAACGACGCCAGGGCTGCGGACGGCGTGGTTTCCGACGGCATACCCGAACGACCGGCCGCGGCGACAAATAGCTATCTCCCGGGGGTAGCGGCGCCCACGAACCCAGTGGGGGCTCGGTCAGCTTTATATGGCAACCAGTCCCATCCCGGCGCATGCGACGAACCACGAGGCTGCTCTCCGAGGACGACCTGCTGTCGCTCGCCGAGGAGTGGGGGATCGACGTGGACGAACGCGAGGCGGCCGACCTCGTCGAGCGGGTGAACCGTCGGTTGCGCCCGCTCGACGAGGTGTACGACGTCCGACTCGACCCGCCCGGGACGACCGGTGACCGGTCCTGGCGCGAGCCCACGGCCGAGGAGGACCCGTACAACGCGCTGGTCACCGTCTGCTCGGTCCCGCCCACCGACGACGGGCCGCTGTCGGACCTGGCGGTCGGGCTGAAGGACAACATCGCCGTGGCGGGCGTGCCGATGCAGTGCGGGTCCGCCGTGATGGAGGGGTTCGTCCCGAACGAGGACGCGACGGTCGTCGACCGCCTCCGGGCCGGCGGCGCCACCATCGCCGCCAAATGCAACCTCGACGAGTTCGCCGGCGGCGGCCGCGGCGTCGCGGTCGACGGGCGCATCAGCCACCCCGACGACACGGACCGGTTCCCCGGCGGCTCCTCCGGCGGCTCGGCGGCAGCCGTCCTCGCGGAGCAGGTCGACGTGGCCCTCGGGACGGACACCGGGGGCTCCGTCCGCGTCCCCGCCGCGCTCTGTGGCCTCGTCGGCGTGAAACCGACCTACGGCGTCGTCCCCATCGACGGGGTGATGGAGAACACGTACTCGCTGGACCACGTCGGCGTCATCTCGCGGACGGTCGAGACGGCGGCGGCGACGCTGGACGCGCTGGCCGGGAAGACCGAACGCGACCCGGCCAGCATGGCCGCGGCCGGACACGACGACTACACGGTCGGCGGGTACGCCGCGGCGGCCGAGGACCCCGTTCCGCTCGAGGAGCTGACCGTCGTCCGCCTGACGGAGGCGTTCGAGGGGAGCGCTCCGTCGGTCGCCGCCCACGTCGACGACGCCCTCGATTCGCTTGCGGACGCGGGCGCGACCGTGACCGAGGTGTCGCTGCCCGCGTTCGACCGGGTGGACACCATCAAGGGCTGTGTCACCTACCCCGAACTCGCGCAGTACTGGCGGGACGGGGGGGTACCGCTCCGGCGCGGCGGTGGCGGCGAGTCGCGCGACCAGGTCGGGTTCGCCCGGCGCGCCGAGGCAGCTAGCGGCGAACTCAACTCGTTCTACCGCGGGCGGATCCTCGCCGGTGCGCGGCTGCTCACCGCCCACGGCGGCCGGCACTACTCCCGGGCCCTGGCGGCCCGCCGGGAACTCCGCGAGCGGGTGGCCGACGCGCTCGACGGGGCCGAAGCCGCCGCCGTCGTCGCGCCGACCGTGCCCATCGTCGCCCCGCGCCACGAGGACGCCGGCGACCTCGACTACGGCATCACCGGAAACACCCGTATCGCGAACGTCACCGAGCAGCCCGGGCTCACGGTCCCCTGCGGCACCGTCGACGAGCTCCCCGTCGGCCTCCACCTGCTCGGGCGGCGGTTCGACGAGCGACGGCTGTTCCGGGTCGCGGCGGGACTCGAACCGGTGCTGTGAGCGGGTGGGCTCTCGCCTCGCTGTCGCTGCGAGTCGCTGCCCCGCCCCCCGGCTCCCGGCGGGACGAAACTATTTGACGCCCCCCGCCCCATCGACGCTCGATGATCGAACTGGAGCTGAGCAGCGTCGCACAGCGCATCGTCTCGCAACTCGCCGCCGTCGAGCCCGACGAGGAGGTCCTCGTCCTGACCGACGGCCGGAAGGGGCCGGTGGCGATGTCGCTGGCGACCGCCGTCCGCGGCGTCGGCGCGTCGGCGAACCTGCTCGTCATGCCCGAGACCGAGGCGCACGGGAACGAGCCGCCCGCGGTCGCCGCCGAGGCGCTCAAGACCGCCGACGTGGCGTTCACCGCGACGACACACTCCATCACGCATACGCACGCCCGCCTCGCCGCGGCCGACGCCGGGACGCGGATCGTCATCCTCCGCGGGGTCGACGAGGAGCTCATGCTGGACGGCGGCATCAACACCGACTACGAGTGGCTCGCCGAGGCGACCGGCGCCGTCCGGGACGTGCTCGACGCCGCCTCCGAGGCGCGCGTCACGAGCCCGGCGGGGACCGACGTGTGGATGGACCTGACCGACCGACCGGCGTTCTCGCTCGACGGGCTCTTCCACGACTACGGCTTCTCCGCGCTCCCGCCGGGCGAGTCGCCGACCTCGCCCGCCGAGGGGACCGCCGAAGGCACCGTCGTCATCGACTACTCGATGGACAACATCGGGCTGCTGGACGACCCCATCGAACTCGAGTTCACGGACGGGTTCGTCTCCGAGGTCCGCGGCGGGACCGAGGCCGACCGCCTCCGCGAGATCATGGACGGCCACGAGAACGCCGGCAACATGGCCGAGTTCGCCATCGGGACGAACCCCGACGCCCGCCTCGTCGGCAACCTCGCCGAGGACAAGAAGAAACTCGGCACCGTCCACTTCGCCATCGGCGACAACGAGAGCCTCGGCGGGACGACCCAGTGCGACATCCACCTCGACGGCGTGGTGCTGGACCCGACCGTGACCCTGGACGACGAGGCGGTCATCACGGAGGGCGAGGTCCACCTCGACCGCATCCGGGCCCTCGCCGACGAACTGTGACCCGACGCGGCCTCCGATGTGCCGCGGCGTGCCCGGTGTGCGCTCCCGGTCGCGACTGACCTCCCTGCCCGGGCGTCCGTCCGCTCCAGCGGTGGCAGGTCCGCCGGACACCGGATTCGGAACTGGGTACTACATCTTCGAAATGGGGCTAATAGTAATTTATGGGTCTTATTTGGCATCTAATAATGGTTTCTGAAGGCTAATGGGGATAGCAAGCTCGTAGGAGAATAAGTAAGAATATTACGAACTTATATATTGGATATAAATATATATTAACATTTATCAATCCGGTTCTGGTAGATTACTCTGGAAAACTCGTCTAAAATGGGCTTAAATGTAAATAATTGCTCGAATAATATTTCTAAGCTGTTCATTTTCGATTTATATTTCTCCACCGGCTGTCCCCGTGCGGTCACGGGCGCTCCGCCGGGTGCCAATCGCGGTCGCGACGCCGGGTCCCACGGCGGAGCGGTACGGGCCGTCGCTCCCGGCACCGGGTCGGTCCACCCACACACTCATCCTGCCGGTGGGCGATGGGCGACCATGGACCGACTCGACGGCGAACGGATCGTGGTCACGGGTGCGAGCGCGGGACTGGGCCGGCAGATGGCGCTGCGTTACAGCGACGAGGGCGCGCGGGTCGCGCTGTCCTCGCGCAGTGAGGACGACCTGGCGGCCGTGGCGGCCGAGGCCGCGGGCGAGACGCTCGTCCTGCCCACGGACGTGACCGACCCCGAGCAGGTCGCGAGCACGGTCGATGCGGTCGTCGACGCCTGGGATGGCGTGGACACGCTGGTCAACAACGCCGGCATCGGGCTTCTGAGCCTCTACGGCGAGGGGCGGCCGCTCCACGAGATCGATGCCGAGGACTGGCGGCGCATCATCGACGTGAACCTCCACGGCGTCTTCCACTGCACGAAGGCGGTCGTCCCGCACATGCTCGACGCGGGCCGAGGGAACCTCATCAACATCTCCTCGGGGCTGGGCCGGTACGCCGCCCCGGGCTACGCGCCGTACAACACCTCCAAACACGGCCTGGAGGGGCTGAACAAGACGCTCGCGCTGGACTACGAGGACACGGGCATCAACAGCAACTGCCTCGACCCTGGCGGTCGGGTCGCGACGGGGTTCTGGGACCACCTGCCCGCCGACGAGCAGGCCGAGATCCTGCCCGCGGACGTGATGAACGAGGCCGCAGTGTTGCTGGCCGAACAGGGGCCGGACGGCGTCTCCGGGGAGTCGATGCCGGCCGAGGAGTGGGAGGCACGGCTGGGCTGAGGCGCCGTCCGGCAACAGCCCGGACGACCGGCGGGGTCAGGTCTCGGCCGACGCCTCCGCCGGGGCCGCCTCGTCGGTCGGGAGCGGGTCCACGAGGACGACTGCCTCCCCGACGAGTACCTGCTCCCCGGACTCGTCCTCGCCCGTCGTCGAGAGCCGGTACCGGCCGTGCCCGAGGTCCTGGATGACCTCGCACTCGACCCGGACCCGGTCGCCAATGTCGACGGGGGCGAGGAATCGGACGTCCTGCGAGAGGTAGATGACGAGCCCCGGGAGGCGCGCGAGCGCCGCGCTGAAGAGGCTCGCGGCGAGCATCCCGTGGACGATGCGGCGGCCGAACCGCGTCCCCTCGGCGAACGACGCGTCGAGATGGACGGGGTTCTCGTCGCCGCTGATGCGGGCGAACGCCTCGATATCGGCCTCGTCCACGACCTTCGAGAACCGGACCCGGTCGCCGACGGTGAGGCCTTCCGCTCCCTCGTCCTGGTACTCGTAGTGCCAGTCCTCGCGGTCGGCGTCGGGGTGTGCCTCGACCTGCCGGAGGACGCACTGCGGGAGGTAGGCCGACAGCTCGGCCACGGAGACGAGGCCGGCTAGCCGCTCACCCTCCAGCACCGGGAGCTGGTCGATGCCGGCGTCCCGGAGCGTCGCGGACACCTCGACGATGGGGGCCTCGATGTCGACGGTCCGCACCGGCGCCGTCATGCAGTCGGCCACCGAATGCTCGGCGACGGACCCGCCCGAGGCCAGGAGGTCGACGAGGTCCGAGTCGGTGAGGATGCCGACCACCGCACCCTCGGACTCGACGACGACCGAGCCGATGTTACGGGTTCGGAACTGCTCGATGGCCTCGCTCACCGGTGCCTCCGGCGGGACCGTCACGACGTCGTGGACCATCACCTCTCGAACGGGGACTGGAACGACCATGAGGGGGAATCGGACCGCCAGGCGCTTAGTCGTCGCGCCGATGTCGGCCTCCCCGGAGTCGCCTTGCGGGGCCCGCGGCTGGCCGAGCGCTACGCGGCTAGTCGCCGCGCCGTCCGTCCGGCTGCTCGTCCCCGCCCGCCCGCCGTCGCTGCAGGCGTCCCCGCCCGCGTCGTCGCTGTGTTCCCCCGCCACCGCTCTTGAACCACTTCTGCCGGACCCGCTCGTCGCGTTCGCGCTCCGCGAGGTGGCGACGGATGTACGACGCTTCCGCACGGAGGTCCGGCAGTACCGCCTTCTCGAGGGCGTTGACCCGGTGTCTGGTGGTTCCGATCTCGTCGAGGAGTATCCGGAGCGCCGTCGCGACCTCGGCCGCGACGACGACCTGCTCAAGCAGCGCCTCGTAGGCGTCGACGACCTCGTCGACGACGGGGCTGGTGCCCACGAGCCCGTACCCGTGTTCGGTGATGTCGACCGTGATGTCGCGGGGCTCGAACAGCGGCACCCTGACACCCATCAGGTTCTTCGATGCCGTGGTCATGGTGGGGTGGTGCTTGCGAGCCCGGGCGATTCCCCTGAGCTCGATATCGCCCTCCACGGCGCGGACGTGGTCGAGTTCGGACTGGGCCGTCGCGTAGGCCTTGTCGAGGTCGCTGCGGGTGGACTCGTACTGGTCGAGGACATCCCCGAACTCGAAGACGAGGGCCTCCAGCTTGCGCTCCAGTACGTCGCGGCCCCGCTCGGCGAACTCGATCCGGTCCTCGAGCCGGTGGAGGGTCTGCCGCGTCGGCGTGGTGGGCCGCATCGGTCGATGTATCGGCTCCCAGTGGCATCATCCCTTCCCAGGCCGGCCCCGCTCACTCCCGGAGCTGCCGGAGGAATGCCACCCAGGACCGGTCCTCGGCCAGTCGTTCGGCGCGTCGTTCGGTCCCGGGCGAGGCCGGTCGGAGGTCGGTGAGCGCCGCGATGGCCCGGTCGATGCCGACGATGGAGTCGGCCAGCGCCGTCGCCTCGGCGACCGTGAGCCGGTCGTGTTCGAGCCGGTCCTTGCGCACCGCTCGTTCGCCGCGGAGCGTCTCTAGGACGGCGCGGACGTGGTCGCGTTGCTCCGGCGGAACCGTGTCCCGGGCCGTGGTCTCGCGGACGAACGCGCGCAGGGCTACCTCGGTGTCCCCGATGGTGACCGTCTCCGGCACCCGGCTCCCGACGACCGCGCCCTTGCGCTCGACCCGAGTCAGCAGGTCCTCGCGGTGGCCGTCGTCGAGGGGTGTCTCGTCCCCGCTCATACGTGCTACGTCGGGCCGCGTGCGGGAAGCCGTTGTGCCGCGGGGGCGGGCGGACACGTACCGTTATCGTCCCTCGTGTCGAACCTCAGCCGGTCGACGATGCCGGGCGAACACGACGACATCGCGCGCTATCGGCGCAACCGCCAGGACGAGGTCGACAGCGCCACGGTGTACGAGGCGATGGCGGACGCGGAGTCACAGCCACAGCTGGCGGACGTCTACCGCCGGCTGGCCGCGACCGAGCGCGAGCACGCGGCGTTCTGGGCCGAGCGGCTCCGCGAAGCTGGCGCGACCGTCACCGAGGCGGCCCCCTCGTGGCGGGCACGGGTCCTCGCGTGGCTCGCCCGCCGCTTCGGGGCCACGCTCGTCGTCGCCACGATGCGGGCCGGCGAGGCGACGGGTGGCGACGGCTACACCGCCCAGCCCGAGGTCGAGGGGACCGGGATGGTCGCCGACGAACGCTCGCACGACCGCCTGCTCGCGGCCATCGAGACCGCTCCCGGACGGGGTGTGGAGGGGAGCGTGCTCGCCCGCCTGGAGGGTCGGCACCGGGCCGCGAGTGGGAACGCCCTCCGGGCGGCCGTCCTCGGTGCGAACGACGGCCTCGTCTCGAACCTGAGCCTCGTGATGGGGGTCGCCGGTGCCGCACTCGACGCGACGGTCATCCTCGTCACGGGCCTCGCGGGCCTGCTGGCGGGCGCGGGGTCGATGGCGATGGGCGAGTGGCTCTCCGTCCAGAGCTCGCGTGAACTGTACCAGCGGCAGCTCGGTATCGAGGCGGCCGAACTCGCCGAGGTCCCCGAGGAGGAGCGGCGGGAACTGGCGCTCATCTACGAGGCGAAGGGGCTCCCGCCCGAGCAGGCCGCCACCCTCGCCGAGCGGCTCGTGGCCGACGATGCGACCGCACTGGACACGCTGGCCCGCGAGGAGCTGGGTATCGACCCAGAGGAACTGGGTGGGTCGGCGTGGGAGGCGGCCGGCACCTCGTTCCTGCTGTTCGCACTCGGGGCCATCGTGCCGGTCCTCCCCTTCTTCGCCCTGTCGGGGCTCGTCGCCGTCGGGACGAGCCTGCTCCTGAGTGCCCTCGGGCTGTTCGTCGTCGGCGCGGGTATCACTGTCCTGACTGGCCGGAGCGCCCTCTACTCGGGTGCCCGGCAGGTCGGTATCGGGCTCGTCGCCGCCCTCCTCACCTACGGTGTCGGGAGCCTCATCGGCGTGACCCTCGTGGGATGAGCGGACTACCAGCGCCGGAACGGCCGCTCGAACTCCTCGATCAGCTCGCGCGTCCGGCGGTTGCTCCTGACGTAGGAGACCCATCCGGTCACCAGGAAGACGAGGCCGACGAGGACGAAGAATCCGCCCGCGAGATTCGACGGGAGGTCTCCGAACAGGCCGAAGATGGCGACGCCGAAGAGGAACGAGGCGAATCCCGTCCGGATGTGCGAGAGGATGGTCCGCTCCCGGGCCAGTCGGGTCTGTTCCTCGGCGAGGTTCGTGCGATAGCTCTCGTGGTCACCCGGCGTCGACTCGCTCATATGGCCTCTCTCGTCGGGCGACATATTCGGCGTTACCGTTCCGGCTCCCCGCCGCGCTCCGTGCGCGACCACCGCGGAGTGCTGCCGGTTGGGGCCACTCATTCCCGGGGTCCATCGAGGGGACCCGGGTCCCCCGAACTGTCGCCCGGCTCGCCCGGCGTCGGGGACGACCTGGGCGTCGCCGCCCCGTTCAGGGCCTCTCGGGCGGTAGCGGCACTCCCGTGGGGAACCTGACCACGACGTCATCGTCGCCGGGGCCGTTCCCCGGGAACCGGCCGCTCGAACCGGTGAAGACCGCTCCGTCCTCGAACTTCAGCATCCCCTGTCCCGGCGCACAGGGGGCGTTCGGTGTCCGGCCGAACCGGTCTCGACCCGTCTGACCGACCAGTGTCCCGACGCCCTGGACGACGGTGCCGGTGCCGTTGCCCGCCTGCTCGTAGATGCCCGTGCCGGCCTTGTGCGTGACGTTCGTCGGCTCCGGCCCCGCGACCTCGTACTCCAGTCGCTCCACGTCGCCCCCGTCGAACGTCACGTCCGTCAGGACGACCGTCGAGGACTGCACCTGGTCCGACGGGAAGCAGAACGCCACGAACCCGACGGCGTTCGGTCCGGGGACCGGTGCCGGGGTCAGGGTGGGTGTCGGCGTCGCGACGGGCTCCGGCGTCGGTGTGGCCGTGGCTGTTGGTGACGCGGTGGGCGTCGGTGTGGGTGTCGCACAGTCGACCTCGACGGACTCCTCGCCGACGCGGAAGACGTTCTCGTCGAACGCCGAGAGCGTGACGACGGTGTACTCGCCGTTCCCCAGTCCGGTGAAGGTGGTCCCGTCGTTCGCGGGGACGGTCACGCGGCGCTCGAGGTCATCGGGGCCGCTCACGTCGACCTGTACCGGGACGCCGTTCGGGTTCCGCGCGGTCAGCGCGCCCCCGGTCGCCGCGCACTCGGCCGAGATGTCGACCGGGTCGAGGGTCGGCGTGGGTGTGGGTGTTGCTGTCGCGGTCGGCGTCGGTGTGGGAGTTGGCGTCGGCGTTGCTGTCGCGGTCGGCGTCGGTGTGGGAGTTGGCGTCGGCGTTGCTGTCGCGGTCGGCGTCGGTGTGGGAGTTGGCGTCGGCGTTGCTGTCGCGGTCGGCGTCGGCGTCGCGCAGTCGACGTCGACGGACTCCTCGCCGACGCGGAAGACGTTCTCCTCGAATGCCGAGAGTGTGACGACGGTGTACTCGCCGTTCCGGAGTCCCGTGAACGTCGTTTCGTCGTTCGCGGGGACGGTCAGGCGGCGCTCGAAGTCACCGGGCCCGCTCACGTCGACCTGGACCGGGACGCCGTTCGGGTTGGTGGCAGTCAGCGCTCCACCCTCCGCCGTGCAGTCGACGGAGAGCTCGACCGGCTCCAACGTCGGCGTTGGTGTGGCGGTCGGCGTGGGCGTTGGGGTCGCAGTCGGTGTTGGTGTCGGTGTGGGCGTTGCTGTTGGCGTCGGCGTCGGTGACGCGGTGGGCGTAGCCGTGGCTGTTGGTGTCGCGGTCGGTGTCGGCGTGGGCGTCGCGCAGTCGATCTCGACGGATTCCTCGCCGATCCGGAAGACGTTCTCGTCGAACGCCGAGAGCGTGACGACGGTGTACTCGCCGTTCCGCAATCCGGTGAACGTGGTCTCGTCGTCCGCGGGCACGGTCAGGCGGCGCTCGAAGTCACTGGGGCCACTGACATCGACCTGTACGGGGACGCCGTTGGGGTTCCTCGCGGTCAGCACGCCCCCTGTCGTCGTGCACTCGACCGAGACGCGAACCGAGTCGAGCGTCGGTGTGGGTGTCGCTGTCGGCGTCGGCGTTGGTGTGGGCGTGGGTGTCGCTGTCGGCGTCGGCGTTGGTGTGGGCGTGGGTGTCGCTGTCGGCGTCGGCGTTGGTGTGGGCGTGGGTGTCGCTGTCGGCGTCGGCGTCGCACAGTCGACCTCGACGGACTCCTCGCCGACGCGGAAGACGTTCTCGTCGAACGCCGAGAGCGTGACGACGGTGTACTCGCCGTCCCGGAGCGGTCCGAACGTCCGTTCGTCGCCGGCCTCGACGGTCACGCGGCGCTCGAAATCGCCGGGACCGCTCACGTCGACCTGCACGGGGACGTCGTTCGGGTTCCTCGCCGTCAACGCCGCCCCTCGGGACCGACACCTGACGGCGACATCGACCGGGGCGAGCTCCGGCGTTGGAGTCGGTGTGGGTGTCGCGGTGGGTGTCGCGGTGGGTGTCGGTGTGGGTGTCGCGGTGGGTGTCGGTGTGGGTGTCGCGGTGGGTGTCGCGGTGGGTGTCGGCGTCGGCGTCGCGGTGGGTGTCGGCGTCGGCGTCGCGGTGGGTGTCGGCGTCGCCAGACACCGCTCCAGGCTCGGGTTCTCGCGGCGGGCGGCGTCGTCGCCGCGCCGGACCTCGGCGGCGCGGACGACCTTGCCCGCGTTGTCGCCGGTGCCGCCGAACTCGTTGTCGCCGCGGAACCGGCCGCGGAAGGTTTCCTGGGCGCCGTCGGCGAACGTCAGCCGGACGGTGTCGTACGAGCGCGCCACGACGGTCACGGCCGTGCAGTCGAACCGGAACTGCGGGGTGAACGGTTTCGGCGTCGCGGTCGGGGTCTCCGTCGGCGTCGGCGTCGCGGTCGGGGTCGGGGTGGGTTCCGGCGTCGGGGTGGGCTCCGGCGTCGGCGTCGGGGTGGGGACGCGGTCCGGCGGGCACTCGCCGGCCACGACCGCCGCCGCGCCGCTGTCCCGCCCGTTCCGGTCGACACCCGGCGCGCCGACGAGCACGTCCTCGATGCGGTCGCCGTTCGTGTCGTTGGCGGCGGCGACGGCGGCGCCGGCCCGGTCACCCGCCGCCGCGCCGACCAGCCGGGCGTCGGCGGCCGAGAGGTTCCGGGTCCCCCGGTCGGGCGCCGTCGCGTTGCCGTACAGCAGGTACGCCGCGCCCGCGTCGCGGCCACGGCTGTCGTTGCCCGGTGCGCCGACCAGCAGGTCGTCGACACCGTCGCAGGTGATGTCGCCCGATCCCGCCGAGGAGACGGCGTAGCCGGCGCGGTCGCGCGGCGCCTCGCCACGGAACGTCAGGTTGGCCGCCGAGAGCGGGAGGGTCCCGTTGCGCTCCGGGTCGCCGTAGACGAGGGCCGCGGCCCCGGCGTTCCGTCCGGCGCCGTCGTCGAACGGCACCCCGACGACCACGTCGTCGTGGCCGTCGTCGTCGAAGTCACCGGCGCCCGCGACCGACCAGCCGGCGCCGCTCGCGAAATCGGTCCCCGCGAGCTTCAGCCGCGCGTCGCCGAGCGAGGAGCGGTTCGTCCGGTTCTCGGTGACCACGTAGGCGGCGCCGGCCAGCGGGACGGTCGTATCGTTGTTCCGCGCGCCGATCACCAGGTCGCGCCGCCCGTCGCCGTCGAAGTCACCGGCGCCCGCGACCGACCAGCCCGCGCGGTCGAGGACGCCCTCACCGACGTAGGTGGCGTTCGCCGCCGCAAGCGTCCGGTTCTCGGCGTCGAGGCCGAGCGTCTCGTCGGTGAACAGGTAGGCGGCGCCGGCCGCCAGCCCGCCGCTGTCGTTGCCCGGCGCGCCGACGAGCACATCCGACGCCGGGTCGCCGGTGACGTTCCCCGGCACGGCGACCGACCAGCCCGCCCGGTCGCCGCTCCCCGCGCCGTACACCGCGGTTCCGACCTCGCTGAGGTTGGCACGCTCGGGGAGCCCGCTCTTCCGCCCCCCGTCGTCCCTGCCGAACACCACGAACACGGCGCCGCCGCCCTCCGGCGGGTCGCGCGGGCGCTCGGCGCGTGGCGCGCCCACGACGATGTCGCTGAGTCCGTCGCCGTTCACGTCGCCGCCGGCCACCGAGAACCCCGCGCGGTCACCCGCGTCGTCCCCGTACAGCGTGACGTCGGCGGTCGTGGCGTTCAGGCTCCCGTCGTCGACCGGGCCGTAGAACAGGTACACCGCTCCCGACTCGTTCCCGTTCGTGTCGTTCATCGGTGCCGCGACGAGCAGGTCCTCGGCGCCGTCGCCGTTCACGTCGCCGGCGGCCGCGATGGGCCGGGCGTTCTGGTCACCCCCACCGAGCTGGTCCCCGGGGCCGCTCCCGAGGACCGTCGTCCGGGCGTCGCTCAGGTTCACCGTCCCCGAGATGACGCCGCCCGGCTGCGCGCTCGCCCGGTCCGCCGACGCCCCGGCGTCGCCCCCGCCGCCCGGGTCCGCCCCGGACAGCACGATTCCGGTGGTCCCCGCGCCCAGCACGAGGAGGAGCGAGACGACGCTGACCGCAACGAGCCGACCGGCCGACGGCGCTGTCATGGTCTCGGCCCTCTCCGCCTTCGCTCTTCGTTATTATCCGGCATCGGATCCCTAGGCCCGGCGAACGCCGCCGGGAACGGGAACTGAACGCCCCGGTTACCGCCGTGCCGCCGCTATACGCCGGGGTTATCGAGGAGTAAGCTCGGCGCCAGGCCGAGTAATGCGGGCTGTCTCCCCCCGTCCGACCTCGTCGCCCGGGTGCGGCAGCCGTCACGGAACGCCCGCGTTGCTGTCCCCGGAGCGGGTCCACGGGACCCGCACCACCATGGAGACGCTCGGCGCGGTCGGCTTCCTCGCGTCGTCCCCGGCCCTGGCCCCGTTCGTCGCCACGACGGACGATACCGACGACGAGGTCCGACGCTCCCCGGAGTCGGCGCGGCGCTTTTGCGCCTCTGGCGCGTGCTCCCGGATATGTTCCAGGACCGAACGGACGCGGGCGAGCAACTCGCCGACCGTCTCACGGCGCGCGGCGTCGAGGCGGACCTCGTCCTCGCCATCCCGCGCGGGGCGTTGCCGGTCGCGCGGCCGGTCGCCGACCGGCTGGACGTCCCGCTGGACATCATCGCGGCGAAGAAGATGGGGATGCCCGGCAACGAGGAGTTCGCCATCGGCGCCGCCACGAGCGACGGGAGCGTCTGGCTCAACGACGGGATCATCGAGCGCCACGGGGTCGGCGAGGCGTACATCGCGGCCGAGCGCGAGCGGGCGGCCGAGACCGCCCGCGAGAAGCTCGCGAAGTACCGCGGTGACCGACCGGCGCCCGACCTCGCGGGCAAGCGCGTGGTCGTCGTCGACGACGGGGTCGCCACGGGCGCCACCGCGCGGGCCTGTCTCCGGCAGGTCCGGGGGGCCGGCGCCGAGCGGGTCGTCCTCGCGGTCCCGGTCGGGCCGCCGGAGTCGCTGTCCGACCTCGAATCCGAGGCCGACGAGGTCATCGCGGTCGAGGAGCCGGCCCACTTCGGCGCCGTCGGCTCGTTCTACCGCGACTTCGGGCAGGTGTCCGACGAGGAGGCCCGGCAGTACCTCGGCTGGGTCTCGAACTCGTAGCGGCGCCGGTCGCCGCGTCGCGGGGCGGGTCGTCCGGACGAGTTCGCCAGCGAGACGGTCGCTCAGTCGTGCTACCGGCCGTTCCGGGTCCGTGGGTCCGCGTTGGCCCTTGATTTCTTGTCCCCAGCGGGTGCCCTCCCCGTATGGGCACGACCCCCGAGTCGGGGACAGGGACGACGAACAGGGCCGGCGAGGCGCCGGAGCAGGTCGGGCTCTCGACGGAGGCGTCGGCGGAGGCGACCGTCACGGAGGAAGGGACCGAACTCGAACGCTCCATCGGCCTGGTCGGCGGCATCGCCATCGGCGTCGGGACGATGATCGGCGCGGGCATCTTCGTCTTCCCCGGCCTCGCGGCGGGGCGTGCGGGCCCGGCGGCCGCCGGGTCGTTCGCCATCGGGGCCGTCATCGCGCTGCTGGTGGCGCTGCCGGCGTCGGAGCTGGCCACCGCGATGCCGAAATCCGGCGGCGGCTACTACTTCATCTCGCGGGCGCTCGGGGCGCTCCCCGGCGCCGTCGTCGGCATCAGTATCTGGCTGGGACTGGTGTTCGCGACGGCGTTCTACCTGGTCGGCTTCGGGAACTACGCCGCCGCCCTACTCGCCGAGGCGGGGGTGGGTCTCGGCGGGGTCCCCATCGTCATGCCGATGGCGCTGGTGTTCGGCGTCCTCCTCACCGCACTCAACCTGTTCGGGACGGAGAACGCCGCGAAGCTCCAGAACTACGTCGTCGGGCTGTTGCTCACCATCCTCGTGCTGTTCCTGGGGTTCGGTGGCCTCGACGCGCTGGGGGTGTTCGGCAGCCAGTCGACTCCGGAGACCTTCTTCCGGTACGGGCCGTTCCCGATGTTCACGACGGCGGCGCTGGTGTTCACGTCGTATCTCGGGTTCGCGCAGGTCGCGACCGTCGCCGGCGACATCAAACAGCCCGGCCGGAACCTCCCGCTGGCGATGGTCGGGTCGGTCCTCATCGTCGCGGTGCTGTACGTCGCGACCATCTTCGTGGCGACGAGCGCCTTCGGCAGTGCGCGGCTCGAGACGTTCGGCGAGACGGCCATCGTCGAGGTGGCTCGGAACTTCGTCGGGAGCGCCGGCGCGCTTGCCATCCTCCTCGCCGGCCTCCTGGCGACCGTCTCGAGTGCGAACGCCTCCATCCTCTCGACCTCGCGGGCCGTCTTCGCCGTGAGCCGGGACGCCCTCCTGCCGAAGGTCGCGAGCCGGATGAACCTGAAGTACGGCACCCCCCACGTCGCGCTGGCGATGGCCGGCGGCCCGGTCCTCGTGCTGGTCGCGCTGGGCGAGGTGGAGGTGCTGGCCGAGGTCGCCTCCTTCCTCCACCTCGTCATGTACGGGCTGATGTGCGTCGCGCTCATCGCGATGCGCCGTGACGAACCCGAGTGGTACGACCCGGACTTCCGGGTGCCGGCGTACCCGCTCGTCGCGGGCGTCGGTGCCCTCGCGAGCTTCGGCCTCATCGGGTTCATGCAACCCGCCTCGCAGGTCATCGGCATCGCCATCATGCTCGCGGCCGCCGGGTGGTACAAGTACTACGCCGCCGACGTGATGCTCAAAGGGGTGCTCTAGATGTCCGACGACGATCCCGCGCCGCTGGCCGCCGACAGCACGTCCGACCAGGACCTCGACATCCGGGAACCGCCGCGGGTCCTCATCCCGGTCGAGGTTCTGGAGGGCAGGGCCATCTCCGAGCCGCTCGTCGAGTTCCTCGCGCCCGCCTCCATCGTCCTGCTGGGGTATCACGTCCTGCCCGAGCAGACACCGACCGAGCAGGCGAGCATGCAGTTCGAGGAGCGGGCCCGGACCGCGATCGAGGACATCGCGGACGCCTTCCGTGGCGTCGGCCGCGGGGTGGAGACCCGCGTCGCGTTCACCCACGACCGCGACCAGACGGTCGAGCGGGTGGCCGCCGAGGTCGGCGCCACCGCCACCCTCCTCCCGAACCCGACGGGGGCGATCGAGGACGTGGTCGTCCCCATCCGTGGCGCGGTCGACGTCGGCCGCCTCGCGGACCTCGTCGCGACGTTGCTGGCCGGCCGTGCCGGTGCGGTGACGCTCTGGGGACTGGACACCGGCGGCGAGTTCGACGCGGACGCGGCCGTCGAGCGGGCCAGGCAGACGCTGCTCGACAGAGGGCTCCCGGCGGAACAGATCGACACGGAGCACTCCGACTCCGACGCCCCGGTCCGGGACATCGTCGACCGGTCCGACGAGTTCGACATCATCGTGATGGGTGCCGGCGGCCCCTCGCTGCTGTCGTCCCTGCTCGGCGACGCGACCGAGCGCGTCGCGGAGGGGGCGGTGGCGCCCGTCCTCGTCGTCCGGAAGCGTCCCGACCCCCCGGAGAGGACCGAGTGAGCGCCCGTCACCCCGGCCGTCCCGAGTGGCTCCCCGGGGTGGTCGCTGGGGAGTCGTCCCGGGAACGGGTGCGTGCGGTCCGGCGTCCGTCCGGCGGGGACCGGCGCTACGACGGTCGGTGATGAGGGTGCCCGCCCCCCACGGCTCCGCTCCATTACCACCCCGTGAGAACGAGCGCGCGTATTTCTGCCCTCTCGACGTGTCTACTCCGGTATGTGGGCTCCTATCCGTACCTCCACGCTGCTCCTCGTATTGCTCTCGGTCGTGCTGGCGCAGGTCGCTGCCCCGGCCGCGGCTGCCGGCCCGGCCACACAGCCGGCGCCGCCCGAACTCACCGTGGCCGACCTCGAACCGTTCGTGGACGGGCTGGTGACCAGTCAGCTGGAGACGCATCACATCCCCGGCGCGACGGTGGCGGTCGTGAAGGACGGCGAACTGCTGTTCGCGAAGGGGTACGGTCACGCCGACGTGGCCAACGACGTCCCGGTCCGTGCGAACCGGACGCTGTTCCGGGTCGGGTCGGTCTCGAAGCTCGTCACGTACACGACCGTGATGCAGGGGGTCGAGTCGGGCGACCTGGACCTCGATGCCGACGTGAACAGCTACCTCGACGATTCGCCGGTCGAGGTCCCGGCCACCTACGACGAGCCGGTGACGCTCCGGCACCTCGGCACCCACACCGCCGGCTTCGAGGACGTCTACGAGGGGCTGTTCCTGTACGACCAGTCGGCCGTGCAGCCGCTCGGGGAGGCCCTCACCGATACCCGTCCCGCCCGTGTCCGCCCGCCGGGTGAGCTGGCGGCCTACTCGAACTGGGGGGCGGCCCTGGCCGGCCACGTCGTCGCCGAGCGGGCCGACACGCCGTTCGACGAGTACGTCGAGGCGAGCGTCCTCGATCCGCTCGGGATGGACCGCTCGACGTTCCGCCAGCCCGTCCCCGGGGACCTGGCCGACGACCTCGCGATCGGCTACCGGTACCGTGACGGCGCGTTCGTGGCCGGCCGGTTCGAGTACGTCGGGACGCCGCCCGCCGGCTCGATGAGCGCCACCGCGACCGACATGGGCCGGTTCATGCTCGCGCACCTCGGCGAGGGGAGCTTCGACGGCGGGCGCATCCTGGAGCCGGCGACCGTCCGTCAGATGCACAGCCGGCAGTTCACGCACGACGACCGACTGAACGGGATGGCCTACGGCTTCGTCGAGCAGGACCGCAACGGCGTCCGCGCGATCGGCCACGGCGGCGCGACCGAACTGTTCTACACCCAGTTGCTGTTGCTCCCCGGGGAGGAGGTCGGCGTGTTCGTCTCGTACAACGCGCCCGGCGGCGGGGCGGCCGGCAACGCGTTCCTCGAGGCGTTCCTCGACCGCTACTACCCCGGCGAGTCGCCGTCCGCGGTCTCGCCGTCGGCCGGCGCCGCCGACCGCACCGCCGCGCTGGCGGGCGAGTTCCGCGCGACCCGCGTGCCGTACACGTCGTGGTGGAAGTTCGCCGCGATGGCCCAGACCGTCGAGGTCGTCCCGCTCGCCGACGGTGAACTGCTCCTCCGGTCGGCGGCTGCCACACAGTTCGGTTTCGGTGCGACCCGCTGGGTCGAACTCGAGCCGAACGTCTACCGCGAGGTCGACGGCGACGGCCTGCTGGTCTTCCGTGACTCCGACGACGGGATGGTCCTGTTCCTCGACCGCAACCCCGCGGCGGCGTTCCAGCAGCTCCCCGTCCACGAGACCGCCGGGACGACGCTGGTCGTGGCCCTCGGGAGTCTCGCGCTGTTCTCGCTGTCGGTGCTCGGCTGGGGCCTGCTCGCGGCCTACCGCTGGCGCATCGACCAGCCACCGTGGTCACGCCGGACGTGGGCCGCCCGGGGCCTCGTCGGCCTCCTGGTCGTCCTGTTGCTGGTGCTGCTCGCGGCCCTGAACGTCGCCGCGAGCGCTCCGTTCGCCGTGATGGCGGGCGAGCATCCGTTCGTCGACGCCGCGCTCGCGGTCCCGTACCTGGTGGTTCCGGTCGTCCTCGCGATCGTCGGTATCGCCGCGCTCGCCTGGCGCCAGTCGGAATGGGGCCTCGGCACCCGGGTCCACTACACGGGGCTCGCGCTCGCCGGGCTGGTCGTGCTCTGGGAGCTGTCGTACTGGAACTTCCTGCCCGTCTGAGCACGGCGCGCCGGCACGTCCGGTCCGTCGACGGGTCTCGGACGAGATACGTGTCCGGTATCGGCGCCTGTTTCATCCCTGTGCGGGCACGCACAGCCGTCTCTCGGGATGCTGGACACCGCGCTCTCACGCCGCGAGTACCTGGACCGACTCGCCCGCCTGGAAGCGTGACCTCATCGAGGACCTCGGTGACTCCCGGTCGACCGTCGACCGTGCGGTCGAGGCGCTGTGCAGGGCGGCGGCCTCGTCGAGACGGCCGACGACGGGTGGTCGGGGAGACGCTCATCTGCCCGGCGGACGTGACCGACGCCGACGCGGTGGGCGAGGCCCTCGACGCCGTCGTCGACGCCTGTGGTGGCGTCGACACGCTGGTCAACAACGCGCGTGTCGGCCTCCTGAGCCTGTACGGTGGGGGCAGACCGCCCCACGAGATCGACCCCGCGGACTGGAAGCACATCATCGCCGTGAACCTCCACGGCGTCGTCCACTGCACGAAGGCGGTCGTCCCGTAATGCTGGATGCGGGTCGCGGGAACCTCGTGAACGTCCCGGTCGGCAGGTCCGTGGCCGGGGCCATGGGTGTCCCGGGGGTCCTGGTGTGTCCGCTTGCGCCGACGAGGTCGAATCAGACGAGATATATCCTTGTAGAGAGGGGTACTGGTTCTTCGAGGACGATCCGTCGATGCATCGGTTGAGGCGGGTGGAGTAGTCGGATTGGGGATCCGAGGCGGCCAACGGTTACGATGGTAGTTCTTGGACTCATTCCTCAGGTGAGGAACTCCCGGCCGACGTGGGCGGCCGAGTACTCGACGCCGAACTCCTCGCTGATCCGTCGCCGGAGGCGGTCCGCCGTCCATCGCTCGGCCCCCTCTGGGGGGTCCGAGAGCCACGTCTCGACCGCGGCGCGTTGCTCGTCGGTCAGCTTCGGTGGGCGCCCCGGACGGTGGTCGTCCTCCAGCGCGTCCTCGAGTCCGCGCTCCTCGAAGCGGTCGAGCCAGTAGTAGACGGTCGACTGCGGGATGCCGTACCGGGCGGTGAGCACGTCGACGTCGACGCCGTCCTTGTACGCCAGCGCCACCATCAGTCGTTTGGCTCCCTTGGCCGTCTCCACCTCCGAGAGTGCCGCTCGCAACCGCGCCCCGTCGATACCCTCTAGCTTGACCATCCTGGTCGGATCTGGGGACGGTCGTTCTAAATCTTTTCGTCGGGCAGTGTTACAAATATTTAAATTGAATAACTCGTTGTGAGGGCCCCGCGATGTCGGCCGCATCCCTCGTTAGGGTCGCGCTCGGCAGGGGGCATTACATGAGTAATACTGTAATGGATGGGGCTCCCTGTGGGATCGCGCTCGGCAGGGAGCATTACATGAGTAGTACTGTAATGGCTGGGGCTCCCTGTGGGGTCACGCTCGAATCGCCCAGGACTAACACGAGTAACGATGCTCGCGACTTCGCCCCCGCGCGTCCGGTCGGGAGCGGTGGACCGTGGGGGATCGACGGCCGGCGGGAATGTGGATAGATAACAATGAACGTTCGATATTCCTGGAGGCTCCGAACGGACGGTGCCACCCTGGTCCACAGTCGGCGGGCGAAGATTTAGGTGGGAAGGAGCCGTCCCTCGACTCATGACGGACGATACGACGAACTCGCGGGGAATCAAGACCGCCGAACGGGTGTTCGATATCATCGAACTGATTCGCGACCTCGACGGGGCCACCACGAGCGAGGTCGCATCCGGGGTCGACATCGCGAAGAGCACCGCACACGAGTACCTGCAGACGCTCGAATCCCGCGAGTACCTCGTCCGCGAGGGGGACACGTTCTACCTGAGCCTCCGGTTCCTCGACCACGGGATGCACGCCACCAACCGGTTCCCGTCCGAGCGTGTCGTCCGGCCGGTCATCGACCGGGTCGCGGACGAGACCGAGGAACTGGTCTGGTTCACCGTCGAGGAACACGGCCGCGTGATAGACCTCTACCGGTCGGCCGGCCAGCGGGCGCTCACCGTGGGAGCGTGGGTCGGGAAGCGGAGCCACATGCACCACCTCGCCGCGGGGAAGGCCATCCTGGCTCACCTCCCCGAGTCGCGCGTCCGGGAGATCCTCGAGACCCATGGGCTGCCCCGGATGACCGAACACACCGTCACGGACCCGGAGGCGCTGCTCGCGGAGCTCGAGACGATCCGGGAGCGCGGTGTCGCGTTCAACGACGAGGAGACGACGCTCGGGATGCGTTCGGTCGCCGTTCCCGTCCTCCAGGAGGAGGCCCCCGTCGGGTCCATCATCGTGACGGGCCCCGCGAAACGCATGAAGGGAGACCGGTTCCGGACGGAGCTTCCGGACCTGCTCCTCGCCGCGAGCAACGAACTCGAGCTGAAGCTGCTCGCGGAGTCGACATGAGCTGTTAGATATATCCGAACCGGATCACGAGCCCCTCCGACACCAAGTTTTATTATGGCGTAACGATATCGTTACGGCACGGCTGCCGGCGTGCTAACGCTGTACACAGAAGTTCACCGAACCATGATGATCGCGCCACGCGAACACGACTCGATAGACTACAACGAGCTGGCGACGCTCAAACAGCTCGCACTCGACGGCGGACTGGGGCGGCCGGTCCACGTCTCCTGTAGCGAACTCTCGGGGAAACTCGGGGTCTCGGCCCAGACGGTCTCCCGGCGGTTGCGCGAACTGGAGGAGACCGACCACGTCTCGCGGCAGCTGGTCGACGACGGCCAGAACGTCAGCATCACCGAGAAGGGTGAGTCCGTCCTGCACGGGGAGTACTACGAGTACCGCCGCCTGTTCGCCGCCGGGGACGAACCGACCCTGGCCGGGACCGTCACCGACGGGATGGGTGAGGGCAAGCACTACATCTCGCTGGACGGGTACCAGCGCCAGTTCGAGGCGCGGCTGGGGTACGAGCCGTTCCCCGGGACGCTCAACGTGGCCGTCGGCGACGACACCCCCCACCGGGACCGGCTCCAGACGATGGCCGACGGCGTCCGCATCGACGAGTGGAGCGACGAGGAGCGGACCTACGGCGCCGCGACCTGCTACCCCGTGACCGTCGAGGCGGGCGAGGGGGAGTTCTCGCCGGCGCACATCCTCGTCCCCGACCGGACCCACCACGACGAGCGGATCGTGGAGGTCATCGCGCCGGTCGAACTGCGGGCCGAACTGGCCATCGACGCCGGGAGCGAGGTGATCCTCCGTGTCGCAGAGTGAACCCGTGCCGGAGGCTGCTTCGAGCGTGGAGCGGGCCGTCCGGGCGTTCCGTACCGGATCGCCCGTCCTCGTTCACGACTTCGACGACCGCGAGGGGGAGACCGACCTCGTCTACCCGGCTGCCGCGGTGACGCCCGCGGACGTGGCCCGACTCCGGAACGACGCGGGAGGGCTCGTCTGCGTCGCGCTCGACGAGGCCACCGCCGCGGCGTTCGATCTGCCGTTCCTCGCCGACGAGTTCGACCACCCGGCCGCGTCGAGCGACCACCTCTCGTACGACGAGCGGTCCTCGTTCTCGCTCACGGTGAACCACCGGGACACGCGCACGGGCATCCCCGACGAGGACCGCGCGCTGACCATCTCGGAACTGGGGGCGGCGGCGGCCGCCCCTGCCTCCGTCGATTTCGCGGCGACGTTCCGCGCGCCCGGCCACGTCCACCTCCTCCGTGGCGCGTCCGGCCTCCTCGCCGAGCGCCGGGGCCACACGGAGCTGAGCCTCGCCCTGGCCCGTGCGGCCGGCCGGGCCCCCGCGACGGTCGTCTGCGAGATGCTGGACGACGAGACGGGCCGGGCGCTCCCCCCGACCGCGGCCCGGAACTACGCACGGGCGGAGAACCTCGTCTACGTCGAGGGCCGAGACATCGTCGCCGAACTCCAGTGACCGCCCCGCGACTGCGGTCGGGTCGTCCCGTTCGTTGCTCCTGCTCGCCGCCCGCCAGTCAGCCGTCGACCCGGATCGCACCCTCCGGTTCCACGCCCCCTGCCCCGGCGACTCTCCGGAACTCCTTGCGGAGCTTCTCGTAGCTCTCGTCCAGCGCCTCGACGATGACCTGCGTGTCGGCAGTGGTGGGCATGAAGGTGGCGTCGCCCTCCCACCGTGGGACGACGTGGACGTGGAGGTGGTCCTCGATGGAGGCGCCGCCGGCCTTGCCGATGTTCATCCCGACGTTGAACCCCTGCGGGGCGTAGACGTTCTCCAGCGTCTCCATCGTCGCGCTCTGGAGGCGGTCCAGCGCGAGCATCGTCGTCTCGTCGAGGTGGTGGTACTCCCCCACGTGGTCCGTCGGGACGACCATCGAGTGTCCCGGCGCGTACGGCGCGTTGTTCAGGACGACGTAGGCGTGGTCGTTGCGGGCGAGGATGCGGTGCTCGCGGTCGTCTCCGTCCGCCAGCCCACAGAGAACACAGCCGTCGAACGTCTCCTCCCTGTCGTCGCGCTGGACCCACTCCAGGCGCCACGGCGCGAACATCTGGTCCATGGGCGGATATCTCGGTACCGGCGTATAAGTGTGTTGGGTGGTGTCACACGACGTGATCGTCAGACGACCGCCTCGACCGCCCGCCCCGCGTCGAGGACCGTCCCGTCGTCGAACTGCTCCCCGACGAGCATCAGGCCGACCGGCAGTCCGTCGACGGGGTCGACCGGTACCGACAGGGCGGGGTGGCCGGTGGCGTTGAACGGGCAGCAGTTCGCGAGGCTCCCCCACGCGTCGTCGATGAACGCGACGCGGTCCTGGTCGGGGACGTACTCGTTCGGGAGCTGGGGCGTCGTCGGCATCGCCAGCACGTCGAACGGGGCGAGTGCCTCGTCGTAGGCGGCCACCAGTTCCCGACGCAGGTTCATCGCCGCCGCGTAGTAGGCGGAGTGGTACGCCTCGCTGCTGTACGCGCCCAGCAGGAGCGTGTACTTGACCGTCGGCGGGAAGTCCCCGCCCTGGGCGCGCCGGAACTTCCCGAACGCCTCCACCCACCCCTCGTCGTACCAGCCGAGCCAGTTGTGTCCGACCCCCTCCCCAACCATCGCAGCGTAGGTTCCCTCGGCGAGCGCCACGTCGTAGACGGCCTCGGCGTCGTCGTGTTCGGGCAGCGAGATCTCCTCAACGCTGGCGCCCGCGTCCGCGAGCGCGTCCACCGCCGCCCGGACGCGCTCCTCGACCCGGTCGTCCGCCTCCGGCCGGGTGAATCCCTGGCTCACGACGCCGACCGACAGCGACGCCGGGTCCGGATCGAGGTCGCGCGCGTAGTCGCGCTCCGGCACCGTCCCTGGCTGTCGGGGGTCGTCAGGGTCCCGCCCCGCCATGACCGTCAGCGCCCGAGCCGCCGTCTCCACGTCCGCCGCCATCGGGCCGACGTGGTCGATGGTGTTCTCGATGCCGACGATGCCGGTGTAGGGGACCAGCCCGTGGGTGGGCTTGTGGCCGACGATGCCACACCACGCCGCCGGGACGCGGATGCTCCCGCCCTGGTCGGCCCCGATTGCGAGGTCGGCCTCGTCCTCGACGACGGCGATTGCGCTCCCGCCGGAGGAGCCGCCGGCGAGGCGCGACGGGTCGTGGGGGTTCAGCGTCGGCCCGAACGCGCTGGAGTGGCCGTTGCCCGTGAACGCCATGTCGTCCATGTTCGTCTTCCCGACAACGTCCCCCCCGGCGTCGAGCAGCCGCCGGACGACGGTCGCGTCGTGGTTCGGGACGTACCCCTCGACGACCCGCGACCCGCAGGTCATCTCGACGCCGGCCACCGCGACGTTGTCCTTGACGGCGATCCGCCATCCGTCGAGCGGTCCTCCGTCGTCGCCGGCGACGTGACACGCGGTGATCCAGGCGTTGTACGGGTCGTCCTCGCGGACTCGCCGGCCGCTGTCGCGCTCGCGCGTCGGCGTCGACCGGTAGGTCCCGCGCAGGTCGCGGACGGTCTCGTAGGCCTCCAGCCCGTCGGCGAGCAGGTCGCGGAAGTCCGCCACCTCCTCGTCCGAGAGGTCGAGGTGCAACCGCTCGCCCATGGCGCGGACGTCGGCCTCGGTCGGGGGGCGGAGCGCCATCTCACTCGCCCTCCGTCCCGGTCGCTCCCTCGGCTGCGTGTCGCTCGGTGACCCACGACTCCCAGTCGAGATCCGTCCGCGGCGGGCTGAAGATGTCGATCCCCAGTACCGTCTCCTCGCCGCGGTTGACGGCGGCGTGGCCCTCGTGGGCGTCGATGGTGTAGGTGTCGTCCGGCCCGGCGGTCACCTCGGTCCCGTCGTCGAGCAGGAACGTGAGTTCGCCGGCGAACACGTACCCCAGCTGCTCGTGCTCGTGCTGGTGGCGGGGGACGCGGACGCCCGGGTCGATGGTGTAGTGCAGGATACTGGTCCGGTCGCCGGCGGCGAGTTCCGCGAGCCGGAACCCGTCGTCGACGGTTGGTCTGTCGACGTCATCGAGGCTGACGAGACGCATACCCTCATCTCTCCAGGGAGTGTGTTAACAGTTGTGTCCCGCCCCGTCGCCTCAGCGGATCGCGGCCCGGGGGTCCCAGTCGACGGCCGCCTCGGCGGCCGCGCCGGCCCGCACGAGCGTCTCCTCGGCCCCCTGCCCGGCGACGAGCATCAGCCCGACCGGCAGCCCGTCGCTCGTCCCCGCCGGGACGGAGACGGCGGGATGGCCCGAGAGGTTGAACGGCATCGTGTTCTGGGTCCGCCCGGCCTTCCCCTGCGACCGGCTCACCAGCTCGACACGCGAGAGGTCCGACTCGATCTCGAACGCGGTGGTCGGCGCGGTCGGCATCGCCAGGACGTCCACCCCCTCGAGTGCGGCCTCGTACTCCGACGTGAGCGCCTGGGCGAGGTTGACGGCCTTCGTGTAGAACCGCGAGTGGTGGTGTTCGCGGAGGTAGCCGCCGAGCAGGCAGAGCTGCTTGACCGTCGGCGCGAAGTCGTCGGCGCTGGCCCGCCGGGCCTTCGCGAACTCGGCGGCGAACTGCCGGTCGCGTGTCCCGCCCACGTAGTGGCCGACCCCCTCCGCTTCCCACATGGCGGCCAGGTCCTCGACCTCCACGCCGAGCGCGATGAGGACGCCGTCGGCGTGGCGGGGGACCGACACCCGCTCGACGCCGGCGCCGGCGTCGGCGAGCCCGTCGATGGCCGCCTCCACCGTCCGGTCGACGCCGGGCTCGTTGTGCTCGGTCCCGAACCCCTCCTCCAGCACGCCCACGGTGAGGCCGTCCGCGCCGGCGTCGAGCGACCCCACGTAATCGCCGGGCGACATCCCCCGCGACCGCGGGTCGCTGGGGTGTGGCCCCGCCAGCACCTGCAGGAGCTTCGCGGCGTCCTCGACCGTCCGGGCCATCGGGCCGACGTGGTCCCACGAGACGCCCTGCTGCATCGCGCCGGTGTACGGGACCAGGCCGTGGGTGGGCTTCAGGCCGACGCAGCCCGACCACGCCGCCGGGACGCGCAGCGACCCCGCCTGGTCGGTCCCGACGGCGACGTCGACGTCGCCGGTCGCGACGGCGACCGCCGACCCCCCGGAGGAGCCGCCGGCGAGGTGGTCGTCGGAGTGGGGGTTGATGATGGGGCCGGTCGGCGTCGGCTCGCCGCTCCCCGAGACGGCCAGCGCGTCCATGTTGTTCTTGCGGGTGACCGTCGCGCCGGCGTCGAGGAGTCGGCGGACGGCGACGGCGTCCTCGCTCGGGACGTACCCCTCCAGGGCGACCGACCCGGCGGTCATCTCGACGCCGGCGACCGCGATGTTGTCCTTCACGCCGACCTCGTACCCCGCGAGCGGGCCCGCGTCCGCGCCGCGTACCTCGCAGATCCGCAGGTGCGCGTTGTTCGGGTCCTCGTCCGTCCCCGGCCGGTAGCCCGGGTCCCGCTCTCTCGACGTGTGCTCGCGCTTCGGCTCCGTCATCGCGGCGATGGCCTCGTACACCGCCAGCTGCCCCGAGACGAGCTCCATGAAGTCAGCCAGTTCCTCCTCGGAGAGGTCGAGATGGAACCGGTCCGCGGCCGCCCGCAGCTCCCCCTCCGTGGGTGGGCGGACGGTGGGTGGTAGGTGTGACACGGAGTAGCGTGTATCCCAGACGGAGATAAATGTTCGCCACGGCGTCGGGATGGACGACCGCCGGGGCCACTCACCCGGTCGGGACGGTCGCCCGTCGGGGGACGCTCACTCGCGCGACCGTCGACACTGCGCCGCGGCCGCGGTTCCGGTTCCGACGGCGTGTGACTCGCCGAGCGCGCTCGCCGCGAGCGCGTCCACGACGGCCCGGACGGCCATCCGGCTCGTCACGCCCGCGGGGTCGAGCTGTGGCGACACCTCGACCACGTCGAGCGCGTCGAGACCGTGACTGGCCACCGCCCCGACGACCTGGAGGAACTCCCGGGAGTAGAGCCCGCCGTTGGTCGGAACGCCCGTCCCGGGGGCGCTCCCGGCGTCGAGCACGTCGATGTCGAGCGTCAGGTAGGTGGCGTCGGCCCCGTCGAACGCCGCCGCGGCGGCCTCGCTGGCGACCGTCGCCGCGCCCCGGCGGGCCACCTCGTCCAGCGAGTAGAGGTTCATCCCCTGGTCGAGCGCCACCTCCAGCTCCTCGCGCGGGTTCGTCGGCGCGCTGAGGCCGACGATGCTCACGCGCTCGGGGTCGAATCCCCCTTCGTCGACGGCGCGAGCGATGGGGCAGCAGTGGTTGTACCGCTCGCCCGCCACCTCGTCGGCGGTGTCGAAGTGGGTGTCGACGAGGACGAGTCCGGGGTCGTCGGCCCGCTCGCCCAGCGCCCGCACCCCGGCGGTCGTGACGCTGTGGTCCCCCCCGACGAGCACCGGCAGCATCGACGCGTCGAGGAGCCGCCCGAGCAGGGCCGCGCCACGGTCCAGGCTCTCGGGCGAGTTCCCCGGAACCGTGGGCACGTCACCGCAGTCGACCATCGTGTAGTGGTCCCGGAGGTCGGTGTCGTACTCGAAGTGGTAGTGGCGGGTCTGCCGGCTGGCCGCACGGACCGCCTGCGGCCCCATGTTCGCGCCGGAGCGGCTGATGCAGGTGCTGTCGAACGGGAACCCGACGACGCCGACGGACGCGTCGGTGGCGGCCATCGCGTCGGCGTCGTACGGGTCGAGCGTCGGCGTCCCCATGAACGAGGCAACTCCGCTGTCGAGGAAGGCGGCGTCGGGCCGTCTATCGTGCATGACACTCGTGGGTCGTGCTACCGTGACAAAAAGCTACCCGCCCCGCGCCGGCGGCCACACTCCACCGTGGCGGGTGGTCAAACACCACGCGCTAGCGTGGCAGCAAGTGACACAACGCTTATTCGGGTGGTCACCGTTGGAGATTGCATGTTCCGCGCAGTCTCCACCAGCGGCGCACCGCCGGAAGAGCAGGCCTACTCCCACGCCACGGTCGCGAACGGGTTCGTGTTCACCGCCGGGCAGATCCCCGTGACGCCCGACGGCACCCCGGTCGAGGGGTCGGTCGCCGAGCAGACCCGGCAGGTGATGGAGAACCTGGGGGCGATCCTGGCGGAGGCTGGGACCGGCTTCGAGCACGTCGTCCGGACGACGGCGTACTTCCGTGACGTCGACGACTTCCCGGCGATGGACGAGGTGTACGCCGAGTACTTCGAGGGCCCGCCCCCCGCCCGCGACGTGGTCGAGGTCCGCGACCTCCCCGAGGGTGCCGCGCTCGAACTGGTGATGGTGGCGACCGAGGGATGACCCGGCCGGCACCCGCCTCGGACGGTGACGGTCCGCGACTCGGCATCGAGGACATCCGCGCGGCCCGGACGCGGCTGGACGGGGCGCCCGACGTGGTCAAGCGGACCCCCGTGGAGTACAGCCGCTCGCTCTCGGAACTGGTCGGTGGGGCGGTCCACCTGAAGATGGAGCACCTCCAGTGGACGGGCTCGTTCAAGCCCCGCGGCGCGTACAACGCCATCGCCCAGCTCGCGGACGAGGATGGGGCCCGTCCGGTCGTCGCCGCGAGCGCCGGCAACCACGCCCAGGGCGTGGCCCTCGCGGGGACGGAACTCGGGGTCGACGTCACCATCGTGATGCCGAAGACAGCACCGCAGACGAAGATCGACGCCACCGCCGGCTACGGAGCCGAGGTGGTGCTCGAGGGACGCGACTTCCGGGGCGCGATGGACCACGCCCGGTCGCTCGTCGATGGGACGGACGCGGCGTTCATCCACGCCTACGACGACCCCGACATCGTCGCCGGCCAGGGGACGCTGGGCCTCGAACTGTACGAGGACTGCCCGACCCTCGACACCGTCGTCGTGCCCATCGGCGGCGGCGGGCTGGTGAGCGGCGTCGCGACGGCCCTGTCACACGTCGCCCCCGATGTCAGGGTCGTCGGCGTGCAGGCCGAGGGCGCCGCGACGGTCCCCGACAGCCTCGACAAGGGGGCACCCCACACGGTCGCGGACGTCGACACGGTCGCCGACGGGATCGCGACCGGCGGCATCTCGGCGCTGACCTACGACCACATCGCCGACCACGTCGACCAGGTCGTCACCGTCACCGATGACGAGATCTCGCGGGCGGTGCTCGTCCTGCTCGAACGGGCGAAGCAGGTGGTCGAGGGGGCCGGCGCGGCCTCCGTCGCCGCCCTCCTCGGCGACGACCTCGACGTGGCCGACGAGACCGTGGTCCCGCTGCTCAGCGGAGGGAACCTCGACATGACGATGCTCCGGACCATCGTGACCCACGCGCTGACCGAGCGCGAGCAGCTCATCCGACTCCGGATCCGCATCGACGACGAACCCGGGAAGATGGAGGAGATTGCGGGGGTCATCGCCGACCACGGGGCGAACATCCGCACCGTCCGCCACGACCGGGAGGTCGAGGACCTGACCATCGGCGAGGCCTATCTCGACTTCCACATCCAGACGAGCGGTCACGAGCAGACCGCCCGCATCGTGACGGGGATGGAGGAACGGGGGTACGCGGTGACCCGGCTGAACTGACCGGCACGGCAGCTCCGTACCGCTACCCGAGCGGCCGCGCGACCGCGTCGGAGAAGACCTCCAGCGTCTCTCGGGGGTCGTGTTCCTCGTTCTCGAAGACGAGCGTGCCGAGGTGGTCCACGCCGGCGTCACGGAGCCGCTCGACGTGGTTCCGGCACTCCTCGGGCGTTCCGGCGACGGCGAACTGCTCGGTCACCGCCCGGGGAACGTGCTCTCGGAGGTCGGCCGCGGAGCGGTCGCCCACGTCGTCGAGAGCCTTGACCGCCGCCGCGTCCGCCTCGTCGATCCCGATGGCCGTCAGCGCGGGCATCGGCGTCTTGTCGACGATGCTGGCGACCAGCGGGTTCACGGCGTCGAGGGCGGCCTCGCGGTCGGACGCGATGGAGAGGAACGCCCAGCAGACCACGTCCAGGTCATCGACCGACCGCCCGGCCTTCTCGGCCCCGTCCGCGATGCGTTCGCGGGCGTAGGCCATCCCCTCGACGCTCGCCAGCCCCGCCCCGGCCAGGACGCCGTCGCCGCGGTACCCCGCCAGCCCGAGGATGCTGGGCCCCCGCCCGGCGATGTAGATGGGGACCTCCGAGACCGGCGTCACGTCCAGCGTCGCGCCGTCGGTGGCGAACTGCGCGCTCTCGATGCCGACGGACTCGCCGGCCAGCAGCGGCCGGATCGTCCGGACCGCGTCCCGGACCGCGCCGATCGGGTCCTCCTGCTCGATGCCGAGCGGGTCGAGCACGATGGGCGAGCCACCGCCGAGACCCAGTTTCGCCCGGCCGCCCGAGAGGTCGTCCACGGTGGCGATTGCGGCCGCCGTCATCGCCGGGTGGCGGGTGTAGGGGTTCGTGACCGCGGTGCCGAGGTCGACCCGGTCGGTCCGGTCGGCGGCCAGCGCGAGCAGCGTGTAGCTGTTGCGGTTGAGCCGCTCGTCGCCGACGAACAGGGTGTCGTACGCGAGGTCGTCCACGACGGCGAGACAGTCCTCGAAGGCGTCGAACGTGACCTCGTTGGCGAGGCTGATGGTGAACTCCATGGACATCGTCACACGTCGCCCCGCTGGCGGGTCTCGCCGCCGCGCTCCCCCTCGGCACCGCGGGTCATGTACGCGCCGACGGTGTCCCGGTCGGCGTCCGCCGCGGTCGTCTCGTATATCAGCTCCCCGTCGTACATGACGACGATGCGGTCGCTGAGTTCGAGCACCTCGTCCAGGTCCTCCGAGAGGAGGAGGATGCCGGTGTTGGCCTGGCGCTGCTCCAGCATCACGGACTGGACGTACTCGATGGCGCCCACGTCCAGCCCGCGGGAGGGCTGGTTCGCGAGGACGAGCCGGGGGTTCCGGCTCAGCTCCCGCCCGATGATGAACTTCTGGAGGTTCCCCCCTGAGAGGTTCCTGGCCTGGACATCCACGTCCGGGACGCGCACGTCGAACTCCTCGACGATGTGCTCGGCGTACTCGCGTGCCGCGCCGTAGTCGAGGCCGACACCGGCGATCCGATCGTAGTCGCTCGACCGGTACGTCTTCATGATGGCGTTCCGCGTCAGGTCCAGCCCCGGTGCGCAGCCGTACTTGTGGCGGTCCTCGGGGATGTAGGCGACCCCGGCCTCGACGAAGGCGCGCGTGTCGCCCGGGTCGAGCGTCGTCTCCCCGACGGTGATGCTGCCGCCGGTCGCGTCGCGGATGCCGGCCACCGCCTCGACGAGTTCGCGCTGCCCGTTCCCGCTGACGCCGGCGATCCCGACGACCTCGCCCTCGTGGACCGTCAGGTCGACGCCGGATACGGCCTCGATCCCGCGGTCGTTCTCGACGCGAAGCGCGTCGGTCCGGAGGACCGGCGCCCCGGGCTGTCGTCGCTCGATGTCGACGTCCAGGAGCACCTCGCGCCCGACCATCATCTCGGCCAGGTCGCTCTCGGAGACCGTGTCCGTCGTGACCGTGTCGACGCGTTGACCGTCGCGCAGGACCGTCACCCGGTCGGTGATGTCGGTCAGCTCGCCGAGCTTGTGCGTGATGATGATGATGGTGAGGCCCTCCGCCCGGAGCCGCTCCAGCGTCTCGAACAGTCGGTCGATCTGCGCGGGCGTCAGCACGGCGGTCGGCTCGTCCAGTACCAGCAACTCGACGTCCCTGTACAGCGCTTTCAGGATCTCGACGCGCTGCTGCTGTCCCACGTCGAGTTGCCACACCTCGCGCGCCGGGTCCACCTCCAGACCGTACCGGGCCGCGAGTTCGGCGACGCGCTCGTCGGTCCGCTCCCGGTCGCGGGTGAACAGCGACCAGAGGGTGGCCAGCGGTCCCTTCGACAGCGGCCCCCCGTCGCTCCCGGCGCTTCCGGCCGGCTCGCGCAGCCCCAGAACGACGTTCTCGGCGACGGTGAGCTTCGGGATGAGCTTGAAGTGCTGGTGGACCATCCCGATGCCGAGCTCGATGGCGTCCTGTGGTGACTCGAGGTCGACCGGTCGCCCGTCGAGGCGGATCTCACCCCCATCGGGGTGGTAGAGCCCGTAGAGGATCTTCATCAGCGTGCTCTTTCCGGCGCCGTTCTCGCCGAGGAGGCCGTGGATCTCCCCCCGCTCGACGGCGAAGTCGATCTGATCGTTCGCCACGACGCCGGGGAACGTCTTGTGGATGTTCCGCATCTCCAGGAACGGAAGGGAGTCCCCTCCGTCAGCAGTTACCATGACTCAGTAACCCGGATGTGCGGGGAAAAAGCTACCGGTGGCCCCTCCCCTCGCCAGCGTCGCTGGCGGCGGGGAGTCCGGCCGTGTCGGCGATCCGGGTCGCCGCCGCCCGCGCCCGGTCGAGCAGGTCCGGCCGTCGGCGCTCCACCCGCGACCGCCCGGCGTCGCGCAGCAGCACCTCGCCGTCGCAGACGACGGTGGTGACGTCTCGCCCGCTCGCCCCGTACACGAGGGTCGTCACCGGGTCCTGCCGGGGGACCAGCCCGGGTCGGTCGCAGTCCACGGCGACGACGTCCGCCGGGGTCCCGGCCTCGAGCGACCCGACGTCGGCCATCCCGACCGCGCGGGCCCCCTCGCGGGTGGCCATGTCCAGCGCCGCCTGCGCCCGGACGCGTCCGGGGTCCTCGTGGGCGCCGTCGTGGACGGTCGCCGCGAACCGGGCGTCCCCGAGCACGTCCACCGTGTCGCTCAGCGACGGGTTGTCGGTCCCCAGCCCGACGGGGACGCCGCGGGCCCGCAGCGTCTCGACCGGTGCGAGTCCCGCTCCGAGCCGCAGGTTCGTGAGCAGGTTGTGGGCGACCCGGGTCCCGGAGCCGGCCAGCAGCCGGGCGTCCCGGTCGTCGACGTGGACACAGTGGCCGAGGAGCGTCTCCGGGCCGAGATAGCCGACGTTGCGGAGGTACTCGACGGCCGAGAGGGTGTCGCCGGCCTGCTGGGCGGTCTCGGCGACGTGCGTCGTGGTCGAGACCCCGTGGTCCACGGCGAGCTGTCGAGCGGCGCGGAGTCCCTCCGGCGAGACCCCCTCGACCACGGCCGGTGCGACCCAGACCGAGAGGCGGCCGTTCGCCCGCCCGTGGTGGGTCTCGATCAGGTCCTCCGCATGGCCGATGGCGTGGGCGGTCTCCTCGACCAGCTCCTCGAGGGGCACGTGCTCGACGCCCGGTTCCCGGGCCGTGACGTCGTCGACGAACGCCTCGAACCCCGCGTCGGGCGGCTCGTCGAGGAACCCCCTCGCGTACGCGACCCGGAGCCCCGACTCGGCGTACGCGTCGAGCTTCGCCTCCGGCTTCCCGTCGTACCAGCCTCCCTCGAGATCGTTGTCGACGAGCGTCGTGATCCCCGCCCGGGTCGCCTCGGCACAGACGAGCCGGGTCGCCAGTGCGTGGTCGTTGGCGTCCATCGCGGCTAAGCCCGGGCTCTTGACGTTGTAGAGCCAGTCGAAGAGGGCGCGGTCGTGCCCCGACCGGCCGCGGAGCAGTACGTCGGCGGTGTGGAGGTGCGCGTCGACGAACCCCGGACAGACGACGTGCCCGGTCGTGTCGATGGTCTGGCGGGGGTCGTGGGCGTCCGCGACGTCGGATCGTGGCCCGACGGCGACGATCCGCCCGTCGTCTATCGCTACCGCCCCGTCGTCGAACACGGTCCGCTCGTCGTCCTGGGTGAGGAGCACCCCGCCGTCGAGGAGGAGATCGACCATGTCTGTCGATTCGAGGGAAGTCCCTTAACTCTATGTCCAATAGATGGCGCCCTCGACTGGACGAACCCCAACGGAACCGAGCCGGAACGCGATAAACCGCCACGATGGATAGAACTAAATAGAGAAAGGCTTATGGTGGGGATAGGTACGACAATGACATACACTCGCAGACAAGCATTAGCGACGATTAGCAGTGCAGGAGCCCTCGGCCTCGCCGGGTGCTTCGAGTCAGGCGGCGCCGACGGTGGCGACGGTGGCGACGGTGGCGACGGTGGTGGTGGGTCTAACAGCCCGACCGACGACGATTCGGGCGCGAGCCCCACCCCGAAGGACACGGTCAAGGCGGCGTACGTGTACGCAGAGCCGCTCTCGGACAGTGGGTTCTACCACCGCCACGAGGTCGGACGGCAGGCCGTGACCGAGAAGTTCGACTGGCTCGAGACCACGAAGGTAGAGGACGTCGCTGCCTCCGAGGCCACCGACGTCTTCAACGACCTCGTCAATCAGGGGTACGACATCATCGAGGGGACGACGTTCGACTACGGACCCGCCTGCGTTCAGGTCGGGAAGGAGAACCCGGACGTCTACCTCGAGTCAGTCCGCGTCTCCCGCGTCGAGGACAGCCCGAAGAACGTCGGCCAGTACGTCGGGAACATCGCGGAGGCGCGCTACCTCTCCGGTGTCGCCGCCGGCATGATGACGGAGACGAACACGCTCGGGTTCGTCGTCGCGTTCCCGATCCCCGTCCTGTACGGCGAGATCAACGCGATGATGCTCGGCGCGAAGTCCGTCAACCCCGACGTGACCATGGAGGTCCGGACGATCAACACCTGGTTCGACCCCACGAAGGAGCAGCAGGCGGCGGAGGCGCTCATCAGCGAGGGCGCCGACGTGCTCGCGGACCACCAGAGCTCCCCCGCCGTGACGCGGACCGCCGCGAACAACGACGTCATGAGCGTCGGGTACGCGGACACACTCGCGGATGTCGGCGGTGAGGAGTACATCACGTCCTGTGTCTGGAACTGGGAGCCGTTCTACGAGGCGACCGCGATGGCGGCGAAGGAAGGACGCCTGATGGACAAGAGTCGATTCGAGTTCCCCGAACAGCGGTTGAACTTCTACGGGCTGGAGAAGGAGGGCATTCTCCTGGACGAGTGGGGCCCGAACGTCCCGCAGGACGTCAAGGACGAGGTCGCCTCGACCGAGGAGGCAGTCATCAGCGGTGAGACGGAGATCTGGGCCGGGACGAAGTGGGAGTCGATGAACAAGTACGAGCGGAACACGACGATGGGGGAGTACATCGACGGCGTCCAGTCCTGATCGCGGCTCCGGCTTTTCTTTCGCACCCGATCCCCGACCAGCGGCCGCCACGTGAGCGGCCGCCACGAACCGCGGACCACAGCCGCCCGTGCTCCGTCCGGATCGACACCAGCCGCGGGACGGGCCCGTCGACGGATGGTCGAGGAGAACTGTCGAGGGACGGTCGACGGGTGGTCGGGGAGAACGGCCGAGGAGAACTGTCGAGGGACGGACGGGAGAGAACTGTCGGCGGACGAGAGACGACGGCCGAGGACCGTCCTCCCGCCTGGCCCTGGTACTACTCCTCTCGGATGTACGGCTGGGTGAGCGCCGCGGGGCCACCCAGGCGCTCGCGGACCTCGCCACGCGAGGCGAGCCAGAGGATGAGGATCGTCGCGAGGTAGGGGTACATGAGCATCACCGTCGGGTCCATCAGGAAGCTCAGGACGGGGCCGCTCCCGAGGTCGAGCCCCTGTGACTGGACCTGGAAGGCGTCCAGTCCGGCGAAGACGAAGGCGATGAGCAGCGCCCGGAACGGGCGCCAGCGCGCGACGAGCACCAGCGCGACCGCGATCCACCCGCGGCCGGCGACGATGTTGTTCACCCAGAGCTCCGAGAACACCAGCGAGAGGTGGGCCCCCGCGAGGCCGGCGAGTGCCCCGCCGAACAGCGTCGCCGCGTAGCGGAGTTTGAACACGGGCACCCCGACCGTGTCGGCGGTCGCGGGGTCCTCGCCCACGGCCGTCAGCTCCAGTCCGAGGTTGGTCCGGTAGAGGAAGTACCAGACCGTGGGAACCAGCAACAGCGCGAGGTAGTCCGTCGGCGCCGCCCGGAAGAACGCCTCGCCGATGATGGGGACCTGGACGAGGTACTCGCCGACGAGGGGCACCATCACCTCGTTCGCCCCATCGATGGCCTCCCCGTTGCGCGAGCTCCCGAAGTACGTCGTCACGGCGATTCCGAGCAGCGTGATCATCAGGCCGCTGATGACCTGGTCGGACTTCAGCGAGATACAGAGGAACGCGTGTAGGCCGGCGACGGCCATCCCGACGAGTATCGCCGCCCCGAATCCGAGGTAGAGGTTCCCCGTCGCGGTCGCCGCGACGAACCCCGATAGCGCGCCGAACAGCATCATGCCCTCGAGCCCCAGGTTGAGGACGCCCGCCTTCTGGGCGACGATCTCGCCCAGCGCGGCGAGGATCAGTACCGTCGAGGCGGCGACGGTCACGTCCACGAGGCCGCTGACGAACTCGATCGAGAGTCCCGACTGGAGTGGGAGTGGGGGGGAGAGCATCTACGCTCCACCCCCGGTGGCGAACAGCTGTCGGATGGAGCTCCCGACCGATTCACCATCCACCTTCACGTCGATGCGGTAGCTGCGGATGAACTCCGCGGCGATGAGGAAGAGGATCACGAGTGCCTCGATCACGTCCGAGATCGCCGCGGGGATGCCCATGCTCACCCCGAGACTCGAGCCGCCGACGAACAGGACGGCGAAGAACAGTCCGGCGAGCATCGTCTGGAACGCGCCGCGCCGCCCCAGGAGGGCGATGGGGATGGCCGTCCAGCCGTAGCCCGGGCTCCAGTGCGAGCCCAGCTGTCCCTGGTTGCCGGCGATCTCGACCATGCCGGCGAGCCCGGCGAACGCGGCACCGAGCGGCAGGATGAGCAGGCTCTTCCGGAAGGCGTTCACGCCCGCCTGCCGGGCGGCGTCCGGGTTCGACCCGAGGAGGACGAACTCGTACCCGGTCCGGGTCACGTTCAGGAGGAGGTAGACGAAGACCGTCGCCGCGACGGCCAGCAGGATGCCGATGTTGACGTCCGTCCCCGCGAACTCGAGCAGCACCGCGGCGTCCGGAATCTGGTCCGAGCGGGGGTACGCGCCGATGCCGCCCTGCATCGGCCCGTTGATGAGGAACTCGTTGACCTGGATGGCCACGAACACGAGCATGAGGGTCGTCAGGATCTCGTTGACCTCCCACTTCGCGGCCATGTAGGCGGGGACGACCGCCCAGACCGCGCCGCCGGCGAAGCCGGCGACGAAGATGGCCGGCAGCAGCAGGGCCCCGGGGATGTTGGCGTTCAGGGCGACCCAGACGGCCACGATGCCGCCGAGGTAGATCTGCCCCTCGGCACCGATGTTCTCGATGCCGGCCTTCAGCGGCAGGTAGACCGCGAGCCCGGCGAGGATGAGCGGTGCCGCCCGGTTGAGGGTTCGCGTGAGCTGGAACGGGGTGCTCACGGTGTCGATGAGCATGCGGTCGTACGCCACGAGGGGGTTCACGTCGATGGCCCAGAGGGCCACCGCCCCGACAGCCAGGGCCGCGACGACGGTGAACACCTGCGCCCCGACGGCCAACACCGTCGGGACCTGCTGTCTCGGCGTGAGTTCGACGTCGACATCCATGTCTTGCTGACTCATGGTGTCGAGTGGACCGACTTAACTATTGGTGCCGAGGACGCGGCCGGCCCCCCTGCAGCGGGGGTGGCTGCCAGGCGGTGGGTGATCGTCGTCGCTCACCTGAGGGGGGTTGACCGCGCAGGACGGTGGGTGGGAGGGGTGTCTTAGCGGTCGGTGCGGTCTCGCGGGTCGGGGCGCCGGTTCACGGGCTGGGGAACTCCTCCTCGAGGTAGGGGGCGACCTCCTCGGCGAACACGCGCAGCTGGCGGTCGGCCTCCTCGCCCGGGAGCCCCGGCACCTCGAAGTAGCCGAGCAGGTTCAGGCCCGTGAACCCGACCGTCTCGCAGATGTCGGCGATCTCGTCGGCGATCTGGTCGCTGTCGCCGACGACCGCGATGGACTTCTTCTCCAGCATCTCGAAGTCCGCGCGGACGTGCTGGTCCTCGTCGAGGCCCTGGCGTTCGCGCAGCGTCTCGATTTCGTCGTCCGAGAGGTCGAGCAGCAGCTCCGCGCTGTAGGAGGCTGCGAGGTGGTCCCAGATGGCCTCGGAGCCGAGCTTGAACTGCTCGAACGCCTCCTCGTCGGCGACCTCGGTGTTGAACACCAGCCGGTAGAACCCGAGTCCGCGCTGGCGGCGCTCGTCCCAGCCGTAGGCGAACGGCTCGCCGTCGTACTCCGGACGGCGGTCGGGCCAACCGGCCGCCTCGGCGGCGTCGTAGTAGTCGTCCACGACGGGCTTGATGCGCGAGCGGGGCCCGAGCGTGATGACGCCGTTGACGCCGTTGGACGCGGACCACTTCGTCGAGCGCGGCGAGACGACCGGCATCCAGATCTGTGGGTACGGCTCCTGCACCGGCTGCGGGAACACCGGTATCTGCTGGACCTTCGAGTTGGTCGACAGCAGGATGCGCGTGTTGTTGGCGGAGTACATGTCGCCGGACTCGTCCCAGTCCATCACGTCCTCGACGTCGTACTCGGAGACGTCGTCATCGAGGTAGGCGTGGTCCTGGGTGTGGTGGTGCTTGGTGTAGTTCGGGGGGACGTGGTGGAAGTGGCCGTTGTGCGAGACGAGGTCCTCCGTCCACGCCTTCAGCATGATCTCGTACTTCTCCTCGAACACCTGGCGGTTCTTCTCGTCGTCCATGCAGGTCCCGCCCCAGTACATGCCGCCCAGCACCTCTGCCTCGCGGGGCTGGTAGCCCCGCCCGATACCGATCTCCGCCCGCCCGTCGCTGTAGACATCGAGCATGGCCGCCTGCTCGGCCAGCCGGACGGGGTCGTGCCAGGGGAGGATGTTCCCCATCTGACAGAGCTTGATGTCGTCCGTCTGTGCCGCGACGGCCATCTGTGCGTTCAGGGGGTTCGTGCTCATCTCCGCGCCGGCGAGCTCGAAGTGATGCTCCGTGAAGAACGCCCGATCGAGGCCGACCTCGTCGGCGACGACGCCGTGGCGGATCTGGTCTTTGACCACCTGCTGCTGGTGCCGGTGGAGCTCCTCGACGGTACAGTCGGGCACAACGACGTTGTTCTCCGCCCGTTTCATCGGGGCGTTAGTACTGCCGTTATGGAAGATACCGAGGTCCATTCCGTGTAACGCGTCCGCATACGCAGAGTTAAGTCTTCCCCCGGTACGCCGGGACGGGCCGGCGGGCCGCGCCGGGCGATCGGGGGTGTTGCCGGGCGGCGCGTCCCGGCCGGTCCGGCGGTGGGATTAAGGCGGAGTGGGGGAGTTCCCCAAGCACATGGTCACGAACGCGACCGCTGCGGCCGGAGCGAGCTACGAGACCGCCACCGTCTCGGTGAACGGTGTCCGCACCCACTACGTCGAGGCCGGGCGCGAACACGACCGAACGCTGCTGCTCGTCCACTCGGGCGAGTTCGGAGCCGCCGCGGCGTTCAGTTGGGAGCACGCCATCGAGCGGCTGGCCGAGCACTACCACGTGCTCGCGCCGGACCTGATCGGGTACGGGCACACGGAGAAGCTGTTCAGCTTCGAGGACCAGTTCGACCTGCGCGTCTCCCACGTCGGCGACTTCCTCGAGACGCTCTGCGTCGAGGAGGCGTACGCCGTGGGGAACTCGCTCGGCGGCGGCGACCTCCTGAGCGTGCTGAGCGAGGACGCGCCGCTGGAGTGGCCGGTGACGAAGGCGGTGTCGGTCAGCGGCGGCGGCGGTCCACCGGAGGGGTTCCGCGACATCCTCACCGAGTTCGAGGGCTCCCGCGAGGGGATGGCCGACATCCTCGACGTGCTCTACCACCGGGACTGGTGGGACGAGGCGTACCTCGACCGGCGCGTCGAGATGGCACGGGTCCCCGGCCAGTGGCAGAACACGGCGGCCATCCGGTTCGACGCCCCGTTCGAGCAGGACCGGACCTTCCGCCGGTCGAACGACTACGCGAACATCGACGTCCCGACGATGGTGATCGCTGGCGCGGAGGACGTCCTCAAGTCCGTCGAGACGATGCGTGAGGTCCACGACGGCGTGGCGGCGGGGGCGGCCCCGACCCGGTTCGAGGTCGTCGAGGACGTGGGTCACTGCGCCCAGACCGAGCGCCCCGACCGGTTCGTCGACCTCGTACTGGAGTTCTTCGAGGGGTGAGCGCATGGAGGATCTCCTCGCGGATCGGACCGCGGTCGTCACCGGGGGCGCCAGCGGCATCGGTCGGGGGGCCGCCCTGGCGCTGGCGTCGCAGGGCGCCGACGTGGTCGTCGCCGACCTGGTTCCGGGCCCCGACGACGCCCCGGCGACGGCCGACCTGGTGGCCGACGAGACGGGCGCTCGCACGGCGTTCGTCGAGTGCGACGTGCGCGACCCGGATGCGTGCGAGCGAGCCGTCGCCCGGGCCGACGCGTTCGGCGGCGTCGACGTCCTGGTGAACAGCGCCGGCGTGTTCGAGCAGGCCACCGACTTCTACACGGCGGACGAGGCCGACTTCGACGCCGTCTTCGACGTGAACGTCAAGGGGCCGTACTTCACCACGCAGGCGGCCGCCCGGCGGATGCGCGAGGGCGCCGGTGGCAGCATCATCAACGTCTCCAGCCTCAACGGGCTCCTCGGGAACGGCAAGTCCGTCACCTACAGCGCGTCGAAGGGGGCGGTGAAGCTCCTGACCTACGCGGGGGCCCACCGCCTGGGCCCCGACGGCATCCGCGTGAACGCGATCCACCCCGGGGCCGTCGAGACGCCGATGACGAGCGTCGTCCCCGAGGGGGCGATGGCGTCGTTCGTCGAGTCGGTGCCGCTCGGCAGGGTCGGGGAGCCGTCGGACGTGGCCGGAGCGGTCGTCTTCCTCGCGAGCGACTGGGCCGCCTACGTCTCGGGCGCGTCGCTGGTCGTCGACGGTGGGTACGCGAACACGGGGGGCATCACCGAGTCGCCGCCCGCGAGCGCCGGGGACGCCGGGTCCGGCGGGAGCGCCGCCGACCACGCGACGCACGAAGATTCATAACGATGGAACGGGACTCACTGGCACGGATGGTTGCCTACGACTTCAGCGATAGCGTCGTCGTCGTCACCGGTGGCGCTCGTGGAATCGGTCGCAGTCACGCACTCGCGTTCGCGGACGCCGGCGCCGACGTGGCCCTGTTCGACGTCCGCGAGGACCTCTCGGCGTCGGTCGTCGAGGAGATCGAGGACCGGGGCAGTCGAGGGATCGCGGTCCCGTGCGACGTGCGCGACGAGGCGGCAGTCGAGGCCGCCGTCGAGACGACGGTCGGCGAACTCGGCCGCATCGACGTCCTCGTGAACAACGCCGGACTCGACCGGATGGGTCGGCTCACCGACCTGGACGAGGACGAGTGGGACCTCGTCCACGAGGTGAACCTGAAGGGGACCTGGCTGGTCGCGAAGCACGTCGCCCGACATATGATGGACCGGGGCGATGGCGCCATCATCAACACCTCGTCGTTCTTCGGCCACACGACGATCCCGGGGCTGGGAGCGTACAGCGCCTCGAAGTTCGGTGTGCGGTCGCTCACGCGGACGCTCTCGCTGGAACTGGCCCCCCACGACATCAGGGTCAACGCCGTGAGCCCGATCGGCGTCCGGACCGAGGCTGTCGACGAGCGGCCGGACGACTCCGAGAGCTTCCTCGCCGACGGCGTCGCCCACGCCGGGCACTACAACGAACTCGACCCCGGGGAGCGCATCGAACCGGCCGACGTCACCGCGGCCGTGATCTGGCTGGCGAGCGACGCCGCCCGGTTCGTCACCGGCGTCGCCATCCCCATCGACGCCGGGGGGCTGGCGGCGTGAGCGTCCCGAGCGCCACCCGTCACCTCGCCGGCCCGCCATCAGGGGGGCCGTCCCGACCACAGGATTATTACCGGGGACGGCGAGGTGGCTGTTGTATGTCAACTGGTATCGTGGCTGTACGGCCGTCGTCGGACCGGCATCGGCCGGCGGGGGTGGCGCAGTGACCTACCGCGTGGGGACGGACATCGGTGGCACCTGCACCGATTCGGCCGTGATGGACGACGACGGGCGTGTCTACATCGGCAAGGCGCTGACGAGCTACCCCGACTTCTCGGAGGGGATCTTCGCCTCCCTCCGCGACGCGACGTCGGGGATGGACGTCGACCTCGACGGGCTGGTCCGGGAGACGGAGCTGTTCCTGCACGCGACGAGCGTCGGCGAGAACGCCCTGTTCGAGCGCGACGGGGCGGAGACCGCGCTGTTGACCACGAGCGGGTTCGAGGGAACGCTCCACGCGACCCGGGGCGGCTACGGTCGCTACTCCGGGCTGCCGTTCGAGGTGGCGAAGGACGCCATCCGCTCGGACAAGGTCGACCCGCTCATCCCCGACGACCGAATCGCGGGGATCGACGAGCGCGTCTTCCGCACGGAGACGGTCGCCGACCTCGACGAGGCGGCGGTCCTCGAGGCCGTGGAGACGTTCGTCGAGGGCGGGGTCGAGGCGGTGGCGGCCTGCTTCCTCTGGTCGTTCGCCGAACCGTCCCACGAGCGGCGGGTGCAGGAACTCCTGGCGGAGCGGTACCCCGAGCTCTACGTCTCGGTCTCCCACGAGGTCTCCCCCACCCCGGGCGAGTACGAGCGGACCTCGACGACCGTGCTCAACTCCTACCTCGGGCCGGCGACGGAGACGTACCTGACGAACCTGGAGGCGGCGCTCGACGACCTCGGGTTCGAGGGCAGCCTCCTGCTGATGTTCTCGCACGGCGGCCTCGTGACGGGCGCGGACGCCGTCGAGCGGCCGGTCGGCCTGATCGAGTCGGGGCCGGTCGGCGGCCTCCTCGGCAGCCGGTTCGTCGCCGACCGGCGCGGGGAGTCGAACGTCATCTCGACGGACATGGGCGGAACGACGTTCAAGGTCGGCGTCATCAGCGACGGCCGGCTGGAGTACGCCGAGGAGCCGATGGTCGGCCGCCACCACTACCAGTTCCCCAAGCGCGACATCCACTCCATCGCCGTCGCGGGCGGGAGCGTCGTCTCGCTCGACCCGGACACGAACGTCCCGCAGGTCGGCCCCGAGAGCGCCGGCTCCGACCCCGGCCCCGTCTGCTACGGCAACGGCGGCGAGCGCGTCACGGTCACGGACGTCGATCTCGTCCAGGGGTACTTCCAGCCGGACTACTTCCTCGGCGGCGACGAGGAGATGTCTCCCGAGGCGGCCCGCGAGGCGTTCGAGGCGCAGATCGCCGAGCCGCTCGGGAAGGACGTCCACCAGGCGGCCGCCGACATCTACCAGCTGACCACCTCGATGATCACCGACCTCATCCGGGAGACGACCGTGGAGAAGGGGATCGACCCCAGGCGGTTCACGCTCTCGTCCATCGGCGGGGCGGCGGGAATGCACGCGGCCTCCTACGCCCGTGCCCTCGACATCCCCGAGGTGCTCGTTCCCTACACCGCATCGGTCAACAGCGCGCTGGGGCTGCTCTCGACCGACGTCACTCACGAGTTCTCGACGGTGGAGACGCTGCACCCACCGTTCGACCCCGACGACATCAACGCGGCCTTCGAGGACCTCACGACGACCGCCGAGGAGAAACTCGCCGACGAGGGGTTCGCGCCGGAGGAGACGACCATCGAGCGGAACGTGAACCTGCGGTACCAGCGCCAGGTCCACGAACTCCTCACGCCCGTCGAGACGGACGGGCCGCTGGACGAGGCCGACGTCGAGGCCCTCGTCGACCGGTTCGAGCGGCTGTACGAGGACCGCTACGGCGAGGGATCGGCGTTCAAGGAGGGGGGAATCGAGATCACCGGCTTCAGGGTCCGCGGTATCGGGCCACTGGAGACGCCCGCCCTCTACGAGCGCGACCTGGCCGGCACGGACCCCAGCGACGCCCGCGTCGGCTACGAGCAGATGCACTTCGCCGCGGCCGACGGTCTCGTGGAGGCGCCGCTGTACGACTTCGAGACGCTCGCTCCCGGGAACGTCGTGGCCGGGCCGGCCGTCGTCCTGACGCCGGTGACGACCATCGTCGTCAACCCGGGCGACGAGGCGCGGCTCGACCGCTACCGGAACGTTCGCATCGACATCGAGACCGGAGGTGCCGCATGAGCTCGTCCGAGGACATCGACCTCTCGCTGGAGGGGATCGACCCCGTCACGTTCCAGATCATCAAGCACCGATTCATCCGCGTGACCGACGAGGCCGTCGAGGCGCTCAAGCGCGTCTCCGGGTCGCCGATCACCAACGAGGGCCACGACCTGATGGTGGCACTGTACACGCGCGAGGGCGACCTGCTCACGGGCGGTGCGGGCTTCCTGCATCATTACCTGGGGGCCTCACGGGCGACCAAACACATCATCGAGCGCTTCGAGGGCGACATCGGCGAGGGTGACGTCTTCCTGCTGAACGACTCGTACACGGCGGCGTTCCACCCGCCGGACGTGTACATCATCAAGCCGATCTTCTTCGAGGGCGAGCTGGTCGCGTTCGCGGCCAACTTCGTCCACGTGGCGGACATCGGCGCCGTCGACGCCGGCGGGTTCTCCCCCAACTCCACGTCCGTGTTCCACGAGGGGTTCCAGACGCCGGGGCTGAAACTCATCGAGGGGGGCGAGATGCGCGACGACGTGCTGGACACCATCCTCAACATGAGCCGGGACCCGGGGATGGTCGAACTCGACCTGCGTTCGCAGATCGCGGCGAACAACGTCGCCGAGGACCGGCTCCAGGGTCTCATGGCCGAGTACGGTGCCGAGACCGTCGACGCGGTCGGCGAGGAGCTCATCCGACAGTCGGAACTCAAGCTCCGCCGGCGCCTCCTCGACCTCCCCGACGGGCGCTGGGAGGCCCGTCAGTACCTCGACTCCCACCCGGAGGACAAGCTGTACACCATCCGGTGTGCGCTGGAGAAGTCGGGCGACTCGATGACGTTCGACTTCGCCGGCACGGACGAGCAGAGCCAGTACGGCTTCAACTGCACGTACACCGCGACCGTCGGGGGGGCGTTCGCCCCGCTGTTCCCGATGCTGTGCTGGGACATCCACTGGAACGACGGCATCGTCCGGGCTGTCGACATCGAGGCCCCGTCGGGGACGCTCGTCAACGCCGAGCGGCCGGCCCCCATCTCCATCGCGACGGTGGCCACGCTCCAGTCGGTGAACGCGCTCTCGACGCTGGTCACATCGAAGATGGTCGGGTCCAGCCCCGAGTACCGCGACCGGGCGACCGGCGTCTGGCACGGCGCCCACGGCGGCTACATCGTCGAGGTCGAGACCGAGGACGGCGGGATGGTCGATGTCATCACGGACACGTTCGCGGGCGCCGGCGGCGGGCGGGAGTTCGCCGACGGGGTCGATCTGGGCGGCGAGCTGCCCAACATCGTCTCGCGGTGGGGGAACGTCGAGCGCCACGAGGCGACGCTCCCGCTGCTGTACCTCTACCGCCGCACCGTCGCCGACTCCGGTGGCGCGGGCAAGCACCGTGGCGGCCTCGGCCACGAGTACGCCGTGACGCCGATGCCCGGTGACGACGTCGAGTCCATCGAGGCCGTCACGTTCGGCCGCGGGACGGAACTCCCCCAGTCGTTCGGCGTCTTCGGCGGCTATCCGGGGACGACCATCGACTACACCGTCTATCGGGAGGGCCTCGGCCGGGCCGACGACTACCCGCCCGACGACGAGGCGGTGCGCGAGGCGCCGGCGTACGACGCGACGTGGGGCGTCCACGAACTCCACGAGGGCGATGTGTTCTACTCGCGGCTCCCCGGAAGCGGCGGTTACGGCGACCCGCTGGAGCGCGACCCCGACGCCGTGGCGGCCGACGTTGCGTCCGGTGCCGTCACGCCGGCGGTCGCACGCGAGGTCCACGGGGTGCCCGTCGCGCCCGACGGCAGCGTCGAGGGCGACGTCGAGGCGCAGCGGGCGGCCATCCGCGAGGCACGGCTGGAGGGGGTCGACGGGTTCGAGTCGCCGGTCGACGCGGCCACGTGCGAACCGACCGAGCTCCGGCTCGGTGAGGCGCTCGCGGTCGTCGCGGCCGGCGATGACCACTACGTCGCCTGCGACCGATGCGGGACGGTCCTCTCGGCGATGGACGAGGGCTGGAAGGACGCCGTGGCGGTCCGGGCCCGGCCGGTCGCCGACGCCGGGCAGTACCACGCGTCCGACGACGCGTTCCGGCTCCGGGAGTTCGCCTGCCCGGCGTGTGCCACCCTCCTGGACACGGAGGTCGCCCGGGAGGAGGACCCGTTCCTCCGCCAGCGGCTCTCGCTCTGAGGCGGCGCCCCGGTCCATCGCGGTTCCCCGTCCGTGAGCATCCCAAACACTTATTCTGGTACTGGTCAAGGCATGACGTGCTACACCATGACGAGAGCGAGCAGGCCACCGGTCGGGGAGACCCGGCTGGCCCATTCCGAGCGACGCGTCGAGGGTTCCGGACCGACCACCACGCCGACGAGCGATCAGCGGGTTGCCGTCGACGGGCCGGGGTGACCGGGATGGCCACCGACGCCACGAGCGACGGGGCGACCCGCCGGTCGCCACTGCACGACCGCCACGAGACGGCGGGGGCCCGGTTCACGGACTTCGGCGGCTGGGACATGCCGGTCTCCTTCGACGGCATCCGCGCGGAGCACACGGCCGTGCGGACGACCGTCGGGAAGTTCGACGTCTCGCACATGGGCGAGGTCGAGGTGCGGGGGCCGGACGCCGGGTCCCTCGTCCAGCGGCTGACGACCAACGACGCGTCCGCGCTCGACCCCGGTGACGCACAGTACGCCTGCATCACCCGCGAGGACGGCGTCATCCTCGACGACACCGTCACGTACCGGCTGCCGGACCGGGCGGCGTACCTGTTCGTCCCGAACGCGGGGAACGGGGAGATGATGCGGGAGTGGTTCGCGGGGCACGCCGCGGAGTGGGGACTCGACGTCTCGGTCACGGACCGCACGGACGAGTACGCGATGTTCGCGGTCCAGGGGCCGGACGCACTGTCGCTCGTCGACGACCGGGCCGCGGCACCCGTCTCCGGCCTCGACCGGTTCACGGCGACCACCGTCGCCGTCGCCGGCGTCGAATGTACCGTCGCCCGCACCGGGTACACCGGCGAGGACGGGGTCGAACTCCTCGTCCCGTGGGCGGCGGCCGAGCGGGTCTGGACCGCCCTCGAGTGCCAGCCCTGTGGCCTGGGTGCGCGGGACACCCTCCGGCTGGAGGCTGGGCTCCTGCTCTCCGGGCAGGACTTCCACCCCGAGGACGAGCCCCGGACGCCGGTGGAGGCGGGGCTGACGTTCGTCGTCGACCTCGACACCGACTTCGTCGGCCGCGATGCGATCGCGGCCCAGCAGGAGGACGGCCCGGCCGAGCGGCTCGTCGGGTTCGAACTGACCGAGCGGGGCGTCCCGCGACACGGCTACGACATCCTCGCGGACTGGGAGCGCGTCGGGCACGTCACCAGCGGGACGATGAGTTCGACGCTGGACGTCCCCCTCGGCTTCGGGTACGTCCCGGCCGAGTACGCCGACGAGGGCCAGCATATCGCGGTCGACATCCGCGACGAGCCGGTCCCCGGAGAGGTGGTGAACCGGCGGTTCCTCGCCCGGCGGGAGTAGCCGCGTCGGAGCACAGCGCGACCGAACACGACAGCCCGGGGCGGCGGCCCGGGACGGCAGCGGACGGCGGCGGCGCGGACAGCGAAACCGGACACCGAAAGCACATGTTCGACGTACCAGCGGACAGACGATACGCGGAATCGCACGAGTGGGCACTCGAGACGGACGGAACGGTGCGGGTCGGTATCTCCGACTTCGCGCAGGACGAACTGGGCGACATCGTGTTCGTCGAACTCCCGGACGTGGGGCAGGCGTTCGCGGCCGGCGACGCCTTCGGCCTCGTGGAGTCGATCAAGGCCGTCTCGGACCTCTACACCCCGGTCGAGGGCGAGGTGGTGGCGACGAACGACGCCCTCCTCGACGCGCCCGAACTGCTCAACGAGGACCCCTACGGCGACGGATGGCTCGTCGAGCTCGGGACCGACGCGTCCCTCGATGGACTCCTCTCGCCCGAGGCGTACCGGGAGCAGATCGAATGACCGACCAGCAGTCCATGCGCCGGGGACGGACCCCGCCCCGGCACCGGGAGACCGAGGCGGGCTCGCCGTTCGCGCCACACACCGCCGCGGAGACGGCGGCGATGCTCGATGTCGTCGGCGTCGACGACGAGGCCGACCTCTTCGACATCCCCGGCAGCGTCCGGTTCGACGGCAGTTTCGACATCCCGGCTCGCTCCGAGGCTGCGATCCGGGCGGAGATCGACACCATGCTCGGCCGGAACGACGACCTGGTCGAACTCCTCGGGCGGGGCCACCACGCCCACTACGTGCCCAGCGTGGTCGCACACCTCTCGGACCGCTCGGAGTTCCTGACCAGTTACACGCAGTACCAGCCGGAGGTCGCGCAGGGGTTCCTGCAGGCCTTGTTCGAGTACCAGTCGATGCTGGTTGAGCTGACCGGGCTCCCGGTGGCGAACTGTTCGATGTACGACGCGGCGACGGCGCTGGGCGAGGCCGCCACGCTCGCGAGTCGCGTGCGCCAGACCACGGGGACGCGCGTGCTGGTGCCCGAGCATCTCCAGGAGGGTCGGCGCGCGGTGCTGGAGAACTACGTCCGGGGGCAGGACCTCACGGTCGAGTCGTATCCGATGGCCGACGGCAACGCCGACCTGGACGCGCTCGCAGAGCAGGTCGACGAGGAGGTGGTGCTACTGTACGCCGAGAACCCGACCGTCCGGGGCTGCATCGAGGAGTCGCTGGCCGACCTCGGGACGCTGGCCGACGAGCACGAGGCGCTGTTCACGCTGGGCTCGGACCCCGTCGCGCTCGCGCTGCTCGAACCCCCGGCCGCGGTCGGTGCGGACATCGTGGTCGGTGACTGCTCGCTCGGGCTGCCGACGGCGTACGGGATGGGGCTGGGCCTGTTCGCCTGCCGGGAGGAGTTCCTCCGGCAGGTCCCCGGCCGGCTGGTCGGGGCGAGCGAGGACGATGCCGGCCGGCGGGCGTACACGCTCACGCTCCAGACGCGCGAACAGCACATCCGCCGGGAGCGTGCCACCTCCAACATCTGTACGAATCAGGCGTGGGTGGCGCTCCGCGCGGCGATGCACGCCGCGTGGCTGGGCCCGGACGGGCTGGTCGACCTCGCCGAGTCGGGGGTCCGCCGAGCCCGGTCCGCCGCCGCTCGTCTCGACGAGGTCGCGGGCGTCACCGCGCCGGTCCACGACCGCCACCACGTCGGCGAGTTCTGCGTCCGGACCGAGCGCGCGGCCGATGCTGTCGCGGCCGACCTGGAGGCGGCCGGCTACGCCGTCCACGTCGTCGGCGAGCACGACCTGCAACTCCGTGTCGCGGGCCTCCCCGACGACGTGCTCGACGGGGTCGCCGAGGCGCTCGCGGAGGTGGCCCGATGACGTACGACCAGGCGCGCTTCACCGGAGACGGGGTGTACGAGCCGCTCCTCTCGGCGAAGACGAGCCGGACGGTCGATCCGGGCGCCGATAGTGACCTCCCGGAGGAACTGACCCGTGACGAACTGACGTTCCCGTCGCCGTCCGAGCCGGAACTGGCCCGCCACTACACCCGGCTCTCGGAGATGAACTACGGCGTCACGACCGGGCCGTACCCGCTGGGATCGTGTACGATGAAGTACAACCCGCCGTTCACCGAGGACGTCGCCGCACACGAGGCGGCCGCCGTGCATCCCGACAGGTCGACGCGGAGCACACAGGGGGTTCTCGAGCTGCAGCACCGGCTGCAGGACTACCTCGGGCGCATCGGCGGGATGGACGCGGTCACCCTCCAGCCGCCCGCGGGCGCGGCCGGGGAGTTCACGGGTATCCGTCTCGCGCAGGCCTACCACGAGCACAACGACGAGGGACACCGCGACGAGGTGATCGTCCCGGAGTCCGCGCACGGGACGAACTTCGCGAGCGCCGCCCTGGCGGGGTACGATGTCGTCTCGCTCCCGTCGGGCGAGGACGGGCGGGTGGACCTCGACGCGTTGGAGGCGGCGCTGTCGGAGGAGACGGCGGCGCTGATGCTGACGAACCCGAACACGCTGGGCCTGTTCGAGCGCGACATCGAGCGTGTCGCGGAGCTGGTCCACGACGTGGGCGGCCTGCTCTACTACGACGGGGCGAACCTGAACGCGCTGCTGGGGCGTGCCCGTCCCGGGGACATGGGCTTCGACGTGATGCACTACAACGTCCACAAGACGTTCGCCACGCCCCACGGCGGCGGCGGCCCCGGCGCGGGCCCGGTCGGGGTCGTCGAGGAACTCCGCGAGTTCCTGCCCCGCCCCCACGTCCGGCGGGTCGACGGCGAGTACGACCTCGTGGACCCGGCCCACTCCATCGGGAAGGTCCACGGCTACCAGGGCAACTGGCTCGTCCTCGTGAAGGCGTACGCCTACATCGCGCGCCTCGGAGACGAGGGCCTCGCCGATGCGAGCGCGAAGGCGGTGCTGAACGCGAACTACCTCGCCGAGCAGATCGACTGCGAGGTACCGTTCGGCCCGTTCCACCACGAGTTCGTCGCGAGCGCGGGCGACCGCGACGCCGCGAACGTGGCCAGGCGGATGCTGGACTACGGGGTCCACCCGCCGACGACGAAGTGGCCGGAGATCGTGAGCGAGGCGCTGATGACCGAGCCGACCGAGGTGGAGAGCCGCCGCACGCTCGACCAGCTCGCCGACGCCTTCGACCGGTCGCTCGGGGACGACGAGGCCACCCTCGCCGACGCCCCCACCCGGACGGCCGCCCGGCGCATCGATCAGACGAGTGCCGCCCGGAACCCCCGGCTCGCGTGGCACGACCTCGACGAGGGGGGTGGCGGATGACCGACCACCGAGACGGTAGTCGGTCCCCGAGGAGGTCCCGACCGACCGACGCGACGAGGTCCCGACCGACCGACGCGACGAGGCCCCGACCGACCGATGCCCGACAGCCAGACCTCGAATGATGTTCCAGGACGAACTCTCGACCGCTGACCCGGCCGTATCGCAGGCGCTCGCCGACGAGCGCCGACGCCAGGAGACGACGCTGAGCATGATCGCCAGCGAGAACCACGCTTCCCCGGCAGTCATGGAGGCCCAGGGGAGCGTGCTGACGAACAAGTACGCCGAGGGGTACCCCGGGTCGCGCTACTACGGCGGCTGCGAGCACGTCGACGAGGTGGAGCGGCTCGCCATCGAGCGGGCCCGGGAGCTGTGGGGTGGCGACCACATCAACGTCCAGCCCCACTCCGGCACACAGGCCAACATGGCGGTGTACTTCTCGGCCCTCGAGCCGGGCGACCGCATCCTCTCGCTGTCGCTGTCGCACGGCGGCCACCTCAGTCACGGCCACCACGTCAACGTCTCGGGGCAGCTCTACGAGGTCGAGCAGTACGAGGTCGACCCGGAGACGGGGCGCATCGACTACGACGCCGTCCGGGAGCGGGCCGAGGCGTTCGACCCGGATCTGGTCGTCAGCGGCTCGTCGGCGTACCCCCGTGAGTTCGACTTCGACCACATCGACGGCATCGCCCGGAGCGTCGACGCGCTCCACCTCGCCGATATCGCCCACGTCACCGGGCTGGTCGCGACCGGCCTGCACGACAACCCCGTCGGGACGGCCGACTTCGTCACCGGGAGCACGCACAAGACCATCCGCGCGGGGCGGGGCGGCATCGTCATCTGCGAGGAGACGCACGCCGACGACCTCGACAGCGCCGTCTTCCCCGGGTCGCAGGGCGGGCCCCTGATGCACAACATCGCCGGCAAGGCCGTCGGCTTCGGACAGGCGCGCTCCGAGGACTTCGCGGCCTACGCCGAGCGCGTGGTGGAGAACGCGTCCGTGCTGGCCAGCGAGCTCCGCGAGCGTGACGTCTCGCTCGTCTCGGGCGGCACGGACAAGCACTTCGTCCTCGTCGACCTCCGGGAGTCGCACCCGGAGCTGACCGGTGCAGACGCGGAGACGGCGCTCAACGACGTCGGCATCGTGGTGAACAAGAACACCGTCCCCGGGGAGACGCGCTCGCCGTTCGTCACCAGCGGCGTCCGCATCGGGACGCCGGCGGTCACGACCCGCGGGTTCGGCCCGGCCGAGATGACCGAGGTCGCGGAGACGGTCGTCGCGCTGCTGGACGCGCCGGACGACCCGTCGGTCGCAGCCGACGCCCGGGCGACCGTCGAGCGGCTCTGCAGCGAGCACCCGGTCTACGAGTGAGCAACGCGGGAGCCGTCCGGCCTCAGTCCTCGGCCGTGGCTGCTGGCGGAACGACGAGGACGGGCCGCCCGGCGTTCACCAGCACCGACTGGGTGTCGCTCCCGAACAGGAGCTTCCCGACGCGGGAGCGCTTGCCCAGGCCGACCACGATGGCGTCGGCGTCGAGATCGGCCGCGACCTCGACGACGCTGGAGACGGGGTCACCGGTGGCGTCCGCGAACTCGACGGAGTAGCCCGTCTCGCGGAGCGCCTCGGCCGCGGCGATCGCCGCCGGATGCCGGTCCGTCGGGTGCTGCTCGCTCGGTGGCGGCGTCTCGACGAGATCCGTGGTGTCGGTGGTCTGCCCGGCGAAGGCGTGGAGGACGGTCACCGTACTCGCGTCGGTCGCGACGGACAGCGAGGCCACGCTCGCTGCCTGTCGACGTGCCAGTTCCTCGTCCTCACCGACCGCGACCAGTATCCGGGCCATGACAGCACTTCGACGGCGCTCCACTTAACGCCCGGGGGCCCTCTCCGGCCCCGTCCCGGGCATCGACACAATAGCTAAACCCCCGGCTATCGATGCAGCCGTATGGACACAGCAGAGGCGAGCGTCGATGCCGTCAGAGACATCGGTTCCGGCGGTGTCGCGGTCGACATCACGACGCCGGCCGGGTTCGCCGCCCAGCCCGGACAGTTCGTCAAGCTCACCGCCACCGTGGACGGGGAGGAGGTCTCCAGCATCTACACCATCTCCTCGCCGACCGTGGAGCGGACGTTCGAGATAACGGTCGACATCGACCCCGAGGGCGCGCTGGGGCCGTGGCTCGCCGACGGCCGCGAGGGCGAGCCGGTCGGCGTGAGCGGTCCCTTCGGCAGTGCCCACTACGAGGGCGAGGGGTCGGTGGTCGTTCTCGCGGGCGGTCCCGGCATCGGCCCCGCGCTCGCCATCGCCGAGCGTGTCGTCTCCGAGGGTGGGTCCGCGGCCATCGTCTACCAGGACGACGAACCGTTCCACCGCGACCGACTCGACGACCTCGAACGGGCGGGGGCGACCGTCCGCGTCCTCGCCACGGACGAGGAGCTGACCGGGCCGGTCCGGGACGCCGTCGCCGACACGAGTGCCGAGCAGGTGTTCGTCTACGGGTTCGGTACGTTCGTCGAGGCCGCCCGCGGCGCACTGGAGGCCGCTGGTGCCCCGGCGAGCGACGCCAAGGTCGAGAACTTCGGGTGAGCCACCCCGTGCGGACGCCGGGCCGAACCGGACCCCTGTCCGGCCTCCCCGTGCCGGCGGCACCGTCGGGCCGGCCCGGCACTGCACTCTCCTTCCACCCGTCCGTGAGGTGCCCGTGCGAAACTGATTTATCTATTTAGAATACAATTATTGTAGTATATTCGAGATAATATCTCAAAATTACCGTTTTCAAATCTACAAAAGGGTGGATATGGAGTCTATTACGGTATAATCTCTGAAAACAGTTGTAAATACGGTATCTTCTCGGGTTTGGTTCGTAGGTAGAGGGGGTCAAATACATCGGAACGAAAGGTCCGAGTAGGACATTTATCGGGCCCGTTCAATCCGGGTACTCGATCCGTGATTATAGATACTTCTGTCGAATCGTGGTAGGGGCTCGCCGCGATGGCTCCGGCCGTCGAGGCCGTCCCGCTCGCCGGCGGGGCCGGTGTCGCGTGCTCGGTCGAGCGGTGGTGTCCCGTCACCCGAGGTTCCGCAGCGTGGCGACACTGCCCAGGAGCGCCAGCACCAGCCCGATCCCGACGAGCAGGAGCGGGGTGTTCGAGACGCGGTTCTCCAGGAACGCGTCGTCCGGGTCCGACGGGTCCACGTACGCGGTCGCCGTCGTGTTCGGTTCGTACGCCGAGACGACATCCCGGGCGGCGGATTCGGTCTCGTACTCCGGCGTGACCGACCCGGGGAACACCTCGGTCCCGGTGTACGCGGTCCCCTCGAAGCTGTACTCGTACCGGACGGTCGGCTCGAACTCCACGTCGGCGCTGCCACCGGGTGACGTGGTCCGCTCGACGCCGACCTCGACGATCGTCGCCTCAACCTCGACCGCGTTCTCGACCGCGTCCGTCTGCTGGACGTAGTCGTACCCGCCGTAGCCGACGAGCGCGAGCGCGACGACGACGAACAGCACCGACTTGACGACGCTGTCCGGGCCGTTCACCGAGAACTCAGCCATCCCGGGACCCTCCTGCTGGGTGCCGGAGACGACGAGCGGGCGGTCGCGGCGACGCGTGGGGGAGGGGGGGCGACATCGGCGGGTGGTACCACGCCACCGGAATGGGTTTTGTGGACTCCCGGCGGCAGCGGCCGATGGCCACGGCCCCGACCGGCGCCCGGCGGGGGGTGTCGCGGCCCCTCGGAGCACAGGACTCAACCGGCGGGCGGCACCAGCCCTCGACCGTGCCCTCCAGCACCGATCACGCGACACAACCCGCCCTCGACCGGGATGTCCTCCGACGGTACCGGTGGGTGCAACGCCTCTCCCGAATCGGGATTGCACTGCTCCTGGGCGTCGTCGCGGGCGCGCTCTCGACGGTCGTCTCGACCGGGCTCGTGCTCCTCTCGGTCCTCCTGCTGGCGGTCGCGCTCCTCATCCCCGTGTTCGGGACGGCCGGCGGCGTCGAGCTCCGGACGGACGCCGACCCGGCCGCCGTCCGCGACGCCTTCACCGGAGCGCGACCTCCACCGCTGGCGCCACAGTGGGGTCTCGCCGACGAGGTCCGAACGGCGGAGTCCGGCGCTGTCTACGAGTTCTCGGCACTCCTCGGGCTGCAGACGTACGAGATGGTCGTCGAGAGCCGCGCCGTGGACGGCGGCGACCATGCGGACGCGCTCTCGCTGACGGTGACCCTGGACGACGGGGATTGGGCGACCTACGAGGTCGAGACCACCCCGACCGACGACGGGAGTCGGGTCCGGATCGAGTGGGAGAGTCACCGCCGCTTCGGCCTCCGACAGCTCCCGGTGCGCTGGGCCGCGAAGCGGTACCGCGACCGCCTGCTCGCCTCGCAGGGGTACGTCGTGGTCGACCGGTGGGACCGAGGCTGGGTGTAGCGCCCGCCCTCACCCCAGGACCCGTCGCAGCCAGTCCGCGATGTCGCCCGCGTCCCGTGCGAGGCTGTATCCGAGGTAGAGGAGCCAGCCGATGTCGACGGGGGCGAGGAACCGCAGGTCCTGCGAGAGGTAGATGACGAGTCCGGGGAGGCACGCGAGCGCCGCGCTGAACAGGCTCGCGGCGAGCATCCCGTGGACGATGCGGCGACCGAACCGCGTCTGCTCGGCGAACGCCGCGTCGAGGTGGACGGGGTTCTCGTCGCCGCTGATCCGCGCGAACGCCGCCACGTCGTCGTCGTCGACCACCTTCGAGAACCGGGCCCGGTCGCCCACGGTGAGTCCCTCCGGGCCCTCGTCCTGGTACTCGTAGTGCCAGTCGTCGCGGTCGGCATCCGGGTGTGGCTCGACCCGATGGAGGACACACTGTGGCAGGTAGGCCGACAGTTCGGTCACGGACACGAGGCCGACCAGCCGGTCGCGCTCGAGTACGGGGAGCTGGTCGATACCGGCGTCCCGGAGTTCCGCGGCGACCTCGACGATGGACGTATCGTCGTCGACGGTCCGGACCGGCGCGGTCATGCAGTCGGCGACCGAGTGTTCGGCGACGTCCGCGCCCGAGGCCAGGAGATCGACGAGGTCCGAATCGGTGAGGATGCCGACCACCGCGCCGTCGTCCTCGACGACGACCGACCCGATGCCGTGGCTCCGGAGCTGCTCGATGGCCTCGGACATCGGCGTGCCCGGCGAGACGCTCACGATGTCGTGGACCATCGCCTCTCGAACGGGGACGGGGACGACCATACGCGAGGGGGGCGCGTCAGAGGTTCAAGCCCCGGCCGCGCCCGCCGTCGCTGCTGGGCGGCGGGCACGAGCCTCGGGGGCAAGGCACCCCCCGAACATGTTCCCGGAAACCCCCTTTACCGCCTGCCGGACACGCCGTAGTATGGCGATTGGCGCAGTCTCCCTCGCCTCCACGCTCGTGATGGGGGTCCTTCTGGTGGTCGTCGGTAGCCTGCTCAGCCGTACCGTGACGTGGCGCTCGTACACTCCCGGCGGCGGTTTCGTCGTCGGGGACCGGCGCGAGCGCGACCACCGTGAGAAACCGACAGGAATCGCGCGCTGGCTCACGACTGTCGATCACAAGGATATCGGTCTCATGTACGGGGTCTTCGCGGTACTCTCGTTCGCCTGGGGTGGTGTCGCGGTCACGCTGATGCGGACGGAACTCGTGACGCCACCGGCCGACCTCCTCGACCCGGCGCTGTACAACGCACTCCTGACGAGTCACGGTATCACGATGCTGTTCCTGTTCGGGACGCCGATCCTGGCGGCGTTCTCGAACTACATGATCCCGCTGCTCATCGGGGCCGACGACATGGCGTTCCCTCGCATCAACGCCATCGCGTTCTGGTTGCTGCCGCCGGGAGCGCTGCTCATCTGGGGTGGGTTGCTCCTCGCGCCGCTCAACGTCGGCATCGAGGGGGCACAGACCGCCTGGACCATCTACACGCCGCTCTCGGTCGAGCAGTCGAACCCCGGCGTGGACCTGATGCTGCTCGGGCTCCATCTGACGGGCGTCAGCGCGACGATGGGCGCCATCAACTTCGTCGCGACCATCTTCGTCGAGCGCGACGACGAGGTGAACTGGGCGAACCTCGACATCTTCTCGTGGACGGTCCTGGTCCAGTCGGTGCAGATCATCTTCGCGTTCCCGCTGCTCGGAAGCGCGCTGGTCATGCTGCTGCTGGACCGGAACTTCGGCACCACGTTCTTCGCGGTCGACGGTGGGTCGCCGATCCTCTGGCAGCACCTGTTCTGGTTCTTCGGCCACCCCGAGGTGTACATCCTCGTCCTGCCCCCGATGGGGCTGATCAGCTACATCATCCCGCGGTTCTCCGGGCGGAAGCTGTTCGGCTTCAAGTTCGTCGTCTACTCGACGCTCGCGCTCGGTGTCCTGTCGTTCGGCGTCTGGGCCCATCACATGTTCAGCACGGGCATCGACCCGCGTATCCGGGCCTCGTTCATGGCCGTCTCCATCGCCATCGCCGTCCCGAGCGCGGTGAAGACGTTCAACTGGATCACCACGATGTGGAACGGGAGCCTCCGGTTGCGGGCGCCGATGCTGTTCTGCATCGGGTTCATAGCGAACTTCGTCGTCGGCGGCATCACCGGCGTGTTCGAGGCCGCCGTCCCCGTCGACCTAGTGCTCCACGACACCTACCACGTCGTGGCGCATTTCCACTACGTCATCATGGGCGGCATCGCCTTCGCCGTCTTCGCCGGTGTCTACTACTGGTTCCCGCTGGTGACGGGTCGGTGGTACCAGCGGACGCTGGCGAAGTGGCACTTCTGGCTCACCATGGTCGGGACGAACGTGACGTTCTTCCCGATGATCATGCTCGGCTACGGGGGGATGCCCCGGCGCTACGCGAGCTACGAGCTGTCCGTCGGTCCCGTCGCGTACTTCACGGACCTCCACCAGCTCGCGACGCTCGGCGTCTACCTGCTCGTCGCCGGACAGCTCATCTTCCTCTGGAACGTCGTCACGTCGTGGCTCGAGGGTGTCGAGATCGAGAGCGGCGACCCCTGGGACCTGGCGGAGCAGGGGCTGTTGACCCGGGAGTGGCGCTGGCTCGACCGGCGCCGGGAGCCGGCCCTGGCGGACGGCGGTTCCGAGGACGGGTCGGCGGACGAGTAGCGGCGAGGTCGAACGACGCGGCGTGAACGGGTTCGTCGCGTCTCCGACCGATACCGGGATGCAGCGAGCCGAGGTCGGCCCTTCAGAACGGCGCGTCGGGGACCTCCCGGCCACTCCCCTCGTTCCCAATGGCTCCCTCCCCCGGGGTCGACCCGACTGCCACGCTCTCCTCGGGCTCGGCGGTCGCATCGCCGGTCTCGAGGTACGTCCGTTCCAGCTCCGCGAGCTGGTCGTTGATGGCGACGCTCTGGTGGTGCATCGGGGCCGCGCGGACCCGGACGAGGTCGTACTCGTGTCGGTCCGCGAGGCCGTTCCACGCCCGGAACGACCCGATCGTCAGCGTGTGGGTCTGCGGGCAGAACGGGGTCGTCGGCGTGAACTCCGCGCGGAGGACGCGGTCCACGCCGTCGTCCTCGATGGCGTCGTCGGCGTCCCCGCGCTCGACGGCGTAGCGGTAGCCGGCGCTCTCGTGGCGCGTGTCCAGATTCAGCCGGGCGAGGTTGTAGTTGAACGTCATGTCGTACACCGTCCGCTCCTCGAACAGCGCCCGCGTCAGGCGGTGGAACGCTGCGTGCTCGCGCCCCGTCAGCACGTCGTGCCCTTCGAGGAACGGCCCCGGCTCCGGGAGGTTCTCGGGTACGAACTCGCCGTAGCTCTCGAACAGCGCGCCGCCGTCGCCGCCGAACGGGGATGGGAAGCCCGGCATGGACGGGCGTACGCCGTCGGCCAGCGTCCACCTGTCGCCGAAGATGTTCGTGTAGGGGAGGGAGGACCCGAACGGATTCGGACGAAACCCCAACCCGGAGCACCGCCACCGTGAGCACATGCAACTGCGCTCGTCGGTGCAGCGTCGTCCCGGACTCGTGGCTGCCGGCCTGTGTTCGATCGTGGGGCTCCTGGTGCAGGGACCGGATGCGGCGGCCCTGTGGGCTCTCGTCGGCTACTTCGCGGCGAAGTCGCTCCAGAGCGTGGTCTGGACCTGGACGGGCGGCCCGAGTGCCTGAGCCCAGCCCGGTCGCTATCCGGTGTCGGAAGGGAGGAGTACTCGAGACCGACCGTGATCCGGTGCCGACGACCGCGTGGACCCGAAGCGTGACGACCGGACGGCGTGCCGGCCCCGACCGCTCGGCTCGGGGCGTGGGCCGTGTCCGGCCGCCGCGTATCGTCGGCAGTCGGCCGGGTACGGAGGAGCAGCACGACCGCCAGCGGTCGCGTCTCACCGGTCGGCCAGTCGGGGCTACCTGCCACGGCGGGTAAAAGGCATCCCCGAATCGATTCGCCGTCCCGCCCCGTTCCCGGGTCGCCGCCCGGCCGCACTCGTTCGCTTCACGCCCTCGTTCGACGATATCCGGGTGCCTCCGGTTCGGTCGTGAACATGTTCGGGGATGCACGCAGGGGGCGTCGGCACCGTACCGTGAGGTATGGGCGCGATTCCGGGGAGTGTCGAGACGGACCAGCAGCCGCCGATGACGGTCCCGCTGCGGCACTTCGTCGTGGGACTCGGGTTCCTGCTCGGCGGCGTCCTGGTGGGGCTCGGGCTCGCCGTCGACGCCGTCCCCGGGCTGGGAACGCTCGCGCACGTCCATCTGCTGCTGGCGGGGTGGATCTGCGTCACGATCATGGGTGCGATGACCCAGTTCGTCCCCGTCTGGTCGGGGCTCACCCTGCACTCGCGCCGACTCGCGAACCTCCAGCTGGTGCTCGTCGTCATCGGGCTGGTCGGGTTCGTCACCGGGCTGGTCCTCGGGTCGACGGGGTGGCTGATTCCGTTCGGCGGGCTCATGCTCGCGGGATTCTGGACGTTCGTCTACAACATCGCCCGGACGCTGGCCACGGTCGAGTCCTACGACGTGACCGAACGACATTTCCTGCTCGCTCTGGGCTTCTTCGCCGCCCTCACCGTGCTGGGATTCCTCCTCGCGGTGGGGTTCACGCGGCCGCTGTTCACGGGCGGGTTCGTCAGCCGTACCAACGTCGTGGGGACCCACGCGACGCTCGCGGTCTTCGGCGCCGTCCTGACGACCGTCTACGGCGCCCTCTACCAGCTCGGAACGATGTTCACCCAGACCGAGCTCCACGGGATTGACGAGTACCTCCGACCGGTCGAGGAGGTCGGACATCCGGCCGGGGTCGTGCTCCTGGCACTCGGGCGGCTGGTCGACGCGGTGTTCGTCGCACGGGTCGGTGCCGCGCTCGTCCTGGCGGCGGCACTCGCCGTCGGGACGATACTCGCGCGGCGGCTCTACGAGATGCAGGTCGACTGGACGCCGATGCACACGCGGTACGCGGTCGCCGCGCCGGGGTTACTCGCCTGGGCGCTCATCACGGCGCCGGCGTGGTTGCGGGCGCCGACCGCACCGGCACACCGGCTCGGCGCGCCCGGCGCGGTCCACCTCCTCGTCCTCGGCGCCGTCGGCTTCGTCGTCCTCGGGACGCTGTACCACATCGTCCCGTTCATCATCTGGGTCCACCGGTACAGCGACCTGCTGGGGCTCGAGGAGGTGCCGATGATCGACGACCTCTACGACGACCGGCTGGCGGTGGCCGACGCGGCGCTGCTGGTGACCGGGCTGGTCGCCCTCGTCGCGGCTGAGTGGCTCCGGCTCCCGGCGACCATCCAGGGCATCGGCGGCGTGCTGGTGAGCATCGGGGTTCTCGTGTTCGGTACGAACATGCTGCTGGTCATCCACGAGCACAGTCCACACTCCGTCGGCCGCATCCTGCTCGGGGCACTCGACCCGCGCCGGGAACCGACGCCTGCGGAGGAGGTCTCGGCCGGCGAGTCGTCGCGGTGAGATCCTCCGGGCTGGCGATCCGGTTGTCGGCCGTGTCGCTGGCTCCGTGTTCGGACGGCTCCCGGTCAGTCGTCCGATCGGGGTGCGAGGACGATCAGCGCGGTGCTCGCTTCGATGGCCCGGGGCGAGATCTCCTGATCGCCGTCGAATCGGGCGATGTCGCCCGCAGTCAGTTCGTCCGTCTCCTCCCCGACCTGTAACTCGATCCGTCCCTCGATCAGGTAGAGGACGATCTCCCTGCCCGGGTGACTGTGGGGAGCGACCTCTCCCCCGGCGTCGAGCGTGAGTCTGACCGTCTTCGGCTCCGCGTCGGGGAAGACGTTCGCGTGGGGCTGTCCCTTCAGTTCGTCGAGATCGTGGATCGTGGTCATTGGTCGTGTGGGTCGAACTCGTTCCGCCGGAGTCCCTCGCGGACCGGTCCGTGTTCGGCGTCGGTCGGCGGCGGTGCGGTGACGAGGAGGGCCTCCAGCCGCGTGTCGGCGTCGGCTCTGACACCCCGGTCGGCCTCTGCCTCGACGACGACCACGTCGCCCGGTTCGACGCGGTGCTCCTCGTCGCCGTCGCGGACGAGTCCGGTCCCCGAGCGAACGTGGATCGCCACGTCGCTGGACGGGGCGTGGACCGGGATGAACTGCCCGGGTTCGAAATACCCGCAGACGACCTTCATCCGGTCGCTGCGGAACACCTCGACCGCGGAGAACTGCCCGTCGTCGTACGAGCGCTCCGCGTCGAAGTCGGTCGCCGTCATATCTTCCCCCACCGCCTCCCCGGTGAACCGGGGCGATCGATGATGCGGTCCCGCCCTACCGGTTTAGGTCTACCTAGATGCATACGGGTTCGGGTGGGACGAGACGGAGGAAAAGCGTTGGTCCGAACATGTTCCACTCCGTTCTACTCGCCCGAACACCTTCGCCCGGGGAGCCAAGTCCGGAGGTCCTCTCCTCCCCGTATGTCCGAGGTCGAATCCGGGTCGGGTATCCAGGTGACGTTCCATCCCCAGGAGTGGGTCGATTCGGGCGGCAAGGCCCACGAACGGGGACGGAAACAGCTGATTCCGACCGACGACCGAGACCCGGTCAGCTTCACGGTTCCGTGGGCCGATGGAACCGACCCATCGGGCCAGCCCTTCGAGAACGAATCGTACGAGGCGAACCGGCTCCGGGACCACCCGGCAGCCCCGGAGTGGGTGACCGACTGGGACGGGCCGTACTTCGTCACGCTGGATCCGGAGTGACCCCGTCTCTCGACGGGGAACCGTCGCTGGCCTCCGGTCGGCAGCCGGACCGTCGCGATACGCTCGCGTCCCCGTTCAGGCCACGCACCGCTCGGCCTCACCGTTCGCCTCCGGGCAGCGCCCCAGACATGCCGACCCGACGAGTTCCCGGAGCCGGCGTACCCCACGCTCCGGCAGCACGAAGCCGATGTCGAACGCCACCCTGTCGTCGAGCGTCGTATCCAGCTCCGAGTCGAAGAAGGTGGAGACGACACAGAGCCGCCAGCCGACCTGCCTGGCGAGGGCCTCGCCCCGGTCGGTGAGCGTCACGCCCTGGTACCTCTCGTAGTCGACCAGCCCACGGTCGTCGAGCTTCGACACCATCCCGGAGACGCTTGGTTGGGCCACGCCCAGGTGTTCGTGGAGTTCGCCGGTCGTGACCCGGCCCGTCCCGGAGCGCGAAAGGACGGCGATGGCGAAGAGGTAGCGTGCCGCGCCCCGCTCGATGTCCACCAGTGAGGGTGCGGGCGATGGGGCCGTCCCTATCTGTGGTTCCGAGGACATACCACGCGGTGTTCCGTCCACACGGGAAAGCGTGGCCCCGAATGCCTTCGTCCCGGACAGCTGTCGCGTTCGAGTTCGACCCGTGTGGCGCGCCCCGACCTCTTCCCACGGCCGAAGCTGTGGTGTTCTCCCAGCTGTGCGTCACACCGTCGGTCAGCTCCCGGTACGAATCCGAAGGGGCGGAGGAGGTGGCGTTGACCCCGGTCAGAACGGCGGCTCCGGTCCGTCCGCCGTGGGCTCTCGGCCCACGGCCGCGTCGCGGTCGCCCCCGTCGGACTTGCCGATCAACACCCTGAACTCGCCGGGCTCCTTCTGCCGATACTCCCAGCGGAACTCCGGTCCCGCCTCGGCCTCGAACTGGTGGTACAGCGGCTTGGGGTCGTGATCGTTGACGAGGACGAAGCCGGTACCGGCTTCGAGGTCGGCGTATCCGTCGAAGATTCGCTCGTGGCGCCGGGCGGGTGGGAGGTCCCGGACGTCCAGTTCCTCGATGACCTCGACTGTCCCGTCGTCCGGCGCCGCTCCGGTCGCCACCTCCTCCGCGTCCGCGTCCGTGGAACCGCTCGATTCGACGTCCCCGTCGGGTTCGTCGCCCTTCGTGATGTGCACGCGACAGCGCCCCGGTTCCTCCTCGAGGACCGCCCAGGAGAACGAGTCGCCGTATCGCTGGTGGAACTCCCGGTGGAGCGGCCGCGGCTCGTGCGGGGCGATCAGCTCCAGCGTCCCGCCCTCGGGGATCATCCCGTACCGGTGGTGGATCGTCGGGTGTCGTTCCTCCTTGGGGATCTCCCGGACGTCGTACCGCGTGACGACGTCCGTGTCGACGGCATCCGATTCGGCAGTCCTGACGACCTCGACGCGCCACCCATCGGAGCCGCGGCTCCTGTATTCCCAGTCGATCACGTCGCCGTGCATCGACTTGAGCTCGTGATACAGCGGCTTCGGGTCGTGGTCGTTGACGAGGACGAACCCCTCGCCGACCTCGAGTTCGTCGAAGGTGGTGAGCAGCGCCTGGTGTCGCCGCTGGGGTCGCAGGTCACGGACGTCGATGGCCCCGAGGTCGCCGTCCAGCGTGGCGCCTTTCGTCACCTGCAACTCCCTCGGTTCGTCATCGGGGTCCGCGTACGTCCACTCCAGGCCCCTGTCGCGCTCGATCTGATACCGAACGAGGTGGACGTCGAGGTCTCGATCCGCCACGATCTCGATGGTCTCTCCGACATCCGCGTCCGTCAGCGCGTCGAACAGTAGTTCGCGGTACTCTTCCCTCGCGCGATCCCGTAACTCGAGTTCGGTTCCCATCTCGGCCTCCCTGTTCTCGCAGCGGACGTATTACCCCGGTGCCGAATCGCTTCGGCATCGAACTCGACGGTGGTCGAGTCGGGGGTCCGACGGCGGGACGGTCGCAGAGGCGACTGCCCTTCGGGTTCGAGCCGGCAGCTACCGAGGTCTCGCCCGGCACGAACATCATCGGGCGAACGCATAGTTCGACCCGTGCCGACGGTCGGGTATGCGCTCGGAAGGATTCGACGACCCGGACAGGGAACTGGACGCGCGGGCGATCGACGGCGAGCCGTTCGAGGACATCATGGCCGCGCTCGACGAACTGCCCGACGGGGAGTCGCTGCTGCTGATCAACAGCTTCGAGCCGGAGCCGCTCTACGGTGTGCTCGAGGACCGCGGCTTCGAGCACGAGACGGCCAAACCGGCCCCCGGGGAGTGGCACGTCGAGATCACGAGGGCCTGAGTTCGGGGGTCGGCGGTCGGGTCCGGCTTGTGTTCTTGGAGATATGCAAGGCGGAAGCCCCCGCTTCAGCCGTGAGGGGGGCCGAGAGGATACTCCAGCGAGCCGAAATCCGGTATCGGACGGCCAGGCGCCGAAACGCTTACATTCTTATATTCGAATATACGAATATGGTCTCCGACCCGGACAGCGGTACGGTCGACAGCCGAGATGCGCGGGCCGACTCGGACGCGGGTGGCGGATGCTGTTCGAGTGTCTCCCACCAGCTGACCGACCACGAGGTGGAACTCGACGTACGGACGTTCTCCGCGCTGGCGAACGACACGCGGTACGAGGCCCTCCGCCTCCTCGCCGCGGCGGACGAGGAGGTCTGTGCCTGCGACCTGGAGCCGGAACTCGGCGTGAACCAGAGTTCCACGAGTCGGGCGCTGAGTGCGCTCCATCAGGCAGGACTCGTCGAGCGGCGCAAGGAGGGTCGCTGGCGCTACTACACCACGACCCCCCGTGCCGAGACGCTCCTGACGGCGGTCGACACGACGAGGGACGACGTGCTATGACCGGGGAGTCCACCGACGAATCGACCGCCGAGGCGGGCCTCTCCCCGAGTGAACAGCGACAGGCCGTGCGAGAGCGGTACGGCACCATCGCGGCGGACCGCGACGGGGACTCCTGCTGCAGCGGTGCCCTGTCGACAGGACGCGACTCGGTCGCCGGTACCGACCCCGCGGCGGACGAGTCGTCCTGCTGTGGCGATGCCCCGAGCGGCAGTCACGCCCAAGCGCTGGGCTACTCCGCCGACGACCTCGAGCGCGTCGCGGACGGAGCGAACCTGGGCCTGGGCTGTGGAAACCCGACGGCCATCGCCGAACTGAGCGAGGGTGAGTCGGTGCTCGACCTGGGCTCCGGCGGTGGCTTCGACTGCTTCCTCGCCGCCCGAGAGGTCGGTCCGGCGGGGCAGGTCATCGGGGTCGACATGACGCCCGAGATGGTCGAGCGAGCGCGGGCGAACGTCGAGGCGAACGAGGCCTCGAACGTGTCGTTCCGACTCGGCGAGATCGAGCACCTGCCGGTCGCCGACGAGTCCATCGACGTCATCATCTCGAACTGCGTCGTCAACCTCTCGCCCGACAAGCCCCGCGTCTTCCGGGAAGCGTACCGCGTCCTCCGGCCGGGTGGTCGAATCGCCATCTCGGACGTCGTCCTGACCGCCACGATTCCCGAGGCCCGTCGGGCCGACCCGACCTCGGTGGCTGCCTGCGTGGCGGGGGCGGTGGCAATCCCCGAACTCGAGACGATGCTGACCGACGCGGGATTCACCGACGTCTCCATCGAGCCGAAGGCGGAGAGCGAGACGTTCATCCGCGACTGGGATGCTGAGCGTGACCTGAGCGACTACATCGTCGCGGCGCGGATCGAGGCGCGGAAGCCGGCGCCCGAGCCGCGAGCATCGCCCGCCAGCCGCCACCCCAGCGAGGACCGGTCCGATGAGTAGGCCGCCCGTCGACCCGCGTGACCGGCCACTCCCGCCGCGCACCTCCCCGCAGTCGGTCCCCGTGAGCTGGGCGATGATGGCCGCGGTGGTCCTGCTCGTCTGGGGTGTGAGCTATCCGCAACTGGGTGTGCTGACCGCGGGCGCCCTCGGCGCGCTGGCCGTCGTCAGGTCCCACATCCACCGGCTCGCCCGATGTGTCTCGGAGTGCCGACGGCTCACGATCTCGCTCGGCCGACACGGCCACATCACCGTCTCGCGGGAGCGCTGCTGTCGACCGGACTGACGACCGGGCCCCGGCGAGCCAGGTCGGTTTTCCGGAGCGACGCTCCGCGATGGGTCCGCCCGGCGATACGGATGCGCCCGTCCGGATTTTCCGGCCGTGGCCCGACACCCCTGTTTCAACTCTACACAGCCATGTTTGTCGCCACAACAACAGTCGTGAGTAGCATCTGTGTCCGGCCGTCGGGGACGAACGGACCACCCGCCCCGAGGAGCAGCGGAGCCACGGAACCCCACGCGAGCGAGGATATCGGGGATACAGCCGCTGTATGCCCAGTGTAGGGGTTCACCTGGCTACGATGCAAGAGCCACTCTCCGGAGGTGACTGCTCTGAAATCGCTGGATCGGCATACACGCCGCGTTCCATGGCGAAATCCGGCAGTACGAACCGCACGACTCGAGCCTGCAATCCAGACTGCGAGGCTCCCGGACTGGGACGATACAGCGACTGTAACGCCACTTCACCGGCTCGAACGGACTGCCACGCTGCGACTCGGCACGTCGACCATCACCACCGAACGGGTGCTGGATTGCCGATACAGCCTCGATACTGGCTGAATCCGCCAGTCGGTAGGCACTCGGTCGCACTCTCTGCGAGCCGCCCGGATACTTGAGAATCGCCGATACACGACTCGTATCGGTCGTACTCCGAGCGCCGGTCTCGACCGTCGTCCCCTCTCATCTCGTCCACACGATACCCACTCGCTCACACCACCGCTATAGTGGCGAAGCCCCCCATCTGTGTCCGCCCCCGGGGTCTGCATCGCTGCCCCCAGAATCGCCGCTCCCGCCGGAATTCGCCATGGAAACCGGCTGTATCAGGCGCTGTGTACTCGGCTCCGCATCCTACCCAAGAGCAGATTCCGGAGCAGCGGGCCTGTGGGCACCGAGACTCGGCGAGTCCGGCGATGGCGAGCCACTGTCGGCCGCGTCGTGGGCTCCTCGATAGCCCCCTCTCTCCGGAGATTACGCCATGGAAACACGCTGTATCAGCTGATCTGCTCGACGCCACCGCCGTCGCGAGCAGATGGATTTATGCCTTCCTTCCGGATACGACTCGGGTGCGAAAATGGGTGGATTACCGACGGCCAAGGCCCTCCCGGCACCGCTGGTGACGCGGGAGCAGTGGGTGGCCTGGCGAACGGAGGACCGCAGCGGCAAGCCGACGAAGGTTCCGGTCGATCCGACGACCGGCACGTACGCCTCCGCAACCGACCCCGACACGTGGACGGATTTCGCGACGGCTCGCGCGTACGCCACCGACAGTGCGACCGGGGTCGGGTTCGTGTTCACCGCGGCCGACCCGATCGTCGGCGTGGATCTCGACGACTGTCGGGACCCCGACGACGGGACCCTCACCGACTGGGCCCGGGACATCGTCGCCCGCCTCGACTCGTACACGGAGGTTTCGCCCTCCGGGACCGGCGTCCACGTGCTGGTCGAAGGCGAGTTGCCCGACGGCCGGAACCGACACGGGGACGTCGAGCTGTACGACGACGCTCGCTTCTTCACCGTGACCGGCGACGAGCTGTCCGAGCCCCCCTCGCGACTCGCGGCCCGTCAGGACGCGCTCACGGCAGTCCACGCGGAGTACGTCGCCCAGGACGATGGGAGCGACGGGGCGAGCGATGACGCCGAGAGCACGGCGGCTATGGCGTCGCACGATGACGGAACGGCGCCGACCGGTGCTGTGGGCGGCCCGGGGAACGACCTCGGTGACGAGGAACTCCTGTCGCGAGCTCGGAGCGCGACGAACGGCGCGAAGTTCGAGCGGCTCTATGCTGGCAACATGGACGGCTATCCGAGTCAGTCGGAGGCGGATATGGCCCTGTGTTCGTTGCTGGCGTTCTGGACCGGCGGGGATGCCGAACAGCTGGACCGGCTGTTCCGCGAGTCCGGACTGATGCGGCCAAAGTGGGACGAACAGCACTTCGCGGACGGGGCGACCTACGGCGAGCGGACGATCGAGCGGGCCATCGCCGGGACCGACGAGTTCTACACCGGTTCCCGTGGCGGGTCCGAGAGCTCCGGGTTGAGTGGGACGGCGTCGGGGCGTGGGGACTCGGGCACCGGTGGGGCGGACGGTGGTGGGACGTCGGCCGAGGCGACTGTGCCAGTCAGTGTGGTCGAGGACCTGGAGGCCGAACTGCAGCAGTTGCAGGCCGAGAAGGCGGAGTTGCAGGCCGACCTCGAGGCCGAACGAGCCCGGCGTGAAGAACTGGAAGCGGCGCAGGCGTCGGCCGAGTCGTCCGAGGCGGGCTGGTGGGATCGCTTGCTTCCGTGGGGATAGGGTCGGCATCGGTCGGGTAGGCCTCGAAAGCCCCCGGTCGCTCGACCAGCCGCGGCTCGCTGTGCGCTTCAGTCGCTTCGCTCCCTGCAGTGCTTCCGTCGCCGGGGCTGGGTCGAGCGACCGGCCCCTTTCAGTCCCGCCCGGTTCAGGAATCGGCGGTCGCGGTGTGGGGTGGCTGGCGGGTTGTGCCGTCGGCTGCTGGTCCGTTCAGGTGGCTCTCGGGAACTTTCCAATCGGTTACGTTCGGGCAGTAGTGACCGATACAGTGCGCGAGTCGGTCATTAGCTACCCGCAAAGACACCAAACCAGATTCTCAATCATCTCGGAAAAGTGCTCGACCAATTTCACGTTGCTGGTCTATTTCTTGATTGTCTGCGGTTATAGACCGAGAACGCCGTGACGCCAATAAGTACGGCACCACCTGCGAATAGACCGCCAATGATCGCGTGTTCGATTGGTGGCTCTACAACATGTGGCAGCACGATATTTGCAATTATCGCACCAAGTCCAGCTGAAAAACCACAGAGCAGCGCCATTAGCCAGTTGCTTTGCTCTTCCCACGTCTCTGAGATCGCCGTTCTGATTGGGACCATACTGATTACTGTTTCTCTTTTGATTATAACTCCCTTACATCACACGGTGGTCGATACACTCTCTGAGTCGGTCACGACGGTACTGACAGTGAGCAGGCACGACTCTCGACGGTTGCTGCATACACCGCGCGTTTACAGCACCCTTCCCGCTTGGTTGGCTGTGGGTCACCCAGTTCCACGTAACAGACTTGCAGGGTGAAAATGCTACCATTCTACATGGGTGGGCGTACTCTTTGCTCATGGAGAGTCCAACACATGAGCCAATCACGTACCGAAGCAGCGAGTGAGACCACACGGCTGCGCTGTGCAATCTGTAGCGACCCCATCGTGCCTGGCCAATCCCGAGGGCCGAACGAGAACAACGAGATCGTTCATGAGGCCTGTCTCGAAGTGTCCGCGTGAGTCTCTGAGCCAGTCCCTGAGTCCGCCCTAGCCTCCGTCGAGAACGCTAGCCGGCTCTGTTGAAATTCTCAACCATTGATAATTAATTTGGGCCCTGCTGAATACAGTGCGCGAGTCGGTCACGAGAGACCGGTCGGCACCCATGTGCCCGAATCGTTCGATTCAGCGTGGCTATTTCTCTAATATGATTTCAGATGGGTCCCGAATCACGACAGTATACCCCGCATAGGTGAACCGGACCTCCAGTTCGGTTCCAGTCTTCGTATTCGTGTGACAGAACATCTCGTCAAGAGCATCGGGTTCAATTGAGTCATACAATGGAGGGAGTTCCTTCTCGGAAATCCCCTTATGTTCTGCAATTTCCGATATCACCCTTTCTGATACCCACCCACATTCGGCCATAGTCCGAGGGTTTCTTACGAATAAATATGGTACTACTGGCATTTTTCTGAGGCTGAGAAGTAGTGGCAAAGTTTAAGTTGAAGTGTTTGTCCTTCGCCATCAGAGTGACCCACCAACTGAGTCGCCATACGGAGTCCACGAGATTTGACTAATGGTACATCGTGTGTTCGTTCTGAACTCACCCTCTGAGTCGGTCACACCCGTACTGTCAGCAATCGAGGGATTCTCCCAGAGCAAGTCAGACACGAGTTGAACGTTTCACGCGACCAGAGCCCATGGCAGTCCTCGCCCCGGCGGGCGTTCTATCGGCCCCTACCGGGCGAGGGGCGCCCAGAAGCGCCCTTCGGAGCAACCGATGGGACACAGAGCACTCGTCGCCTACGAACGTATCGATGGCACCTACAACCTCCACTACACCCACTGGGGTGGCCTGAACCTTCGGCTCCGCCACACGATCACCGATGCGACCCCGTTCGGGAGTGACCGGCCGACCAAGGCCGGGGCCGACATCTACGCCGACCTGACGAGCGGCGTGGCCCCCGAGCGAGTCCAGGAGGAGTTCGACCTCGCGGACTGTGCGAACGCGGAGGTCGAGCCGCTCCCGCAGGTGGCCGATGTTACCCTGACCGAGGCGATTACCGACCACCTGGACTACCTCATCCACGAGGCGTTCTACGTGGTCGACCGCGAGTTCGAGGTGACGGCCTACCGGACGCTGTGGTTCGGGCTCCAGTACGAGGCGACCTGCGTCGAGGACAGTCCGACCGTCGGGCACGGTGCGTTGCAGCCGACGTGCTGGCACGAGGGCGAGCCCGTCGGTGATGGGTTCACCCGCGGGCAGTTCGCGGGCATGAAGCAGGTCGTCGGGGAGATGATCGACCGCGGCATGTTCGACCGCGAGGCCGCGCTCCAGTACCTGCAGGGGAAGCTGTTCGCGACCACCGACGACGAGGTGCGCGTGAGCCTCGCAGTCTGAACGGCGGCCGCACCGCATCGAGTTTCTGGGCCCCTGACGGGCGAGGGGCGCCCTGGAGTGCTCCTCGATGACCGATGCAGACAGGTGCAATCTATTCGCGGACGTTCGACGAGTCGAGCGGCAACCAGAGCGCGACCGACTGCCCGGAATGCGGCGGGCGCGTGAACACGACCGACCACGAGACGGTGTGTGACGACTGTGGACTCGTCATCGCTGCGTCGACGATCGACCGCGGACCGGAGTGGCGGAGCTTCGCGGACGACGCGGAGCGGGGTCGCAATCCGAAGCGAACCGGCGCCCCGCTCTCGCCGACGTACCACGACGGCGGGCTCTCCACGGAGATCGGGCAGGCGGTCAACGGTCTCGGCAGCGGCCCCTCCGACGCGAAACAGCGACAGCTGGGCCGCCTGCGCAAGCAGCACCGGCGGACGAAGGCTCGCTCGAAGCGCGAGCGCAACCAGATGGAGGGGCTGTTCGAAATCGGCCGGATGGCGAGCGCACTCGGCTTGTCCGAGTCCCTGCAAGAGCAGGCGAGCGTGCTGTTCAAATCGGCCCACGACGCGGGCCTGCTCCTGGGGCGCTCGATCGAGGCGATGGCGACCGCCAGCCTGTACGCGGCCTGCCGGTGTTCGGACACCCCGCGGTTGCTGGGTGAGTTCCTCCCGGTCTCGCGCGTCGACGAGAGCAGCGTCACCAACGCCTACGACGTGCTGAACCGTGAACTCGGGCTGCCGACGCCGCCGCCGTCGCCCGACGCGTATCTCCCGAAGCTGGCCTCGGAACTCGATTTGGGGCCGGCCGTCGAGCGGCGGGCCCGAGCCATCCTCCGGGTCGCCGAGGACCACGACATCGACAACGGTCGGAAGCCCGCGGGCGTGGCCGCCGCGTGTCTCCTCGTGGCGGCCCGGGAAGTCGGGGAGGCGCGATGGCTGACACAGGCGGCGATCGCGGAGGCGGCCGATGTGACGCCGGCGACGATTCGAAAGCGTCTGGACGAGTTACACGCGGTTCGCGACCAGCCCTCGCCGTCGGGTGGGTGACTCCCCGGTCGGGTTTCTGGGCGCCCCGACGGGCGGGGCGCGGGCCGAGCTGGGTCGCGTCCCGGTGATTCGAATGGTCGAGGAGATCTACTCCCCCGATACAGACGTTGCGGACTCGGAAACGGCCGCCGCTCGACGGGAGCGGCGAGCCCACGAGGAATCGATGACGGTCGCCCTCCGGCGGGCCGGAGGCGTGTACGATGTCACGTCCGAATCCGGGAACACGTACCGCGTGGATATCGCTGCCGGGACGTGCAGTTGTCCGGACTGGCAGGCACGCGAGCCCGACGGTGGGTGCAAGCACCTGCGGCGGGTTCGGTTGGAGGTTCGGTTGGGTCGGGTGCCGACGCCCGACGGGCGACTGCCGGAGGCGTCCAGGCCCGCCCGCGGCGATTCGGTACCGACGGCAACCGACGGTGGCGCGGTGACCGGCATCGTCGGGCCGTTGCGTGAATTCGACCGGTACGGCGAGCCGACAGGCGAGACGTTCTATCGGTGTACGGACTGTGGCCGGGAGGCGATGTACCGGCGCGACCTGGACTGTGGGTCGGACGGGCTGGAGTAGCGGTTCGTGGGGCTGCTGTTCTCTTCGGTGCTGATAGATTTGGTGTGACCGATACAGAGTGCACATTTATGACAAGTCCAACAAGTTGATATGACGATTCAGTATGCTATCGGAATACGTGATGAAATGACCTCGCCGCGGGAAGAACTCGAACGGTACAAAACAATCCTCGACACACTTCCAGAGAGTGTAGCATTATATGACGAAAACCTCGAATGCATATACGTGAATCAAGTGCTCGTCGACAATTCAGGAGTCTCACGCGACGAGTACCTCGGTAGTTCGATAGAGTCCATTCTCGAGCCGTTTCCCGATGACCAAGCGCAAGCGTGGATGGAGACGATGGAGAGGTTGGCAAACAGCACAGGACCAAGGGTTAGAGACACGGTGAGTTTGGGGGAGGGTGCTGATACTATCCATCTCGAAGCCACTGCCAGCCGAATCGAATCCGATACGGGTGACCTCCTTGGTGTGGTAAACGTCATTCGGGATATCACTTCGCGCGTCGAAAGCCGGCGTGCAGTCCAGCGCCAGAACGAGCGACTTGAGGAGTTCGCCAGCATCGTCAGCCATGACCTCCGGAATCCGTTGAATATTGCCGAGGGACACCTCCAGTTACTGCAGGAGGACGACGGAGTCGATAGCCAGCATCTGGAGCCAGCCCGGAGAGCAATCGATCGGAGTCAACGCCTCGTCACGGACCTGCTTGAGCTGGCACGACAGGGCGAGGACGTCGGTGACGTGCATCCCGTGGCGCTTGACCGGGTTGCCACGTCGTGCTGGCAAGCCGTCGATACTCAGGACAGTAGGCTCTCGGTCGAGGTCGAGCGACCCATCCTCGCCGACGCGACGCGCCTCCGACAGCTTCTCCAGAACCTGTTCGAGAACGCGATTCGGCACGGCGGTGGAGACGTGACGGTGACCGTCGGCCCACTCGATGACGGGTTCTACGTCGCGGACGACGGGGTCGGTTTGTCGACGGAGGCCGGCGAGCGAATATTCGAAGCGGGATATTCAGGGACGAGGGACGGCACTGGGTTTGGCCTGAGTATCGTCAACCGAATCGTGGACGCCCACGGGTGGGACATCCGTGTGACCGCGAGTGCAGAGGGAGGTGCCCGCTTCGAGATTACGAACGTCGAGTTCGCCCGAGGCGACGACCGCAACGGTGGATGAGGCGAGTGAGTCCCCCGTCGTTGGAGGGAACACGATACTGATCCGACCGATACGCGCTGTGTATACAGAAGCATCTTCGCTAACTACTCAATCTCTGTCAGCAATGCCGTGACCGATACAGCGCGCGAGTCAGTCACACGCGGGCCGGTACGAACATTCACTTAAGCCCCGACTGAGTAACGGCATGTAATGAAACGGCGGTCCGTTATCATCGCTGCTGCGGGGGTAGTTCCTCTATCTGGATGTTCACTCTCTCCTTCCGAGAGTGGCAATATCCAGATTGCTAATCAGACCGGACAGGAAGTGTGGAAGGAAATATCTATCCAGAGCGAGGGTGGGCTGTTCTCGGACCCACAAACCGTCTATGACACGCGAACGAGACAACCACCGACAACCTCCTATCGTTCGACGCTCACCGATGTCGTTCCTCCCGGGAACTACGAGGTAACAATCACGTTCGAATCCGTCGAGACGGAGCAACAGAGCGGCCCCCACACGACTCAGTGGAATCCTACAGGCGAGAAGAGCGAGTCTCTCATTATCAGTTTAGGGCCTGACTTCGATGTAGAATTCTTCACACAGTAGACGAGGCAGGTCTCTGGGATTGGTAGCACGGTAGATTCATCCTCTGTATGCAGCACGGTCTCGCGAAAATATCAAAAATATGGAGTTTAACTGGGGCCGCGGCTGTCTACATCTGGTTCCGAACGCGACCGAGCGTGAGCGCGTCTGTGAAGCCCGCCGTATCGATCTTCCACTGCCGCGGTGGTGAGTTCTCGCTGTACGTCTTCTCCACCCGTGGCTCGCCCTCCAGCGGGTCGTTCAGCGCCCCGAGGACCTCGTGGGCGGCCTCTCGATTTTCCGTGACCCAGAGCGCGGCCTCCGGGTCGCAGGCGGCCATCGCGTCGAAGTCAGCCGGAACGTTCCGCCGCGGGTTGTGGTTCAGCCGCTCGGCTTCCAGCGCCACGACGACCTCGCCATCGGCATCGAGCCCCGCCGCGTCGAGCCGGCGGCCGTCTCCGACCGGGTGATAGCGGACCGCCTCGACGACCGGTGAGTCCGGGTCGGCGGCGTATTCCTGCTCGATGTACCGTGCCCCGCAGGCGACCATCATGGCGTGGAGACTCGATTCGGCCAGGTCACCCTCACCGTCGCCGTGGGCGATGCCCTCGCGGTGGCGCTCACCGATCTCGTCGCGGCCAGCGGCGGTCACCGTGTACAACTTGTGCGGGCGGTTCCCGTCGTGGCGGAGCAGGCCATCGTCGGTGAGCTCCTGGAGCGCAGCGTCTTCGAGCCCGAGATACTCGACGAGGCGTTTCATCGAGTCCGTCAGGAAGTCGAACTCTACCTCGGGATCGAACCGCTGCTGGCTTGCGGCGTAGACCGCCTGCAGGAAGAGCAGTTGCTGGTCCGAGTACTCGCTCGCGGCTCGTTCCGCGGCGGAGAGTTTCAGCGGCACCCGACAGACTGGAATCGCTTCCCGGTCGATATCGGCGAGCGCGTGACAGCAGTCGATGGCCCGGCGCATGCCGTCGCTGGTGGGTTCGTACCGTGCCTCACAGGACTCGCAGCGGAGCGCGTGGCGCTCCTCGTCGTAGCGAACCGGTTCGGGCAGCGTCTCCGTGAACGGGAGCGCCGAGTCGACACGGTCGGTGGCGTCGGCGGTCTCCGCTGTAGCGGTGGCCGTCGCCGTGTCCGTTTCGATGGTGAGGCCGTGGTGCTCTTTCGTCCGTTCGGCGACGGCCGTGAACAGCGCGTCGAACCCCGTCGTTTCCGCTGGAGCGAGCGGTTCGGGCCCCTCTGGATGCCCCGGTGGCAGCGGCAGCGACTCAACGAGGAAGGGCCGGGGTTCGGCCTCCCCGAACGGCGCCGGCAGGGAGACGAACCACTGGCCGCGTTCGAGTGCACGGAGTCGGTTGCCGACATCCTCGGGTGGCATCTCGGCGGTCGCGAACCGGGTTGCCAGCTGGTCGTCGACGGCGACGTTGCCGGTGACGATTGTGGAGACGTTGTTGAGCAGTTCCGTGTAGGCGTCGGCGTCGGCCTGCTGGAGCTGTGCCGGGAACTGCATGGCCAGCGTCATCGAGAGGCCGAAGCTCCGTGATTGCGCGAGCAGGTCGCTCAACAGGTCCGTCGCCGCCACGTCGGCCGCCTCCTCCAGGTAGAGGTTGACGAGTGGCTGGTCGCCTGTGCCGGCCCGCTCCCGGCGCTTGAGCGCCGTCCACAGGTTCGACAGCAGGACCAAGGTGAGGACGCGCTGGCTCTCGGTGCGGAGGCCGCCGAGGTCGAACAGGACGACGGCGTCCTCGTCGAGTACGTCGTGGAAGTCGAACGCTGGCCCGTCGCCGTGCGTGTGGTTGAACACACGATTGAGTCGGTAGTCGAGCGGAATCTTCTCGATGCGGTTCGCGACGCCCTGGAGCAGTTCGCTGAACGAGCGCTCGTTGTTCGCGACGATGCCCTCCAGCATCGCCTCGAGTTCCGGGTCCGACACCTCCGGCGGCTGCCGGGTGCTGCGGAGCTGCTGCACGGCGGCCTGCAGGTCGGCGTGGGTGTACGCGTCGCTCCCGTGGACCGGGTCGAACAGCGCCTTGACGAGATACCGGATGATGTCCGGTGACCGGACGGCCTGCTCGAAGCGCTCGGTGCCCATCACGCCCCGGAGCACCTCGACGTAGTGGTCGACGACGTTCTGGACCGCGCTGGCCCGGCTGATGCCCGCCTCGAGTTGCGGGCGGATGTCGAAGAAGGAGAGCGCCGGCAGGGTATCCGCACAGTCGAAGTAGTAGACGTCGTCGAGGTCGCCGTGGTCGGCGTAGTGGGCCCGCAAGTACTCGGCGGGCATGCCGTCACCCTTCGGGTCGATGAGGATGTCCGCGCCGTCGGTGGCGTGCTGGTTCTCGAGGATGGCGTTGACGAGGCTGGTCGATTTCCCGGCGCCGGTCTTCCCGAACCACGCGACGTGGAGTGGTTGCAGGGCCGGCGGGAGCGAGAGCGTCCGGTCGAGCGCGGTACTGTCCGTGGTGAGCGGGTGGCCGATGGGGAGGCCAGGGTCGTCGTAGTGCGCGAGGGTGTGTTCGTCCGGAAGCTGGATGCCCGTCCGTTCCTCGGGGAGCGTGCTGAACGCCCGGCGGGCTTGCTCGGAGAGTTCGCTCCCGTCGAGCAGACAGAAGTGCGCGACTGTGGTCGCGTCGGCGACGATGCTAGGATCGCAGTTGCTGCCGAGCGGGAGTCGTTTCCGGAGCGTGCTCGTGAGCGAGTCGGCCTCGCGGAACTCGCTGTTCGTGATGGCCTCGGCGAGGTCGGCGGCCTCGTCATCGGTGTGGAGGCGGTGTCCGACGCGGTAGAAATCTCCACCGACGGCCGCGAAGCCGCTGGCAAGTTCACGGGCGGTGGCGTCGGCGTTCGGCCCGGTGGTGAGGAGTCGGCCGTTCACCTCGAAGGAACGGTTCGATGATTTCGCGAGAATCGCGTCGATGCGGGTGCCCGGCCGACTACCCGTGTCGCCCTTCAGGTGGGCCGGCGTGGTCGTCGAGTCGTCTCCCCGGTCGTCCGGATCCGTGGGCCCGACGAGTGTCTTGAACGCCCGCTGGCTCAGCGTGTCTTCGTCGTGTTCGAGTTGCCGGACGCGGTACTCTGCCTCGGCGCTCCAGTCCGGCTTGGGTCGGAGGAGGACCTGGTAGACGACGCGGCCGTCGGCATCGAGCATCCCCTCGGCGACGGAGCCCAGTGCGAGGTCCGGTGCGTCCTCGACCCGGGCGGTGTCGTGCTGTTCCGGGGCGTCCGAGAGTTGCGGTGGGCGGAGGCGGGTCTGCCAGTCCTGTCGCCGTTCGCCGATGCCCTGGAGTTCGGCGACGGTGCAGTCGTGGTCGTCAGGGTCGGGGAGTGGGTTAGTGTCCGGGTCGGTGATGGCATAGTCATCCGGCGTGAGTCGCTGTACGAGTCGGCGGACGGTCGGGAGCGAGTCCGGTGGGGCGCCGACGTAGTAGGCGATCTCGTCGGCGTTGGGGTCGACTGTCAGGCAGAACTCGATCGGCGTGTCGATGGCTTCGTGAAGTTGCGTGAACTGGGCGGTGAGTCGGTCGGCGGCTAGTGGTTCGTTTGCGGGTCGGATGCGGAGGTACTGATGTGACTCGTGGGTGGTACCTGTCTTCGCCATCCGTTTGTTTTCGGGTGGTTACGTGATGGGATAAGTAGATGATGGGTTCAGAAGCCCCAGTGATTATCTCTGAGCCTCTCGAACCTCCTCTGCGATGGCACGAGCCCGTCCCTTCGAGTCGTACTCCGTTACGACAGGGCTCGCCCTGGTCCTACTGCTCGTCTGGCTCGTCGTTTCTGTCCTCGCTAGTGGTGCCGGAAAGAGCGTTCCGACCTATCTCGAATCCCAGGGTGCTGCTGGCCGGATTCTGATCTTCCTGTTTGGGCCGCTAATTCACCAGGGGGTCGATTTACTACTGGGGAACCTGCTGTTCCTTCTCGCTATAGGTCCCTTCGTCGAATCACGGGTCGGATGGCGCCAATATCTGCTGTTTATCGCTCTCGCAGGATACGCATTGACGGTGCTTGCGTATCTGCTCGGTATGGCAACCGTTGGCATCAGCGGTGTGACGCACGCATTAACGGGACGAGAAGCGGGTGCCAGACTTGGTGACCTGAGTGGTGCAATTGGGACTTCTCCCGTGGAGACACTGGTCGTTGCGCTCGTATTCATATATCAGATATCTCAGCTTCCGGCGGGGGGATCGATTGTCGCACATGCTGGGGGTTTGGTCTTGGGATTCCTCATCGCAGTCGGCGTTGCGACCGACTATCTTGAGCAGAATTGGCTGGAAGAGCGAATTCAGTGGTGACGGGCTGAATCGGTCCCAGGGAGTCGTTTCTGTAACGACTTCGATTCGCGAGAGTGCTTGGCTCCAGCTGTGATGAACTCAAGCGCAGCACGTTCAAACCTCACGCCGTTCAATACGCGACTCCAATGGTCTCCCAGGCCGAGATCGATCGGCTTCGGCGTGAAGCCGACACCATCATGACTCGGTATGAGCAGGTCCAGCGGGCGCTGGAGACCGCTCGCAACGAGTCGGGCGACCACTGGGAGACTGGGGAGTTGGAGGTAACGCTCCGGACGCCGCAGGGCGAGCCAATCGAGATCACGCTGGATCTCGACGCCGACCCGTCGACCAACGCCCAGGAGCGATACGAACGGGCGTCGGACTTGGAAGCCGAACTGGAGCGCAAACAGGCCGTCGTAGGTCAGTTGGCGCCGATGCCTGCGGACCCGGTGGCCTACCTCTTGCTCTACCATCTCGATACTGTCGAGGGGAACTACCCGCGCTCGATGGCCGGGCATCTCGACGCCGAGCGTGGACAGGTCGAGGACCTGTGCAAGGAGCTGGAGCAGGTGGGGTTCCTAGAGCGCCTCGAGTCCGGGACGGTCAAGCAACGGCGAGCCAAGGCCAAGCAGAGCGACGAGGTCCGCCAGCACCACACGTACTATCGGCTCTCCCGCGAGGGTGACCACCTGTTACGCTTCCTTGAGGAGCGCGAGGGGAAGCTGAACGTGTTGCGGCACCTGCCCGACGGCCAGACCATCGTCCGGCGGCTGGCTCGTGGCGGGCCCGACTATGCTCGGATGACGGCCAACGAACTCGGGATGGAGTTCGAGTACGTCCGGCATTGCTATCGGGCGCTTCGACGCGTTGGTCTCGTCACCGAATACGAGGGTGGGACGATCAAGGCAAGCGAGCGGAAGCTGAAGCCCAAAGACGAGACCCACCGCAAACACACCTACTACGTCGCGACCGATGTCGCCGACGAGTTGCTGCGAGAGGTAGATGAGTGATTGGTATGCCGGGGTCGTACCCTTCCTGAGCCTCTCGTGATGGCATCAGTCCTGCCACTGCCCACACTCTCTACAGCTGACAGAGTCTCAATGCTGAATATAGAGCTTGTATCGGTCATTCGACCTTCTCGGCCTTCGGTGTACGTACAGCGGGAACTGGTAACGACCTGAGATACCGTATCGGAGACCCAATTGTTTGAGGGACGGTCTGTTGGCCCAGTTTCTCCAGGGCGCAGCTGAACACGTCGCTACCGACGTAGATCCGCAGGTGGCCGATGTGCAGGTCGCCGTTGGCATAGGGCAACCCGCAGGTCACCACGGCGGGCTCGCCGGTCGAAAGCTCGTCGTGGCTAATACCCAATCATACCGCTATTCGGGTCAAAAACCGGCTGGTTTCGGGTAGGCCAACGCCAGCGCGATGCCCCAGACGACGGTAATAGGGGCGTCACACGTTCGTAATCACGTGCGTGATACAGCTCTCGTGGACCACGGCGTTGTTGACGATCAACTGCGCGCAGTTCTGGATAGCGTCCGAGCCACCGGGGAACTGATTGGCCGGGAGGACGTCCACGGTCAGCGTCAGCGTCGGGAGCCAGTCGCCGGCCGCGAGACCGCCGGTGTTGGGATGAGTCGCGGTGACGACGCCACCACTGACCGTGACGTTCCAGCCACTGCCGGAGTGAGAGACGTACGAGATCCCGTCTGGAAGATCGTCCGTGACGGTGATCTGAGCGTCACACGGTCCGTTCGTCGGGTTGTGTACCCTGATCTCGTATTCCTCCTGTTGGCCATAGGTGAACTGGGTCGCGGCCACCTTCTCGATCTCGAGGGCGTTACAGCTATCGACCGGCTCGGTGACGGTCATGGTCACACAGGAGCGGTCGTTTCGAGCGTTGCCGTCGTTCCCGTCGATACTGGCGCAGTTGGTGATCTGGTCGCCGGTCTCGTCGATCGACCCGACGGTGACGTCCAGGCTCAACGCGGGGAGGCAGTCTCCGGGTGCGAGCCCGTTGCTGTTGGCGTGGGTCGCGGTGACGACACCCCCGCTCTGGCTGACCGACCAGCCGGTCCCGGTCGCTGAATCGAAGGTCACACCGGCGGGCAGGTCGTCGGTGACGGTCACCTGCTGGTCGCAGTTGCCGTCGCCCTGGTTGCAGACCACGATGTCGAACGTCGTCGTCGACTCGGCGGTAACCACGTCGCCGCCTGCGTGGGTCTTGGTGACCGCGAGGTCACACTCGCCCGGCGCGGGCTGGACGGGAACGCTCACACAGTCGCTGTTGTTGTCGTTGTTGGGGTCCTCGCCTTCGAGACTGACGCAGTTGCGGATCTGATCGCCTGTCTCCTCGATAGCGCCGATCTGGACGTTCATTTCCATCGTGGGCAGGCACTCGCCGGGCTGGAGGCCGCCGCCGTTGGCGTGGGTCGCCGTCACGACCCCGCCGGACTCGCTGAAGCTCCAGCCGGCGCCAGCGCCCACGTCGAACGCCACACCGCTCGGAAGCCCGTCGACGACCGTCACCGGCCCGTCGCAGATCCCGTCGCCCTCGTTGCAAACCGTGACCTCGAAGGTCGCGGTCGTCCCCTCGACCACGGCGTCAGCGCCGATGCTCTTGGAAATGCCCAGGTCGCACTCGCCGTCGAGGTCACCGGGCTCGACGGGTACGCTCACGCAGTCCCAGTTATTGTCGGCGTTGGCATCCGATCCGCCGAGTCTCGCACAGTTGCGGATCTGATCGCCAGTGACAGACATCGAGCCGATATTGAAGGTCAACTCGAGTACCGGGAGACACTCGCCAGGATTCAGTCCAGCACTGTTGTCGTGGGTCGCGACGACTGCCCCGCCGCTCTGGCTGACCGACCATCCGGAGCCAGCACTCGAACCGAAGGTCACGCCGCTCGGGAGGCCGTCGAAGACCGTCACTTCCTCCTCACAGACGCCGTCGCCCTCGTTACAGACCTCTATCTGGAAGGTCGCAGCAGTTCCCTCGGTGACGAACTCGCCATCGTAGGTCTTGGAAATCGACAGGTCGCACTCGCCGGTTGGTTCGCCGGGGTCGACGGGTACGTTCACACAGTCGACGTCGTTCGCGTCGTTCGCGTCTTCGACCTTGAGGGCCGCACAGTTTCGAATCGCGTCCCCGACTTCGTCCATCGAGCCGATATTGAGCGTCAGTTCGAGTACCGGGAGACACTCGCCGGGGCCGAGCCCAGCGCTGTTGTCGTGGGTCGCGACGACCGAGCCACCGCTCTGGCTGACAGACCAGCCAGTACCACTCCCCGAACCGAAGGTGACGCCGCTCGGAAGGCCGTCGACGACTGTCACTTCCTCTGTACAGACGCCGTCGCCTTCGTTACAGACCTCTATCTGGAAGGTGGCTGCAGTCCCCGCGTTGATGACGTCACCCTCGAACGTCTTGGAGATCGTCAGGTCACACTCGCCGTCGAGTTCGACCGGGGCCTTGGCGCAGTCTTTTTTCTTCCCGGATCGCTCGGCCGGGTCCGAACTGACGCTGCCCTGTTCGATCGCGGCGCAGTTGGTGATCTCGGGGCCCACATCCTGTGGCTGGCCGACCGCTATAGTGAGTGTCAGCGTCGGCAGGCAGTCCCCGCCAGCGAGTCCGCCGTTGTTGGGATGCTCGAACGTGACGGTCCCGCCGCTCGCACTGGCGGTCCACCCGCTCCCACTGATCGAGTCGAACGTCGTTCCGGCCGGCAAGTTGTCGGTGACAGTGACGGTGTCGGTACACTCCTCGTCGCCCTCGTTACAGACGGTGAGCTCGAACTCGGTCGTGCTCCCGTACGTGACCGTCCCACCCGAGTGCTCTTTGGTGAGAGTCAGGTCGCAGGGGTCGTCGCCACCGCCCGAACACCCAGCTAGCGCCGCCATACCCCCTGCGCCGACGAACTGGAGCGCCCGCCTGCGAGTGAGCGACCCGCCCGTATCTACCGGTTCCACGTCGTCATCAGTCATCTCTTCTGGCCCCCAGCGCCGGCGGAGTCCCCGTAGGACGTTCCTACTACCCCGCGCGTCATACCTCCGCAGTAAATTTCCGCTGCCCGAGAATTAGGTACAGTGTTACTGTCAGCTACCATTCTTTAGTACAGTACCCCAGCACCCATTACTAATTATCAGGGTTGTTCGAACAACCCGTTTATAAGTTCACCTCCAGTCCCGTGGCGAATCAGTACACCGCAACGTGCCCGAAGCAGCCACACCATACTCATCAGTGGTACGAGAAATTTCAGTTAGTGATCCCTGTCTTCTCCGACGGGTAGCAAGACCTCCTGAAGTATCTTCTCGTTGGCCTGTCGGATGCGCTTGGAGGTCGCTTGCTGGCTGATTCCGAACTCCTCGGCGAGTTCGCCGAGACTGACCTCACGCGGGGACGCAAAATATCCCCACTTGACTGCCAGCACGAGCGCTTCCCGTTGCTCCGGTGTGAGGTCGAGTCGTTGGCCCCGGCTGGACTCCTTGGTCAGTGTGTAGGTCCGCTTGACCTGGATGGAGATGTGCTGGTCGTCGATGGCGTTGTGAAACGCGGTGAGGTTGTCATGATTGGTAAACCGGAGTCTGAACGTCCAGGACGTGTCACCTGTCGCTTCGAGGATCACGGCGTCAGATCGTGCCATCGCGTCTATCAGGTCCGTCGGCGAGTGTTTCCACTCGAGTCGGTACAATCCCTGCTCGCCGTTCCGATCGAGGGCTGTCAGGCTCTCGACAGCGGAGTGTGAACGGACGCCTCGTTCGAAGGCGGAGTAGTCTTCCCCAGTGACCCACACGAACGGCACGACCATTGAGCCGGTCGGGACGACGCGTTCCAGTTCGAGGGAGATGCCGGGGGGTGGATCCAGCACTCGGCCGAGGTGGAAGGCGTCAGCTTCGATAGTAAATTCGAGGTAAACGCTCACATCCGTAGTACAGCCTTCCCCGTTATGGGATTTCCCACTGTCTGGCCCGTCAATTCGGCCAGTCGAGAGCGATTTTCTGCCGGAGAAAATAGAGAAGAGCGTGCTTTCGGTACTGTTCGCTCTCAACTACCCAGATCGAGGGTACCGGCGAATAGTTGGACGGTCTGAGTTCGTGCCGTGCAAGATATGCGCTCTGTATGCAGCAAGGCAGCCGGGAACTACTGGCGGCCTGTCAGAAGAGTGGTGCTGACTATAGAGGGTGTACACGCTCGTCGCCGCCGTCGAGAACGCCGGCACTCGGCGCCGTGCTGATGTCCGCGAGTACGGTCATCGTGGCGGTGAACGCACAGCTCCTGCGACGGGCCGACCTCCAGCCACAAGACGAGTCCGTGCTCTCCCGCCGGTCATAACCGGTTGCGACCGGGAAGCCAGTCGTGTCGTCATCAGTAGCGCTTGGTGAGAACCGTGCCGTGTTCGTGGCTACCTCTGGTGGTCACTTCTCGGCGAGAGCCTGAAACGCCGCTACGCGAGAGATTCGGCCCGTCATTCTTCAGAGGGGGAAAACGAATCGTGACTACGCCGGAAGTCAGGTCGATTCACAATCCCCAGAAACGGACGCACAGCCGGGAAGACTGGAGTTCGTGCTCGAGCCCAGCCAGTGAACCCCGACTCACCCGTTGTCTAGTGCTCGTGGCCCAGCATCGTGTTGACCTGCCCGTTGAGCGATGAGATTTTCGAGGCGACCGCCTCGGACATCTCGCCCTGTGGCTCGGCGAGCCCGGGCTGGCCGTGAGCGTCCGGCTTGCCGACGAGGACGGTTCCGATCATCCCCAGTTGTTCGTGGGGTTCGCAGTAGATGTCGTAGACCCCCTCCGTCTCGAAGGTGTGTTCCCACGTCGCCCCCTCCTCGGTCAGGAGGCCGCTGTCGAACGATGCGGCCCCGTCGGGGATGCGCTGGGGCTTGCCGTTGTCCGGGTGGTAGGCGGCGGCGGAGTGGGTGCCACTCTCGTTGACGAAGGTGACGGTAGCTCCGGGTTCGACCCACGCGACGTGCGGGTGGAAGTGCTGTCCGTCGGACGTCGTCTGCATGTTCACCGTGGCGTGTTCAGCTGGCCCGCTGCCGCTGTGACCGCCTTCGGTGTGGGTCTCTTCGCCCTCGTGGTGTTCCTCTTCTTCGTGGTGCTGTTCCTCTTCTTCGTGGTGCTGTTCCTCTTCTTCGTGGTGCTGTTCCTCCCCGTGATGGCCCTCCTCGCCGTGTTCAGTCGCGGTGGCGGTCGGGCTGTCCGTCGGGGTGGCCGTCGGCGTCGACGTGGGGGTCGTATCCGCTTCACCGCCTCCGCTACCCGGCCCCGACCCGACACAGCCGGCGAGGCCGATAGCAGTCGCTGTACCTGCGATACCCAGGAACGTCCGGCGGCCGAGTTCATCGTCTGACATCATTGGTCACCTTACACCTGCGAGTTGGATGGCAGGGGAGGAAGCCCCACGAGCAGACTTTCCGAGTCGGAACATCTGCCCACAACATATATATGCGGGGAGTTAACCACCGCCCGTGACCGGGGCCTCGTCCGCACGAGAAGCCGACAGTGGCGTAGAGGCCCTCTTCGACCTGTTGGCGGACGAGTACGCCCGAACAATACTCGCTGCAACCAGCCGTGAAGCCATGTCAGCAAAAACACTGAGTGAACGATACGAGATGTCGCTCCCAACGGTGTACCGACGCATCGAACAGCTCGAAGCGTTCGATCTACTCGTCGAGCAGACCGAGATCGACACCACTGGCGGGCACCACCACAGCGTCTACGAGGCCAACCTCGACCACATCGGAATCGATCTGATGGATGGGGACTTCGACATCGAGATACGGCTCCGTGAGGATGCCGCCGATAGGTTCAGCCGCTTGTGGCAAGAGATGCGAGGTGGATGATGCACGAGGGACTTATCATCGCCAAGGCGATTACGATGGTACTCGGGTTACTTATCGCAGGCACCGCCTACCGTAGCTACCGGCGCTCTGGTAACGGGTCGATGTTTTACCTTGCTGTTGGCTTCACCATCATCAGCGTCGGAGCGGTCGTCGAAGGAATCTTGTTCGACGTGATACAGTTCTCCATCTTCTGGGCTGGCACCGTCCAGACCAGCATCGTTGCTGTCGGGATGCTGATCATCCTGTATTCGCTCTACGGACGTTCCGAGAGGTATTCACCAGAAGAACTCCAGCGCAGAAACGATCGGGAGCGGGGTAAGTGAGATGGTCGACGTCCCAACGCTTGTGCTCTCAGCCATCCGATTCGCGGTGTTCCTGCTCGGTGCCGGCGTCTCTTGGGTGAGTTACAAAGCATACCGTCGTACTGGGGAGCGGTTCCTGCGGAATGCCACAGTGGGATTTGCCATTATCACCGTCGGTGTCTTCATCGAGGGCGTGCTGTTCAACTTCTTCTCGTTAGACCTGACGACGGTGCACATCATCGAATCGCTAGCAATTGGCATCGGACTGCTCGTGTTACATCTCTCACTTAGGCCCTGATAATCATCCGACAGGCCCCTGTTGGAACGTTCTGTGGCTGATAGGAGGAGCGTGGTGAGCACAGTGGGTGTCTGGAGCAGGCCCGATTGGGGCGATGTTGGATTCGTTGCTCGTAGGTACCAGCCTTCGTCACCGATACAGTCGCTCAGCAGCAGTCGCTTTCGTCAGGGTTCCACACACACACGCATTCCCCGTCGTCAGGCTGTTTTCCTCGATATGTGCGGAGAGACATGCATAGTTACAGAAGTACTCTGGGGAGTCGCAGTCGTCGTCACAGTCACGGACACAATTCGGGTCGTGGTCGAAGATACGCGACCTACAGTACGCACACAGTTCGTCCGGAGCAGGGGTTGCGACAGTCGTGGACATAACCAGTACTGTGGAGAGTGCCACGCAAAACGTTTCGTGAAGGCTAGCTCATCTCGTGACCGACTCGCGCTCTGTATGCAGCACAGCAGTCAGAACCTATCACCGATTGAGGGTTTCAACAGAGCTGGAAGGACCGACGAGCGCAGCGCCGCTTCACGGCTGTTCGGGCACGTCTGCGTCTTCGGCTTCCCCAAGTACCTCTTCGAGGATACGCCTGACCGTCGGTTGGTGGCTGGTGTCGACGTAGCCCGTGTGTTCGTGGACGAGTTCACGGATCGAATCCACCTCAGCTTCCGGAACCGTCGGGTCCGCCTTGGCTGCGTAGTACAGCGCCACCAGCGCGTGTGGGAGCTGGTCCTCGTGCTTCTGCTCGAGGAGGTCCCTCACGGTCGCCATCGATACGGACGGCCCGTCCTGAATCGCCCGCTGTTTGAGGATGATGGCCTCCAGTTCGGCCTCCGAAACGCGCTCGTCGGGTTGGATCTCGTAGCCGTACTCCTCCACGTGGGGCACCTTGACCCAGGCCTCGTACTCGCCGTCTCTGATGAACACCCACCGGATTGCGTAGTTCTCGCTATCGGAGACACAGTTGGTGACCTCGATGCAGTCCAGATTCACGGTCTTGAACATCGCGTAGGATTTCATCCGGCGGTCGCCGCCTACCAGCACCAGGTCGGTCTCCGGAGGACTGTCTGTAGGTGAGCGCATTGTCTAATGATTGTTGAGTATATAGTAGTCTCTTTCTATGCTTGGAAGTAATTATTTGTGTGGCGAGCCGAGTCTCGCGTCGAAGACAGCGGGGTCGATTCGCCGCCAGAATTACACCGGGCGCTGGTCGTCTCAGTCGTAGTAGCTCAGGCGTTCGACGACGTCGGCGAACGCGACGGTCTGCTGGACGTCCGCGATCTCGATGCGGACGCGTTCGCCCTGCTCGGTATCTGGGACGATGACGACGAACCCGCGCTCGACGCGGGTGATGCCGTCGCCCTGGTCGCCGAGGCTCTCGATCTCGACCGTGCGTGTCTCACCCTCCTTTACTGGGGGCTCGTGGTGGTCGCGGGCGGTGGTTTGGGTTGGCGTCGGGTCGGTTTCGGTGTCGGCTGCCGTCTCGCTCTCCATCTCGGCTGCCGTCTTGAGCACGGCCACGCGATACGTTTCGTTCGCCGAGAGCGTGCCGAGCTGCAGCTCCTGCTCGGGAATCTCAACGTGGTAGCTCCCGCGCTGTTCGGTTATCTCTGCGGAAAACAAACATCGGAGTTGCTCCGGAATCTCCATCAGATATCTCTCTAACCGATCCCGTCCAGCCCATTTGATTCTGCCGCTTACAGGCTTCTGATGGGTTCTACTCCCGTCAGCTTCCGGTGCCGACTGTCTCCGATTCGTGGCTCGGTGGTGCTGACTCTCTGTCCGTGCGAGGGTGACGCCGATTCGGCAGTGTCGTCGGGGGCGATGCGTGCCGCAGCGGATGCCGTCGGGTGGGGTATCAGCGAGCGCATCGACCGGCTGGAGACGATCGCAGAGACACTCGAGGACGGAGAGGTCGGGCTGGAGCGAGCGAAGGACCTCCGGGAGGAGGCCGCCGAGCATCTCGTACTGTTGCGGGAGGCGTTGGCTGTCGGCGATGGGGAGTTTCTCGAGGTGGATGTCGAGGAGGGGTGAGGACGGGAGGCCCGATATCTAACCGCCCGGAGACAGTTCAATCGGGTCTGGTAGGATCTCTGTCGGGGAAAGCCCCCAGTCGCTCGCCCGGTGTGACTCGCTGCGCGCCTCGCAGGCTGCGGTGCTTGCGTCGTCGCACCGGGGCGAGCGACTGGCCCCTTTCAGTCCCACCCGGTCCCGTGCTGGGCCGAGCGCGAGCCGTGTGTTCTTCGGTGTGTGCTCCCGGCGGTTTGTGCCCCTCGCGGGACGGGTGGCGGGGCACCGGCTCCGTCGAGCAAACATGGATTCGACAACTCGCGGTACGGACAGCGGTACTGACGCTCCGATCGGCTTCGAGCCGCTCGACGAGATCGACCTCGCGGTCCCCAACGACTGGGACGACGCCGAGATCGAGGCGCTCGTCGACCGCGTGCTCGCGGCGGTTGCCGAAGGTGAAATCGCTGCCGAGTACCGATCGACCAACCTCTGGGGGGCGAAGCTGATCCGGTATCTGCCTGAGGAGGATGGCTGGTGGTTCGAGAAGCGCCTCTACGATGCTCGTATCGGGTGGCAGTCGGTCTCGAAGTCTCGAGCCGAGGTTCGGGGAGAATTGACCCGGTGGCTCTCGCGGGAGACCTCGCGGGCTCGAGACCGGGACATCGGCCAGTACGTGGATCGGGACGACGCGTTCGTGGTGCGGCCGGTCGAGGCGTTGCGCGACGACTGACTGCCGGCCGACGTGCAGCCGGTTCGCAGCTCGGACTGTCGGGGTCACCGTGGCTCCGTCGGTGGTGCTGGGCTGGTCCTCCGAACCGAGCGGCTGCTGGGTGGCTGGGTGGGTCGTCGACGGCCCGTCACGCTCGCCACGTGCGGGCGGGCGCGGCACTCGTCACCGACCGTTCCGGGCGTGCGGCGCCTGCGGCGCCGTTCCGGGCATCCGGTTTGACGCCAGCGGGTAAGCGAGCCGGTCCTGCGCTGCAGTAGCTGCTCGGACTGCCCTCGCTCGCTGCGCTCGCTCGGCGGCACGCTTACTCCGCTGGACGTTTCCGCCCGCCCGGTTGGCGCGCGTGACTGGTTCTGTGCCCGAGCAGACCGCGCTCTCGCTCGCGCCCCTGCGGGGCGCTCGGAGGCGCGAGCGAGAGCGCTGTTGCTGGTCGGATTGTGTCGAAGGCGTCGGGAGGACGCCTCCAGCTTCCTGGTGAGAAGCATGTCGAGTTACAACGTAATCGCGGAAAAGGTTTCAGTCGAATCGGAGGACGAACAGCAGACGGTTGAGGAGGAACCGGAGCTGCGCCCGACGGTGGAGCTGCGGTCGCAGGCGAAGATCGATTCGGAGGCGATCGCGAAGGTCGACGGGACGGCCGAGCGTGAGCACCCGTACGGGATGACGCTCGTCGCGGAGGAAAAGTGGGAGGCGCGTGAGCAGGAGAAGGCCCGGACGCGGGCGCGAACGGATGGTCCCGTCACCGAGCGGCGCGAGGCGGCCGCCAGAGTGGCAGCGGCACGTGGCAGTCGGCGCGAGCGCGAGCAGTTCGCCCGGCGACGGGCGAGCGTGGACTCGCTGGCCGGCCCCGAGAGCGCGGACCCGCGTGAGAAATTGGATGGGGCGACCCTGGCGGAGGTCAACCAGCAAGCGCAGCGGATTCAGGAGACGGTGCGCGAATGCGGCAGTCGGGCGGCCATCAGCCGACAGTTGGCCGAACGGGTCGCTCGGGGGCAGGATATCACCGAAGCGACGCTGGACGTGCTGGACGCGGAGCGCCGACGTGCAGGGACGGTCGTGCCGATCGGGGAGCTGGAAGACGTGCCCCGGAAGGAGGTCTCAGTGGAGGGTGAGTGGATCGAGGATTGGACGCCCTCGAACAGCGCAATCCAGCAAGTCGGGTTGCTGGAGGATGAGACGGGTCGCGTCAAGTTGACCATCTGGGCCAAGAGTCGGCAGCCGCTGATTGATGAGGGCGAACGCGTTCGGATTCGGGCGGCCGCGACGAGCTGGTACCAGGGACGGGTGTCGCTCGCGTTGACGGCCGACAGTCAGGTCGTCTTCCCTGACCGGGTGTAGCGGGGTCGCCCCGCTCTTTCTTCGTGGGGCCACCACCCGCCAGCCGCCTCCCCACCCACCGCTCCGTGCTCGCTCGCTGCGCTCGCTGTGCGCGCAGCCACGACCTTGGTCTGAATTTCCGGCTCTGTTGAAACCGCTGTATGCTGATAGATGTGACTTGCTGAATCGAGAGGTTGGGCCTTGCGTAGACGGTCTTGAATAGGTAGGTCAGCGACTCTGGTGGGCGAGCACAATCAGTCTATGAGCACCTCTCGGTCTGATTTCGGTCTGCGGACAACGACCGAAGACAGCGATCCCCACCGCGTCTAAACAAGGCCCCAACTTTCTAGTCAGATTGGCCTATGGACCCGTCTGCGGTTCGCATCCACGACACCTAGCAGCTCCGGTTCGACTCCGGAGTAATCTTGTGGGCAGTATATTGTGGCCGCTAGCGGTTTGAGTCCGTCTTCGTCGTTCCATAATCACTCGATGCCGTGGTGTTTGAGGTATCCGTCGGTGATGAGACTCGCGATGAACGATTCGACGCGGTCGTCGTACGGCGGTGAGACATCAACGAGCTCCGTGGCGACGGCCTGTTTCGTCGCCTCGCGTGAGTTGGTCGCCTCGTGTAGGTCGAGGATGCGCTCGTCGAATCGATGGAGTTCGCGCTCGGCGAGGTCGAACGCCGCTGCCGGCTCGCGGGGCCATGTACCGGAGTGCAGGAACGCGATGTGTTCGGGGTCGAGCGTCCGAAGGTGGTCGATGGTGTCGGCGATCTGGTCAACGTCGAAGTTCGGGAGTGTCGCCGGCGGGAGCCACCGGTCGGCTCGTGGGAGATAGAGGCCGAGGCACTCGGCGGCGAACAGGAACTCGCGCTCTGGATCCCAGACCGCGAAATGGTCGGGAGAGTGGCCCGGCGCGTACAGCATCTCGAGGGTGTTGGTCCCGATGTCGATCGTCGTGCCGTCGTTCGAGACCGGGATGACGTTCTCTTCGGGGACGGGGTCCTGTTCGCCGATCAGATCGAAGTAGTCGCCCATGGCACGCTTGCTGCTCTCGATGAGGGTGTCGGGGTCAGTCAGGTGTGACGCTGTCATCTCGTGGATGTAGACATTCAGATCCGGCGCCGCGTCGACGAGGGCGCTCGCGGCACCACTATGATCGACATGGATATGCGAGAGGACGAGATGCTGGAGGTCGCTCGGATCGACGCCGCAGTCAGTGAGCCCCTTTTTGATACTGTCGGCGCTCGTAGCGGTGCCGGCGTCGATGAGTGTCGGTTCCTCGTCGTCGAAGAGGTAGACGGAACTGAACCCCGAGTCGAACAACTCGATGTCGATCCTGTAGACGCCGTCCGTGATCTGGGATGTTGACATTGGCTGCCGTTCGGCGGGCCTGGAGAAGCCGGTTTCGGCGGACCGCTGGGGATGCAGTGCCTCGTGCGTGTAATCGCTGGGGAAATGCCTGTAGCGCTCGCTGGGACCAGCTCGCTCATGGCCGACTTGCGCTGTCTATGCAGCACGGTCGCCGGAACCTATCACCGAGTGGGGATTTACTAGAGCAGAACGTCTCTATCTCCCGGTCTGAGAGACTGCTCCGTCAGTTCCGCGTCTCACGGAGGTCCGGGCTCCGCGTGCCGGTCTGGAGCGGGCCTTCTCCCCTCTTCTGGCCTCGTCCGGACTCGCTCTGTCCTCGGTCTGGCACGCTTGGTCGTCCGCGCCTCGGCATCGTGCTCCTCGCCACCTTCGACTGGCTCCATTTCCGTCCATCCGCGTTGCGACGGAGCGGGATGAAACACGTCGGTTGCGACGACGGACCTGCGCTGCGAGCCCTCGCCCAGGTTGCGTCGACGGACACGAGCGGTATCATCCCGCTCCGTCGCTCGGCCCCGCGTATGGACGGAAATTGTCCTGTCTGCGGTGGCGAGATGCGCGCGATTGACCTCGGCGCGTCGGACGCGTACGAGTGCCAGACCTGCGGAGTCGAGCGTCCCGGAGAGGAGTTGGGCGCCGAAGGGGAGTGGTTCCCGCTCCACGACGACATGCTCGACGCGGACCCCCGGCGGTAGGGGCGGTCCCGTCGTTCCGGTGACTCGTTGTGGAAGGCGTGGTCCGTAGTGGGGCCACCACCCGCCAGCCACCGCCCCCCCACCGCTCCGTGCTCGCTCGCTGCGCGCGCAGCCACGACCTTATTCAGAACTGCGTTGTATGTCAGTCTCACCAGATTTGTGCGTACCTACCCAACGCCGGTGTTCTCGGCAGCTCTCGATCTTCTCCCCTGTCAATACCGTTCCAGCGCTGGTTTATGAGCCCCTGACGGGCGAGGGGCGCTATGAAGCGTGCCTCGTGAGACCGAATGGAGCAAGGCGATCTATACGACATCGGTATCGACGAATCGCACGCACGACAGCGAAACACGACACGACGGGCTCCCCCAGCCGTCACCGACTCCAAGTGGGGGCGGTGCTGATGTCTTCGATAGAACATCCTGAGGAGCGGCCGGTGCAGTTCGACGACCGGGAGGACCGCGACGATGCGATGACCGCGGCCGTCGAGACCTGGATCGACGACCTGCTCGACGCGGCCGAGTCAGCGAGAGCTAGCGAGCAGTTCCAGGCGTGGCTCGACGTGCAGGCGGCCTTCCACGACTACTCCTACCGGAATACGCTCCTCATCAAGCGCCAGTATCCGGGAGCGACACGGGTCGCCGGATACGGGACGTGGCAGGAGGAATTCGACCGGCAGGTCCAGGAAGGCGAACAGGCGATCTGGATCTGGGCGCCGATCATCACCCAGCGGTGTCCCGCGTGTGAGAACAGCGAGTCGTACCACGACCGCAGCGACTGTGACTACGACGAGACGCCGCCGGAGGAGTGGGACCGTGGCCTCGTTGGCTTCAAACCGGTCCCCGTGTTCGACATCTCGCAGACCGAGGGCGAACCGCTTCCGGAACTGGAGACGGCGACGACGGGCGATGCCGGCGACCTCGTCTCCCGGGTGCTCGACGCGGCGGACTCGTTGGGTGTCTCGGTGCGGGTCCGCTCGGAGACGGCTTGGCGCTACGGGGAGGCAGCCGGCGTGTGCCGCCAGCCCGATCCGATGACGAGTCAGCCGCTCGTCGAGGTCGTCGACCGCGACAACGACGCGGATCTGGCGACGACGCTGGTCCACGAGTACGCCCACGCCATCCTCCACTTCGATGTCGAGGACGAGCCGGAGCGAGCCAAGCGGGAACTCGAGGCCGAGGCGGTGGCCTACATCGTCGGGCGGCACTACGGGCTGGACCCCAGCGGCTCAGCGTTCTACCTGGCTGCGTGGGCGGATGAGGAGCTGGATGCGGTGCAGGCTCGGTTGGCCCGCATCAGTAGCACTGCCGAGGAGATCATCGATGCTATCGGCGGTCCGGACCCCGCTGACTGACCTGGGCGGTTTCGGCCTGGGTCGATCCGGAGTGGAATCTCGCCACCGGCGATCCGCCTGTTGTGTCGCCCCCCGTCAGCGAACGACGATGACTGTCGTCGGAGCCCGTCGAACGACGTTCTCGGCGACGTTCCCCAGCAACACCCGGGAGACACCTTCTCGGCCGTGACTCCCAATGACGATCTCCGAGATATCGTTCTCCTCGGCGAACGCGACGATCTCTCTGGCGGGCTTGCCGGCCACCGTTTCGACGCGAAATTCGATATCCTCGGTTTCCAGAACTGATTTGATATCCCCCGCCAACTCGGTCGGATGCTGTTCCTGAATCTCTTTCAGCCGGTCCTGGATAATGTCCCATCCCGCCTCGAGCATTCCGTCGGCCGCTTCGACGACCCGCAGGAGGATGATCTCCTCCTCTCCCATCTCGTTCGCGGCGCTGACCGCCCGCTGTACTGCTTTCTGTGCCGGGTCGGATCCGTCGTAGGCTACGAGAACTGCCATAGGGGTATTCGATACCGGATGCGGATAAATCTCTATCCGAAGAGGGAGTAGCGTAGTCTAGTACGACTTGTCAGCCACCGCCCCACCCTCCGCTCCGTGCTCGCTCGCTGCGCTCGCTGTGCGCGCAGCCACAACCTTGGGCTGTGGCGGGGATTCGCTGCCGGACGGCCTGTGTGTTGGTGTGAAATATGGCGTGGGGTGTCGGAAGCGTCGGCCCCTCGTCAGCACCAGCCTGACGCCAAGAGTGATGCCGGTTCCTTGAGTCGGGGGTGTATGGTCGACCCTGCCGATTTCGATCACCGGACCGCGATCCTCGACGAGATCAAGTTGCACTACGTGACGGCGGGTGACGGGCCGCCCTTGGTGCTCCTCCACGGGTGGCCCCAGACCTGGTACGAATGGCGCCACGTCATCCCGGCGCTCGCAGAGGAGTACACGGTCATCGCTCCGGATCTCCGTGGGATGGGCGATTCGGACAAACCGCTCACCGGGTACGACAAGCGCACCGTTGCGGACGACATCCGGGCGCTGGTCCACCAGCTCGGCTACGAGCGGGTTTCGCTCGTCGGCCACGATTGGGGCATGCCGACCGCGTACGCCTACGCCGCACGCTACCGCGACGAGGTGGACGCCCTCGCCGTTCTGGAGGCCGGATTGCCCGGCATCCGCGAGGACGAGAAGAAACACCTCTGGCACACGCGGTTCCACGGCGTTCAGGACCTTCCCGAGCGTCTGGTCTCCGGCAGGGAACGACTCTACCTTTCCTGGTTCTACCAACGAGGTGCGTACGACCCCTCGGCGATCGATGCGGACGCCAGAGACGAGTACGTCCGCTGTTACGCCGCCCCCGGCGGCCTCCGTGGGGGATTCGAGTACTACCGGGCGTACGAGACTGACGCCGAACACAACGCAGAACACGCCGCGACCCTGCTGGAGCTGCCCGTGCTGGCACTGGGTGGCGCGGCCTCCTTCGGGTCGCTTCCGATTCAGGATATGGAGGCCGTCGCGACCGACGTGGACGGCGAGGTGGTCGAGCGGGCGGGCCACTGGATGCCTGAGGAGCGCCCCGACTATCTCGTCCAGCGGCTCACAGCGTTCCTCGATGATGTCTGAGCGGCTGGCATTCAGGTCACCCCTGCGAGGTTCTGGGGATTTCAGCAGAGTCGTAGCCTTTCGTTAGTAGATTCTTGAGTGCTTCCTGCTATCGGGTAACCGAGACTTGGACTACGTTATCTGCCAATACAACCAGCTGTCCTCTCGAAATACCTTATCAAACACCGATGTGAAATCTCAAATTCTTATATACGGTTTATCAAAACAGTAGGCAGAAATCCCCCACCGACGAGAGGCGAGAGCCGGTGTATGCGAACAGAGATGCGCCGAAATTCTACCGGTAAACCGGCTCTGAAATACTAGCCCAATTGCTTGATCCTACCTGAATTTTCGTCTCACCCGCCGTGAGGATCTCCGACCCTTTTGCCCGCGTTATTTTCGGGTTAGTGAACACGTCTGTGACACTGTATACCCAATATTTCTGCTGATTATTCGCCAATACCTTTGTCTGTGCAATGCTGAGACTGAACGAATTCTCGCTTGCTGCAGTTGATTTAACCTCTATTATCCGATTAGGGGTCCCCAACATATCAGATGTCGTTTGAATATCACGCCCGACCTTGACGTTCTCTGTATCCGTTGTTCCGTCACCGGATAGTTGCGATTCAACATACAACTCCCCAAGACACCCCGCGAATTTTTTCTTGTACTCATCGTCTCGGACAAGCGCGTCGACGCCGATTGCGTAGAGGAATTGTCGCCAAGAGTCGGCTGATTCTGTATCCTGCTCGTCGTCGAGATACACTGGGTCCACAAACCGCAATGTACCATCCATAATCGGTAGCCCCCCCTCAGTAAACAGTGCTTGCCGTTTTTCATTCGAAATGGTCGAAAGCCATCCAGTGCTCATCCCCTCAATCGCGTGACCGGGATCGACTGGATTGTAGGCCTCCGGAAGCAGAAGTTCGTCAGGATCGTGCCATGTCGGCTCTTCAGTATCACATGCACGGAGCTTCAATCCAGTAATTTCGTCTCCTTCGAGGTCCCCGTCGGCAATGCCGCGCTTACAAATACGAGCTACTGGGACTCGATCTGCTGTGGGGATATCACTCCACGACGTATGTTGGAGCCAGATGTTGACGATTTCAGCGTTGGTTATCTCTGGGACTCCGATTTCATTGAACAATTCAGTAATCTCGCCGTTCTCATCATCCTCTAATACACGACGATTGACCACGCTGAGTTCCTCTTCAACAGCGGGCAAAGGATCCTGTGTGAGTTCAAACGAACGGTCACCGACGAGGCGATACAGGTTTTCTGCGTTGTTCGTCCCTACCACACGGCCGTCCTCAAGTAGGATACCCGTCTGTCTGAATGTCGATGACTGCCGGTAATTCGGAATATCACAAGCGGACCGATAGATGGACGCGAAGGTTGCTGGGGCATCATCGTCCTGACCCATCTGCTGTAGGACCTCGGGAGCTCGATTGTCAGTAAGAATGCTCCTGATATCCACCGGACTGGATGTTGGATGGACTGACTCGTAGATTGAATCGTGTTCGGGATGGAGCGGTAAATTGTCCTTGATATTCTGGAACTCATCGATTGAGAAAATATCAACTACCGCCTGAGTGGCGCGCAGGACTCGGTCAATGGTTATACGATTCCCTGCCGCATCCCGAACTAGACTCTCTGATTTGAAGAACGTCCGAACGGGATTCTGAATGGTTGTTTCAATAAAATTGTCACCTTCCGCCCCCGGCATGAGTAAGTCTAGGTGACGCCACCAGTCGTCGTGGGCTCCCACCGTTTCGATGACGGCCTTCAAACAGTCCGCGACCGCGGCTCCAATCTCGCGGTTCCACCGGACATCACGCTTGATTGTCTGCCGGTCAGCGGGCGTGAGAAAGTCGGCGTGGATGAGGAACTCGAAATCAGTGTTGAGTTCTTTCAGAGGGAGATAGCTAAAGACTCCACTATGAATCGTCCCCGATCGGCCGGGGGAGATTAGTGTCCCATCGTCATCCGCAAGCAGGCCGATGAATATCTCCCGGGATTCGATTCCGCCTCGAAAATACTCCTTTGTCGTCTGGTCCTTTTGGACAGCTTCGGGCACGGTCCAACGGTCGCTGAACAGTACCCACGTATCCTGTTCGTAGCTATCGGTGGACTCCTCCTCGACGGTCACCGTTCTAATTGGCTCAAGCCCACCCAGTTCGTCGCTCGTTCGGGGATAGAGGTCCTTCGCCTCATCGATGTTTTGCTGTAGAGCAGGGCTGACCTCTCCGTCTCCGGTGCGTCGCCGAAGGTGTCGTGTCGAACCACTCAGCTCGTCATCGACGATAATCTGCTGAAGCGACGTGAGAAAGAGAAAGACACGTCGGTCAAGATTCGCCTCTGACAAGGGGTTGAATACGCTACTGTCTTCCAACGACCCTTCGAACCGGCCTTCGTCAAGATGAATAATAAACCGGGTAGTGTACTCGACCTCGTCGAGTTGGACTGGTGTTTGCTCTGCCTCAGTGGGCTCCTTCCACCATGGAATAACTCGCCATGGGAGCTCGGTATCCCCTGTTGCCGCCGCCTCTGTTCGGGATTGGCTGAATTCGAAGTGGAAGTCGCCGGAGTGAATCTCGACACGGTCACTGATTTCGAAAATGGACTTGAAACCAACTCCGATGAAGCCGATGTGGTTTCGCGGCTGTTTCGGCGAGCGACCTGCCTTACAGATGCCTCTGACGTCTGATTTGGCACCTGCAGGAGTGCCAGTTACGGATGGGTCGGTGAACGGGTTACCATCGTTGAGGATTTCTAATCGGGGCGATTCGTCGACCTCACGTAGCTGAAACCGAATTGAAGAACCATCCTCGTCATCAGCGTTCTGGATGAACTCAAGTGGAAAATACGATGCTGCGAAATTCATCTGAACAACATCAGAGTGGCCACTCAAACTCTCCCGAACCTCTGGCGGCGTCTCATCAATATACTGCGTACGGATGTCCCCAATAACCTCCTCTGCTTCCATGACGTTAGTTGGCACAGTCACTCAACAAAGCAGTTGGGTACGTCTTGCATTCGCACCAGCTGCCAAGTGATTATGTACTGAAGAACCCACTCTCAATAGCTGTCATTCGGACAATAGTATCGGAAGCAGAGGAATTCGGCCACGGCGCTGGTATTGCCCCGACTCTCGGACCTCTTCATGTCGCCCCCGTCTTGAATACCGTCCTGATACACGCCACGTGAGTGGATTTATGAATGGCGCTGAAGAGTGATAGCTAGATATCTGATGAGTGACTCCCAGCAGAGTCAGTTCGATGTGGACCTACATCGAGCGAACAACGTCCTCGTCGCTGTCCAAGACTTCGTTCAGGAGGTTCGCCGGCGTAAAGCGATTTCTGATATCAAGACGATCGTCGACAATTCCTCGAAGCATTTCAACGGCGGATATGTCGAACAGGCGCCGGAGTACTTCACCGAGAAGTATCTGATCGAACCGGTACTCGAACGATTGGGACTGGAGCCGTGGCCTCGGCCTGTCGATCTCGTGAAGGACGAGCGAAATCGCCCGGATTACCGGATTGATGGGGTGGTTGAGAACTGCCTGGTAATTGCCGAAAGCAAGGCGCTGAACCGGGAGCGCCAACACTCGAAAGCGACCGAGGATATGCGGACGTACCTGAACGACCAGACGTTCTTGAAGACGCTCCGGAATCGAGAAGTGCGCTACTCCATCGGAATCGCCACCGATGGACTGGAGTGGCGCCTCATCGCCCGTGATGCCGAGGAAGACGTTCTAACTGAAGTCGGGTCAGCCTTCATCGACTCGCCGGTCGGCACTGCCCTGACCAAGGCACATTCCACAGTCGACCCAGAAGAAGATTGGATGCCAGACGCCCGAAGAGAGGTCGCCGACTCCTTGGTGGACATGTTCGGCCGCGAGAACATCCTTCATGTTGCAGCCGAAGAGCTTGGCTACGTCTAAGCCTTCCCGTCCCAGAGTCGGCGGCGCTTTTTTGTAGTTTACCCGGGAGGTAGGCCTATGACCCTCCAGCAGATTACGGCGGAGGACATCGCGGGGTGGGACTCACTCGACGATATCGCCTCCTCCTTCGAGAAGCGGGGCCTGAAGCCGCGGCCGAAACTCGGGGACGAGAACGAACTCGTCCTCCAGCTTACCGACGACGAGTTCATCGTTCTCGTCGAAGCCGGGGCCGGAGAGTCGGCGACGGATTTCAAACCCGACAACCGGAACCGCCGGACCAATCTCGTCGCGACCAACGACTACGAGGAGTTCACCTTCCTCACGCGGATTCGCAGCTGGGAGGGCCAGCAACACGGCCGCATCAAGCACCAGAAGCTCTCGTTCACGAAGGCTCAGATGACGAGCGAGCGCGGCGAGAAGAACACTGTCCTCCAGAAACTCAACAGTATCGAGTACGGCTCTGTCGAGGCGATTCAGGACTCGCTCTACGACACGAAGCAGGTGGTCAAGGAGTTCTACCAGCAGTTCGAAGCCCTTCGGACCGACCTCGTGCAGGAGGTTGCCGGCATTCCAGACGACCGCGGCGATGCCAAGCAGCGGTACGTCCAGGTCATCCTCGACCGGATGATCTTCCTCTACTTCATCCAGGAGAAACGGCTCCTCGATCGGGACACGAACTACCTCCACGAGAAGCACGAGGCCATCGTTGACGATGAGGGCGATGTCTACGCAGAGTTCTACCACCCGCTGTTCTTCGAGATGCTCGCCGAGGGCAAGCAGGACCCCGACTTCGGGAGCCTGCCGTACCTGAACGGTGGTTTGTTCTCGACGAATCCCGTCGAGGAGGAGTTCGAGGACGCGCGTCTGGGTGGGTCACCTGAGCGGACCAACGAGCTGTTCGGCGACATTCTGGACTTCCTCTCTGACTGGAACTGGAACGTCGACGAGCGGCTGGATATCGTCGATCCGAAGAACCTCTCACCGGCGATTCTCGGCCACATCTTCGAGCAGACGGTGAATCAGAAGGAGATGGGGGCGTACTACACGCCAGAGGAGATCACGGGGTTCATGGCCCGACGGACGATCCATCCGTATCTCCTCGACCAGCTCAACGAGGCCGTTGATGCCGAATACGACGGGGTTGACGATGTGTTTGGATTCTCCAGTATTAAGTCTCGGGAGGGAGCGGAGGCGCTTGCTGATGGGGGTTCAGTAACTGCTCAAGCACCGATTGAAAATGTCGAAACGAAGCACGTGGAGGCGCTCTATCACGACATACTGACCGAAGCACGTATTCTCGATCCGGCTGTTGGGAGCGGAGCCTTCCTCCTCGCGGCACAGGAGGTACTACTGGATATCTATATGCAGTGCATCGAATACTTCCAACAGCTAGATGCCGAAGGAAGAGGATGGGAACTGGAGAATCGTACTCGTGAAGAGTTGGAGAGCATCGGAGAACGTCAAGGAGGGACGACTCTCTACGCAAAGCGGTCGATAATTCTGAATAACCTCTACGGAGTGGATATTGACGAGGGAGCTGTTGAAATCTGTAAGCTTCGTCTCTGGCTGTCGATGGTCGCTGATATTGAGGATGAGCCTACTGAAGTGGAACCTCTACCCAATATCGACTTCAACATCCGACAGGGGAATTCGCTCATTGGCCATGTTGATACAAGTGTAGTCCAAAATGAAGGGGGTAATACCGACCTCAGCTCATGGGGGAGAAAAATTCGATTTGAAAACATAGAGAAAGCTATTCGTAACCACAAACAGGCAACGACCAGTTCACAGGCACAGGAATGGCGTAGAGAGGCAGAGAAACGAGTCGAAGAACATCGTGAAAAGTTTGATCAGACGCTTCACAGGGAATTCCAGAACATCGGCTTTGAGAAGTTATCTATAGATGAACTGCGCGAGTGGTCTCCTTTCCATTGGCCACTTGAATTCGCGGATGTGTTTAGCGAAGGTGGATTCAATATCATCATCGGGAATCCCCCGTGGGATATGCTCTATGCCAACCGTGACGATTTCTTCATCCGTTATGATGAGCGATTCAGTACCTACCCATCCAATACCAAGGATCAGGTGATGGAGCGACTTCTCTCAAATGAGGGGGTAGAGCAAGCGTGGGAGTCGTATCAGGAGCAAATAAACGCCCGTGCTGATTACTTCACGAAGGGTGAGACGTACGAATTGCAGTCACCTGTTGTTGGTGGCCGAACGATGCCTACAAAGAATGAATTGTCTGCTCTATTCTTAGAGCGGATCTACTCTCTTTGCCGAGACGGGGTTGAAGTCAGTCTGCTTCTTCCGGGGTCTATTCTCGGTAGTGTGATGGGTAAAGATCTCCGAATGTATCTATTGAACAATGCTGATATACGAGATATTGTTGGATTTGAGAACCAAGGTATTTTCGAGGATATCGGGAGCATGGTTCGCTTCGCTATCCTCTCATTCAGGTATGGTGGGGAGACAGAGCAATTGCGCGGTATATTCAACCAGAACGACCTGACTGTTTTAGAGCGGATTGACGATGTAGCTGCGAATATCCCTCGTGATGTTCTTGTTAGGTATTCGCCCGAAGGGAGGCTATTCCCATCTGTCACGTCACAAAGAGAGGTGGACGTGATGATGAAGGTCGTGCAACAGCCGACGCTTGACAGAGAGATTGAGGGTGCATGGTCTGTGGCGATGCTTACTAAGGAATTCGTCGAATCGACTGATAAGGATCGACTGTTAACCTCCCCAGATGATGCAGACTACCCTGTTATCGGCGGCAAGAATATTCAGCAGTTTGAGTACGACAATACCCATACCACGAATCTGAAGGGGCCGAAGTACTGGAGTCGTGGGATGTACGACCCCCCTAATAGTGCCCAATACCGGGTTCGAGAAAAGAAATTCAATCGAGGAAACCTAAAGCGGGCAATCTACGACGCATTTGGTGGAGAGGACACTAGCAAATCTCAAGTCCAATTCGTTGACAATCTGTTGGAAGAATACCGTGGACATGGACTTGAAGAAGAGGATGTCCTACTCGATTGTTCGGAATATCGGATTGCTATTAGAGATATATCTAGAGCGCGGAACGAGCGGACTATAATGGCCTGCGTCATCCCGAAGGAGATCGTTTGTCTCCACACTATCAATACGCTCAAGCCATTCAAAATAGAGCCTGAAGAGTCTCACCTCTCAGAATCGCCTCTACGATCGATTTATAAACATCGGTTTACTGACAAGGAATTGTTCACCGCGACGGGATTGCTAAATAGCATCCCCTTTGATTTCCTGATGCGAACCAAGGTTGAGTCGCACATTATCAAGCGAGAATTTCTTGAATCTCAGATGCCTCGACTAACTTCTGGTGACGACTGGTTCCACTACATCTCTGAGCGAGCGTCTCGGTTGAACTGCTACGGTGAGGAATTCGCAGAGATGCGGGAACGGCTCGGTGGAATTGAGCCCGCAACGGAGCACGAAGAACGCCGAGAGCTACAGGCCGAAATTGACGCTGCTGCGTTCCACGCGTACGGGGTGGAACGCCGTGACGTACAGTTCGTCCTTGATGACTTCCATCGAGTTAGCAATCCACGACTCATGACGGAGGAGTACTTCGGTATGGTGTTTGAGAAGTTCGACGTGCTCGCTGAAGAGGGCCCATTCGAGTAGTAACCTGCTTCGCATCGCAGTACGTCGTTTCGGCTTGACCCCTCCGCCACCCCCTATTAATTCGGATGGAGATCGACCGACGTAACTGACATCTGGAGGAATTTTCCACTTTCACCGTGGTGGCCGCCAGTTTATACCGATCCATCATGGATGTTCAATTGGATGGCACGAGAAAAACACACATCCACAAAGCAGATCGCCGGCAACGTTGCCACACCGCTCCCTTCGACCCGACGAGAGCTATGAGCATTCCGGAGTCTCAGTTCGACAACTGGCACGGCACTGGAGCCGATGCTGGGTCGGCGACAGCCCGGAAGCGGATCGTCAACGCCCTTGAGATGGATCGCTCCCCAATCGACGACGACGCGCAGGTGGTCACGTTCCTACAGGGCTCCTACAAGAACGATACCCACACGTACGGTTCCAGTGACGTGGATATCGTCGTCAAGCTCGAATCGACGTGGCTTCCGGAGACTTCCAATCTCGACTCAGAAGATCAGGCGCGTTACGACAACAACACGTCAAACCCGAGCTATACGTACAGCGAGTTCAGAAAGGATGTCTTCAATACGTTGAAGACTCGTTTCAACAGCCCCTCGTCGAAGCCAGTAAAATGGGACGGGAAGGCCATCGAAATTACTGACGGGGCGCTTCCGGTCGACGTGGACGTGGTTCCGTGTCGCGACTATCGGGTCTATTACTCCTACCCGGAGAACGGTGAACCCGACATTGATCACGGGATGGCGTTCCGGCCTCGGTATGGAACCGAGCAAGTCATCAACTTCCCCAAGATCCACTACCAGAACGGTACTGAGAAGCACTCGAATTACAAGGAGACAGTCCGGATTTTCAAGAACGCGAGGGACTACTACAACGAGTACTGGAAGTCGGTGTTCTCCATCGATGCCCCGTCGTACTTCATTGAGTGTCTCATCTGCAACGTGCCCGCACGTATCCTCAGACGGTCGAGTCGGAGCAATCGCTTCGTGGAGATACTTGACCACCTCCAGAGCGACTGCAACGACCTGACCACGTTCGATCAGGTATCCAAGATGGAGAAGCTCTTCGGCGACAGCAACACGCAGTGGGAAATCAGCGAGGCGGAAACGATGCTCAAGCGACTCCGGTCGATGTGGGACAACTGGTACGACCAGAAGCAGGGGGCCGATTTCCGACTGGCTCAATCATGATCTCGCGCAGAAAACTCGAACGATGGACGAACTCGGGAACCGCCGATCAGGAGGAAGCCCGGGACACGCACCGAGAGATACGAGACGAGCTGAGCGAAGGTTCGCTTCAGGGAGTCAGTGACGGGCTGGAGTTCACCACCTACCTCCAAGGGTCGTACCGAAACACGACGATGGTGTACGATTCCGGGGATGTCGATATACTGGTGATCCGGACGGACACCTACCATGCTGACTTCTCCGAAGCTCCCGCCACATCGACCGAGGTCGCCCCCGCACGCAACCCGCGCCAAATGTTCGACGAACACGCCGAAGGGGTGTACCGGACTCTGCAGGCGCAGTACGGTGCCCGGAACATCGAACGAGGAGAGAAGGCGATTGGTGTCGAATCCGACGACCTCCCTCTCGGTGCCGACGTGGTTCCCTGTCTCCAGTACCGACGATTCTGGACACGGCAGCCCGGTAACCACATGAAGGGGATCGTGTTCTGGGCGGACGACGGGACGAAGATAGTGAACTTCCCCCGGAGGCATCGGATTATGGGCGAGCGGTACAACGAGTGGTGTGACGGGAACTACAAGGCGACCATCCGGATCTTCAAGAACTTCAGAAACGCGCTCGTGGAGCGCGGTACAATTGACAAGGAAGTCGCACCGTCATACTTCATCGAATGCCTGCTCTCGAACGTAGAAGTGACAACAATCGCTGAGGACGATATTCGGGAGCGAGTTGAGGGAATTCTGCAGGAGCTGGAGTCGGACGCCGAAGACGACTTCGCGGGCTACACGGTACAGCACGGGATGCAGTCGCTATTCGGTGAAGAGACCACCCAGTGGGACGTGGCGAAGGCTCGGGAGTTCGTTGAGGCAAGCCAGACGTTCTACAACGAGGACTAGTACCGATGCACACCTATTCGACCGATAACGACAAGCGACCGACTGTCTATGGCTTGCTCGGGCTCGTGGCGTACCTTCTCGTCCTTGGCATCGGCTGGGCAACGTCCCTACTCGCCAGCGGATTGCCAGCCATAACAGGGGGGACAGTCTCGTGGGGCTTAGCCTTCGCTGCCCTCTCAGCGGCTTTCATTAGATTCGGATGGAAGACGCCCATCGCCCGCTGGACAGGTGCGTCCAGAGTACCTGACTTTAGCGGCGAGTGGGAAGGATACATCAAGACCACGTATGGGGGCCAGATCGACGACGAATCCCTCCACGAGTCCAACGACCCGGAAGCGGAGATGCAACGTGTGGCGGCCTCACTATACATCGACCAGACGTGGCGGAAGATTAGCGTTCACCTGTCTACCGCGGATTCCGAATCGGACAGCACCGGTGCGACCGTCCTGACAAAGGAAGGGCGTTGGCCAAGCCTGACGTATCAATACGAGAACGAACCGGACGTGGATTCCGAAGACTCGATGATGGCACACGACGGTACCGCTGACCTCTCGCTGAAGCGTGACGGCGAACAGGACGTGCTGGAGGGCTTCTATTATACCGGCCCCGGACGAGAGAACTACGGGGAGATGTATTTTGAACGGCAGTCGTGACCCTCCTCTAAAGTCGTATGTGACAGAGCTGCTATTCCTGATTCACTGTCGTACGGTACACATTCCATGCAATCACGCGTGGGTAGATGACCCCGAATGCGATCGCAAGCCCCGCTAACCCGAAAAATACCGCACCACCGACGCCAACGTAAGTTCCGATGACGGCGATGCCGACATCTTGGAAGACTGGGAGGGGAATATCATTACCGCGTGAGAATATATTCAGCGAAATTACGAACCCCGCGGCACCCAGCATCGCTATGGCGAGGATGAGGGCAGCTTGACCGATGCTGGCGACAATGTTTGCCCGTCGTTTCGCCTTGGAGATCCGGGGATGGTAGACCGGTTTCCTCGGCTCATCTTCGCCCAGCCGCCAGTGGATTGGCTTACCATCGGTATCAATCTCAACCCGGTTTTCATTTTTCAGTCGCTTGAGACGCTTCTGTACTGCTCTCTCCCCCACAGAGAGCTTTTCTGTGATCTCCTGAGTTGTGAGCGTCTCCTCCTTGGATTCCCGAAGTACATTCAGCAGTCGTTCGTCGTCGTTTACCGACGAATGATTATCTCGTGGCTCTGTTTCGGGCATCATGGAAGGAGGGACTGTATCACGGCCACTACTGCGGCTATTGCCAGCAACACTGCTGCCAATAGATAGACGACTCCCCATAGTTGGAAGTCGATAAAGCTGCCTGTCAGCGTGGTTGACTCCTGAATCGCTCCACCGATTACGATGAAAATGAATCCCCCCAACCCCAGAGCACCGACCGCTTTGATTGCCTCGCCGGCGTCGCTCATTAGTCGGCCACCCCCATCGCCCCTGTACTCGCTCGCAAGCTGCACTCGTGTTGGATTTCGTCCATCACGAGAGGCAGTATAACTTACGGGTACTTAGAATGGTAATTTCGTTTACACGAATGTCCGATTTGGAAGTGTTCGCTGAAACGAAAGTGGATGACGTGACCCAGATTCGGAGAAACGAACGATCTGGTTTATCGCCCCACGACTCCCCAACACACCAAGCACGCCTGTACGGCACTCTCACCGACGAGTGTGTCCTGATACTCGGGCGATGCCTCGATGTTCTCCTCGAGGAACACGTCCAACTCGGCGAGGAACTCCTCGGGCGGCCACTCCGTGAACGACTCGTAGTCCGGATGGTGGCGGAACGTTTCCCGGAGGATGCGATCCTCATCCGTGTTGGCCAGCTTGACACCGTTCAGCCGTTCGTGAAGTGCGTCGGCCCACTCTTCGAGCGTCGCGTGGTCGTCGATAGGTGCGGTCTCGTCGCCGTGATTCGGCACGAGATAGTGGCTGATGAAGTCCAGAACCGTCTCTTGCTCCTTCGAGAGCTGCTCACCCTGCTTGAACGCGGCCCCGACCTGTCCCTCCCGGATACGCTCCAGTCGGGCATTGAGGTGCTCCTCGATTGCCTCTCGGTTCGATAGTACCGAGTCGGTATTCCCTGAAACCGGCTCCCCATCCGTCTCCGCTTCGATGCCCAGGTGCCGAACCGGGCGCTCCTTCACCTCGCCAGCGAACGGCTTGTAGTAGAACGCCCGGCGGACGCGTCCCAGTGGTGCAGGTTCGGGCTCGCCGCTCGCCTCGTTCTCGAACCAGAGATGCGCCAGCCCGAACACGCCCGGTCGCGGTCCACTTTCGTGGTCGATGGCGTTCGTGTACAGGAACTCGCGCTCGCCTGGAGCGTCCCCGAAGTAATCCTCGGCGAACTCGAAGTCGTCGGCGTCGAGCCCGTAGTCGTCGTTCAACTCTTGCTTGAGCAGGTACCGCTCGAAAGCGGCACTCTCGTCGCTGCCGGCGTTCCGCAGCAGCGGGTTCTTCGAGGTATCGTCCAGTTCGTTGTAGTCGTCGACCTCACGGGATTCACGGAGCGACCGCTCAATCTCTTCGACCTCCAACTCGCCGATGGTCTTCTGCGTCTCGACGCCGGCCCGCTCCAGCACGGCGTCCTCGTTCGGGTCGAGGATGTTGTTCTCCTTGCCGACGATGAGCGCGATGTCGTCGATCTTCGCCTGCAGGCGCTCCAGCAGCTTGATTGCGGCCTCGATGTCGCCGTCGGGGTAGAAGTTGTGGACGAACTTGTCGGCAGTCGACCCGATGCGGTCGATGCGCCCGACCCGCTGGACGATGCGCATCGGGTTCCACGGGAGGTCGTAGTTGACGACCACGCCGATGTCCTGCAGGTTGACTCCCTCGCTGAGCGTGTCCGTCGCGACGACGTACTCGAGTTCAGACTCGCCGCTTTCGGCGAGTGTCTGCTGGTAGCCGGATGCCTCCGGTGCAAACCGCCGGATGATGTCCTGCTTGTTCTCGTCGCCGCCTTTCACCACCGCGCTGTTGGCCTCGGTCAGGGGCGAGTCGGGGTCGTCGATGAGCGTCCGGTGGACGTAGTCGGCGGTCGCGCGGTACTGCGTGAAGACGAGCACCTTCTGCTCGTGGCCGTTCAGCACCTCGGTCAGCCGGTCGATCTTCGGGTCGCGGAACTCCCGGAGGGCGAACACGGCCTCGTAGAAGTCCAGCGTGGCCGTGTCGGCATCCTCCAGTTCGTAGCCCGGGTAGAGCCGCGGATTCGGTTCGTCCTCGGGCACGTCCGGGAGGACTGCGGCGCCGTTGTCGGCGAGCCACTGCTCCAGTTCGACTTCGGCGTCGGCCACGGCGCCGGCGTCCTCGGCAACCCGGCCGATGAATCGTGAGAGGAAGTACCCGATGAGGGTGAGGTCCTCACGGACGTATCGCTTCACCTCGCCGATGGTCGCGTCGGCGAGTTCGTGTTGTTCGTCTGCATCGCCGCCATCCGCACGGAGGGCCTCGGTGTCGAAGCCGAACTCCTCGAGTGTCTCCTCCAGGTCCGCGGCCGCGTCTTCTCCTTCTACGAAGTCATCCAGCGTTGCGGCGGCTCCGTCGTCCTGGACGGACCGGAGCACGTCGATTCCTTCGTCTTCCGGGAGCCCGTCGAGGAAGCCCAGTAGCGCCCGCTCGCTCTCGTGGAGCGTCTGGATTGACTGGACGAATGCGTATGTGGACGACTCCAGCCGCTTCAGGAGATTCAGCTTGTACAGGGCTTTCAGTGTTCCACCGGCCTGCGGGTTCTTGACCGTGATGTGGGGGAGATGGAGGGCGTCCATCACGTCGGGGAGCATCCGGTAGATGGGCTGGTAGGCCGCCGGGAGGCTGTACTCCTCCTTGTGGAGCTTCGGCGGCTTGAAGCTCATCTCGAAGTCCTCGTCATCCCGGATGGTCTCCTTGACGTGTTTGCGTGTCCGCAGCACCATCACCTCGTTCAGGATCTCCGAGATCTCCTGTGAGTGCTGCTGGAGCTGCTCGGTCAGTTCCTGCTCTTCCTCCTCGGAGATCTCCTCCTTGCCAGCGGCGACACGCTTGCGCTGTTCGGACTTCTCGATGTAGTTGTCGAAGGCGGTGAAGTCCAGCGACGCCTTGTTCATCAACTCCTCCGCGCTCGTGAACAGCCCGATGAGGTTCTTGAGGTCGGTCGCGGAGTTGTTGATCGGCGTCGCCGTCAGCATGATCATCGTCTGCTCGCGGAGGAGCCGAAGGTTGGCGTGGCGACGCGTCCCCTTGTAGTCATCCTCGTCGTCCGGATTCGGCCGCCACTTGCCGGAGTTGCGGAAGCGATGGGCCTCGTCGATGAGCACCACGTCGAAGTCGTCGTCGAGTTCCTGCACCGCCTCGTACGAGAGGTTCTGGAACTTGCTGATGCTCATCACGTCGAGGTGGGTACCGTCGACGTCGAGGCCGAAGTACGGGTTGCCGTCCTCGTCGGTAGCGTCCTGTAGGAGTTCCCGCCACTGGCTCGTCAGGTTCGCGGGGACGATGAGCAGGCAGCGGTCGCCCCGCTGGCGATAGTCGTGGAGCAACTCGCTCCCGATGAACGACTTGCCGAGGCCGACCGAGTCGGAGATGATGCAGCCGTCGTATCTGGAGAGTTTCTCCTTGGCGCTCTCGTAGCCGAGTGTCTGGAAGTAGTAGAGCGGGCTGTCGCGGGTCCCGACGTTGCCGCTCAGTTCGTCGTACGCGAGAAGTTTGTACAGCTCGAACGGCTCGATGTACGTACCGAGGTCGATTCCTTCCTCACCGGTCTCGTCTTCGTCCTCCTGCTGTTCCTGCCACTGCTGGTACTTGTCGCTGCTCTCGATGACCTGGACGATCTCCTCGCTGAACTCTTCGGCGTTAGCCCACTGGTTGTCGTACCAGTTCTCGAACTCGCGTGCGTGGGTGCGGTCCTGGCTGGTCAGGTTGAGTTCGATGTTGTTTCGCTGGCCGCTGTACGAGAAGTTCGACGACCCGACCACCGTCGCAACCGGTCGCCGGTCGATATCGTCGTCTCGCGTGTCCTCCTCGTCGGGAACAGCCCGGAAGGAGGCCCCCTTCGCGTGGAAGTAGCCCTGCTCGGGAGCGCGAACGCGGATGTCGACCAGTCCGTTCGCGATGAAATCACGGAGTCGCTCTAGACGCTCCAGTTGTGCGTTGTTCAGCTCCTGAATGTCCGCTTGCAACTCGGAGCGGAACTGCTCGCGGAGACTCTGTCCCTCCTCGATTTCCTCGGCTGTGGCTCGATTCGTCTGCCGGCCCATCAGCACCCGGAACGGTGCATGGTCGATTTCGTCCGGGTCGATCAGATTATCGAGATCGTCCTTGATGAGATTGAAGCCGGAGAGGTAGAAGTAGCCGGTCGCGATTCGGACCTCTTCGCACTCGGGGATGATCTTCTTGTAGACATCCTCGAGCTTCGCGTCCGTATTATCGACGAGCGGGTCCAGGGAGAGCATCGATACTCCGTCATGAGGTGGTGAGGGCTTAATTGTTGGATGCAGGACCGTGTGGTACTGACCTTTCGCTCCAAAAATTCATTTGACAGGCCTGTCGTCCTAATCTATGCCGAGTCTCGTTACTGCGATTGCATCGTGGCTCCAGGATTGGGCGACCGTCGTCTCCGGTCTCGGTTCGATTGTGCTAACTGCTGGCCTTGTCTACCTCTACAGTCGGCAGACCTCTATCCAAGAGGAACAACAGAATCTCCTGCGGCGTGACCTAAACCGGGAAGTCCGAATGGGACATACTGAGACCCTTCGGAAACGAATACGTGCTTGGCACGGCGATATGGACGAGATTGGCGTGGAGGAAGGTGGTGCCTGGTTTACTGACGAGACAAACCTCCCGAAGGTGACTGGAGCGGATATTGAGCCAGCCCCTCCGCTTGTCGAAGTGGTTAGCCAAGAGGTAGAATTCCGTGTCGTACCTGAGGCGCTCGAAGGTGACCGGTATCTCCAGGATTTACTGGAGAACCACGCCGACGACCTCCGTGAACTGAAGGAGGAGATTGAACAGCAGTATGAGAAATTCGACAGTGCCAGGGAAGCATTCTACGAGGAGTATCCCGATGGCCCGACCATCAAGGCCGATGACTGCACATTACGACCGAGACGGGCATTCACTGAGTGGGTGTTCGAGCGGGCAGTCTTGCTAAATCGGATGCAACGAGACCGCGATAAGCAGAAAATGAAGGATATTGTTGAGGAGCGCCTCAAAGGGACGAACTCTGCTGACCCCAATAGCGGTGAGAAGTACTACAGTGCCTCTGGCATAGAGGACAGGGGTCCGGCAACGTACGAGGCGAGCGCCGTGTCAGGCAACTACGACGATATTGAAGAGAACGAGGAGAAAATCGATACACGACTCATAGAAATCCACTGGGAGGCAATCGACGACATCGGGGACGGTGAACTCTACGAATACGCCGTTGAGGCTGCTACAATCTTGGATGAGATGACCGAGACTGTTGAGGAACTGAAAGCCAAACTGGTGGAGCACGAAGGCAATCCCGTCTACCAAGAGGACTGCAAGTATGTCGACGAAGTAACGCTCTGACTCCTCTGCTTGTTGGGTTAAGCCGAGTTATCTCCCTAATCCTCTTGATGCGGCTCTGACCGTTCTACGAGATATGATGTCTTACGGATGGGTCGATATCGACAAATAGTGCTTTGCGTGTGGTTTCCGAAAGTCCGGGTCCGGTGTCCGGGTGGACCATCTCGAACAGTTCCCAGTCGGTCATCATGACGTGGTAACTGTTCGGGAACTCGCCGAATCCCCCATCCTTGCGCATATACTGGAATTTCAGTAGCCCTGCTTCACTGCCATGATCCTCAATGGCCACACGAATCCGCGCATCGCCTTGGAAGCCGTTCGTGGTTGCTGCAACCTCTTGTCCCCGTGTTTTATCGACTGCTTTTGCTAACCGACTGGCGTTCGCTTCAAGGAATATCGACCGTCGGGCGGATTCATCTAAACCAAGGGCGTCAAAGAGTGCCTCAAACAGCTCAATAAACTGTGTGTTCGTAAACCGCTTAATGTCGCTACTGCCTGATTCCCGAGCCTTCAATACTACCCCATGATCCTCCTCAGTCCGGTCAATGTAGATGGACTTCTCATATCCGGAGTGATCGATGACTCCGACCTCTCGATTGAGATTCTGGAGGGCGAGATATTCTGTAAGTTGAGTGAGTAAGTAGTTGGTAACCTCATCAGTGGTAGTCTCGCAAACCGCCTGTAGCTCGCGGTAAATGTCGTACCATCGTATGGTTGCGACATTTTCCGGCTCGATTCCGAATTTGTTGCAATATTTGCCGAGCTGGATACTGCTGAGTCGGCTCCGGCCCGTCTTGACTTCGAGTATAAACCGAAACCTCCCTCTCGGCGTTTCGACAGTTACGGCTGCGTCTGGTCGGCCATCACTTTCTTTGACTGCGTCAAGAGTTGCTGCGTCGAATGGTGTTACCTTCCTAGCTATTCCGACGAGGTAAGACTCGTCGGCCTTGGGTGTCTTGCTGGCGATTTCTCGCTCATAGTCAACAATTGTGTGTTCAGTTGGTAGAGTCCCTGGAGCCGCTTCCCAGAGCAACTCAAGGAATGTGGTTTCAGCAGCTGGGGCCGAATCACGCAGAACGGTCAACAGCGTTTTTGTGGTGTTGATTTCGGCTTGGGTTGCATCATCAGTGGCATCAGCCTGCCAGAACGGGTTCCAATATCCGTCTCCCATACTGTCATGATTCAAGCGACTTACAATAAAGCCCTCCACGAGTCAATCCACAATTCGAGGCGCAGAGCGATATCCTTCAGCCGACAATTATCGAGCAAGTGGGGGAACTGATATCATTCGGGGATGCGGGTCCTGAGCTGGCGTATTTCAGGAATGTAGTCACAACAAACGCTGGCGTGGTTCACGAACTGATTGGAAGATGACTGATTTTTCTGCCGATATCATGGGGTGGAATTGGTCAATTTCCTTGGGTTACAGTCGAACATCCAGCCATGGCACTCCGGTTGCTTCCGCCGGCGACGGAACTCCCGGAACTCCCGAGACCTACCTCCCTACTATTATTTCGGATTCTCGCCTCAGGGCCGCTCGTTGATGATTACAGGTCCCCGCGTGCTGGATACCGAGTCCGTCCCGAGCGACCTTCTCCACCGCCACAACAAACTCAACACCCTCCGCGAGTCCCTTGTCCCGGCAGTGTACGATGGAATCAGCGAGCGGTCCTACGTCTTCGGGCCCTCCGGTTCTGGGAAAACCTGTCTCGCCCGGTACTCATTAGCTGACCTCAAGACGGAACGCCAGGAGGTGGACACCCGGCACATCAACGCCTGGCAGCAGCAGCCCCCCTTCGCGTTTCTGTCCCGGCTCGTCGACGGCGTCGGCCCGGCCCACGAGATCGACCAGCGGTCGACCAGTCACGATGCACTCCTGGACCGGGTTCTTGAACGGGATGGGCAGCTCTTCGTGGTGGTCAGACATGAGGTCGACCAGCTGGATGCCCCGGAGCTATTGTATGATATCAACTGGATGCCGCACGTCCATCTCATCCTTATAGCGATCTAGGTGGCGCAGTTCTTCGCTGGTCTTGACGACTAGCTCTTCTCGCGGCTGCGGTCCGGGCGGCGTGTGTCTCTTGACCGATAAGCGACCAGGAAGTCCGGGCAATCCTGGAGCGGCGGGCCGCTGCCGGGCTCGTGTTGAATGTGGCTCCCAGGCCGATTCTGGAACAGATCGCGACTCTGGCCGACGGGGACGCCCGCTGTGGAATTGAGATGCTGGAAGTGGCCGCCCAGACGGCCCGGCCGGCCACACGCAGATCGCGCCTGCGGATGTCCGGGAGGCGGACGATGCCGCCCGGGAGACGCTGCGACAGCAGACGATTTCGAAGCTGAAATGACATTAGCTAGTGTTCTACGAGATTCTTAAAGAGGCCGGCGGGCCTCTCTCGGTGGGGACCCTCAGTGATGCGTATAGGCGTCGGGTGAGCCACCCGAAGAGTCGGCAGACCCTCCGGCGGTATCTACAGAAGCTGGCGCACTACAATCTGGTCGTCATCGATGTTGCGAACCGTGGGCGGACGTACGCGGCGGCGTAGTGGGCTCCCTCTCTACCGGTATCGTCAGACCGCCCTAATAATAGCTAATCCGCTTGTTGGGTCCTTTCCACGTGCTCAGTTGGTTTTCTTTCCTCCTTCCAGCGGCGGACCCCTTCTATCTCTTTGATAATCTTGTCCTTCTCCGACTTTTCTTTCTCAACCTGCTGTCTCGTTTGGTCAAGCTGACCGTCGTCGTTGAGTCCGCGTTTCAAGATGCCCAGAATCTGTCTCCGGGTGTACTTGTCGTTCCGCAGTGAGAGCATCTCTTCGATGGATAGGAACAGCAGCTGCCGTACCAAGTTCACATCACGGACATATACCGGTGATTCAATTCCGGAGTGCACGATTTCATTCCGCTTTCCGGCCAAGTCCTCGGTCACCGATTCGAGGATTTCGAGGTCGAACTCGTCTTGAACTAGTGGAAGGGTTCGCTTCAACGCCTCTTCTGATCCAGCCCCTCTGGCATGGAGGGTTATTTCCTCGATTCCCCGCCAGTAATACAGAAACGCATTCTCATTGGTCGTCGCAGTCAGGCCGGATTGCAGAGCTCTGAAAGCATCGGCGATATCGCGATCTACCTCTTCAACAGCTACCTCCATCGGGAACTGACGCAACGACTCGAAATCTGCCTGAAATCCTCGAGGCAAGCGGAATCCACTGTAAGACTCGAAATCTCGACCTGCACGGAACTCCACATACTCACCCTCCTGCGTGACGAGATACACCCCGGGGCGTACAATCGACTCAGGCAACGACCGTTCCAGTGAACGAAGCTCCTCCAGTGCGGTCTGATTCAAGCTCGAGTCGATTACGGTGAAATTGAGCTTTCCGAGAATGATGTCCAGGTCCCGGCCCAACAGCGAAATAGCGATACTGCTATTCCGTGCTTCGGTCCTGAACTCGTAGAAGGTATTGTGGCGACTGGAGGTGAGCTTCTCTGGAGCGGTCTCGATGAACTCATCGTAGGATTGGCCTTCATGACGCGTCTCCGTGGCGTCCCTCGCTTTCTCGCTCAGTTCACTCCACTCAGATTCTTCGAGTTTTCGGATGGTGGTCGCTCTGGCACTGATGCCCCGTGGAGCGGACTCATTCCGTGTCTCTCGAATATTGAGTGGAAATATGATTCTGAATTCCTCGGTCGGAGTGGAACTGAGCGTCGTTCTCAGCTCTTTCTGGAATGCGTCGATAACGTGGGCATCCTGATTTGCTTCGTTCAATGATTGGTGAATAAGTAGTTCCAGATGTTCCTCTTCGAGCTGATCATCAGCCTCATCCCACTTGCGCACCTCGGAACAAAGTCTACGAAGGAGAAGCGCGTATCCATCTGTTCCATCGCTGACAACTGGCTCATCACCTTCAGGTAGATATCGGACTGCACGCTCGACACACTCGTTCACGGTGAGTCCGTTTTCACTCATTGCTCCCCCCTTTCTAGATTCCCGAACTCTTCGAGAACCATATCGATGTATCTATCGTCCATTACCCGAGGAGACCTCACGACTGGAAACGAATCCAGGACCGATATGACGATGTCGTCATCTTCGAATCCATAAGCGCGGAACACAGCAGCGTCGATTTCAGCCCGAGCGGCTCTTCGTCTCTCCTCATTTGACAGAGAAGTGATATCGAGGTCTGATCTCAGAGAACTGAATGAATCCCCGTAGCAATTGAGCTGAGCAGCTGGTCTCCAGATGTGGTCGAACCAGGGGCTCTCATCTGTCAATCGTGGAGCCTGAGACTCCTTCACCAGATAATCAGAGAGATGAACACCGACCTTGGTTCGTATGAGATAATCGAAGGGGATGCTGTTCAGGATTCCGAGGAGACAGAACAACTCCTCCGAGTCATAGGTCAAGCTGAAGAGCTCGTCCGGTGACGTGACACCTTCCTGTGAGGCTCGGCGACTCCAATCGTACGGATGTATCGTATGGAGGGTGTTCAGGCATACGACTCCTGGGGGGATGACCGAGGCGATGAACGTTCGCTCGTCGCTCGCTCTGGCGATATCGCGGTATGCTATCCGATATTCATCGAATGGCATCGGAACGTCGCCTGAATCCATAGACGCTCCATCTCCGAAGGTCACTTCTCCAGAGTCGAGAGTGATATCACCGAAACGCCTCTGTAATCCGTCGAGCTCGCGCTCCCGGATTCGGGTCTTAGCACTCGGCCCATCACCATCTTCAGCAATCCCCCAGTACGAAGCTCGGTCCAAATCGAAGAATCTGCTATCGTGAACGAACTGGTAGATATTCCTACCGGCGTAAATCGGATAAGATACGTGCTCCTCTTCGTCGAATAGATATTCGGCTTCGCGCGCCTGATGTAATCCTCTGAAGGTCTCGATATTCCAGCCTCGCTCGCTTTCCAGGGAAGCGTGCTGAACGATTTGTTGCAAGGTCTTGACATCATCCTCCACCTCTACGGCCGGGAATGATAATCGAGTTGGAGAATACTCCCTGATTAGCTCTGCTGGAATCTCCAGGAAGGAATCGGAGGGTGAGTCCAGGATGTCGAGATTCGTCTGGCGGAATTTGGTTCCGATTGTCCGAGTTTCGCCACTGTTCTGAAATTGGAGAAGACCGAATCGGAATTGACGATGGAAGTCGGGGAAGATTCCGTGGTTCTCGAAACCGATAGCGTACGTAACATCCGTCTTCCTGAGGAGATGATCACGTAGCTCGCTGTGTCCCGGGTCGGAGAATATCTCCTCCGGAATCAGCATCGTGATGATTGCTTCATCGGCCGCGATTGACCGTGCTCTTTGGATAAACAACGAACTCAGAGTCCCATCTCCACTTGCTCGAAATCGATAGTCATCACTCTCCTCGAAATATTCTCGTTGATATCTGTAATCTGCCCCGTCGTCGGTACCGGTGCGGTAATCGGTAACCTCCTTTTCCAGATCCCTCCAAGGGGGGTTGCTGACCACCACATCGAATCCACCCTCTTCGAGGATATCCGGGAATGCAAGGTACCAGTGGAATGGATGGAGATTATCAAGAATCTCCTCGTCTGGTGCATGCGATACTATCTCGGAAAGCTGCTCCACAAATCTCTGGTCGATTTTCTCCTGTAACTCCGAGAGTGCTGATTCTATCTGAGCAGTATTATTCGAACTATTGGACAGCCCTTGTCGATAGCGCCTGAACGCCTGGTAAAGGTCAGAATAATCCTGTGAATACATACCAAGCCGATTCTGAAACCCATCTTCAACAGCCTCCTCCGGATTCACGAACCCAATCAGGCTATTCCCGTTCCAGAAATTGAATCCAGATTTCAGCTGTAACGAGCGCAATCGAATTTGGTTCCGATTGGTGACGGCGGACAAGAGGGAAAGGTTCAGCCGAAACTGCGTCAATTCCCGAGCTACCGGATTGAGATCCACCCCACATAGATTTCGGCGGGTTGCCATCTCCTTAGCTAGCAGGATTCTATCGATATCAGACTGGTAGCTCGGAAGCTCCGATAATCTAGACGACCCATCGTGCTCGAGCCTTCGGAAACACTCTATGTATACGTCCGAAAGCAGGTCGACTCCGCGTTCGATGAACGAACCGCTTCCAACTGCTGGATCGACAACATGGAAGTCTGATAGAACATCGAAGTACAGGTGCTCGATTTCCTCGGTTGTTCCCTCGTCGAACAACTGCTCGATTGTGTCGTACTCCTCATCGATGACCGAATTCAACTCCGAAATCAGACTCTTCTGGAATGATTCTCGAACGATGAACCGAGCAAGGCGTTCAGGAGTGTGATATGTGCCTCCATCTTGGTCGTTGATGTATCGCTCCAGAGCATGGCCGATGACTCGAGGTGTTACCCACGTAGTGCGTCTGAGATTATATCCTCTGGCGATATGCCAGTCCCAGCCACGGAGGAATTTCAGGACACGTTCGAACAGCTCGTTCACTTCTTCAGTCGAGTCTGCCGGACGAATCCCCGGATACTCTTCTTCGATTGGGCTTTGTTCGAAGAGGAAATTCTGCATGAAGGGTTCTGCTGATTCGGCTGTATCCGAAGGAAGCTCGCCATGAAACAGCGGCTCATAGAGTTCCTCGAAGGTATCTCTCCCCGAGTACGATATCCGTCCATGCTCATCTTCGAGATACCCATCCTCCAGAATATCAAGCTCCTGAAGGAGATTTAGATAGATGAGTCGGTTCAGGCAACGCTGTGCGTACTGTCGCCGAGAGTCAGCTTCGATCCCCCCCTGAACCGAGATTCTCTCCGTGAAATCCTCGAGAAGCGCTTGGTACCCTTTCGTAAATTCCTCGATAATCCCCAAGTCCGAGTAGAGTCGCTCGATTGAGTCGCTATCGTAGCCCTCGATTCTATTCAAGCGTTCTATTATCCGTCGGGAGTCGGTTCCCTCCTGAACCACCTCCTGAAAATCGAAGCCGAAGTGATCGAAATCTAGCTGTCCATAGGCAGGTGCGGAATCGATTTTCGAAAATATATCGAATCTCCGATATTCATCACTCGCTAGAAGGATGCTCGAGTACCTTCCATCGATACGTTCCAGCACATCCATCATCTCATCTTTGGTGAGGTTGTGAACCGTCTCTACCAGGATTCGACCTCCGTCGTCGAACTGGAGAGGGATGCCACCCTGTTGGTTCGAGTTATTGATATCGAGACCTCTCTTGGCTATTGAATCGGCGATTGCGTCGAGAGAGTTCCACTCCAACACATCGGAGCGTGTGATTTGAGTTGGAGCCATTATCTTCCAGTCGGAGGGGACTCTCTTGAATTTTCGGCGAATCACCAACGACTCGAGGAGCGATATTACTTACAGTCTATGCCAAATCCTTTCAAGCGTTCTATAACAAGGCATGGACAAGCAGCGGTTTCCTGAATCAGCTATGCCACCTCTAGAACCGACGGACCGGCGAGAGCTATACAGGCACTTCCAGCACGTCATAGAGGGTACCTATGACCAACTGCTGGAGAAGCAGAAACTGAATTATAAACAGAATATGCTCAAATCATTCCTCGTCGAGACGAACATCGGACCCAGCAAGCTTGAGGAGCGGTTCGAGCATGTAACCGTCACGAAGGTAGATTATAGCCTGTTCGAGGTGCTCGTAGATACCTCGGATGAGGAGGACGAGGAAGAGATTCTGACATTCTACCTGGACAGTCAGGATGAGCGATTCTGGACGTTCTATTCCATCGAGAAGTCCCGACCAGCGAAGGACGTGATGGCGGAGCTAATCATGGCCGAGCGAAGTGGACTAGACTATCTCTGGTTCCCGGCGCAACTACAGCGCTACTTCACCGAACTCGGTGAATTCCAGGGAGCAGGTATCAATTACGATGCTGAGGACGTGTTCTCAGAGGAGTATATCGATGAACATCTGCCATTCGGTGAGCTATCGATTCAGAGTTCGGGGCAGGGAACGAGCTGGCTGTTGGATGCACTGAGTGACGCTGACCTGAAGAGGTTCATGTCACTTTCCTCGGTAAAAATCCGACAGGAAACCGAGGAAGGAGCCGTGATCGAGCGAATCGATAATAATGGCCGTATCACCACCAGGGGCGGGAATGACATCCAGGCCCATCTGACGTTCGTCGAAACCATCCGCGAGCTGTATGCCGACCTAGTTCGAGGTATCGAGGAAAACGGCCGGATCGAGTATCCCCTCCGGGTAATCGAACCTGAAGACGACGAACGGCATTCACCAGGTCAATCCATTGAGGGGACGCCGATAATAATCAATCTCGCTAACCCAATCGAGAACCTGAAAGAGTTCGCCGACAGCATTACCTCTGCCACGAAGCCACTGCGGCTCTGGGGTGCTGGCTCTTGGATCGCGGACGACTACTACAAGATTCGCGGGACCGACCTCCACAACAACGATAGCTTCACACTGGAAATCAAGCGAGACTGGATTCGCCTCTATCTCCCCGAAGACGCGTGTGGCAACACAGCCTTGCGGATCTTCTCGAATATCCAGCGATACTACGACGCAGAGGCGTCATTTGGCGAGCGGAGTGCTCCCGAGAACTCGAGGGTTGCGTTGACCGCATAATGACGTACTATCTGTCGCCGCACACGATACAGATGAACGCCTGGATCGGGCTCTGCCAACTGGACGACCGATTTCCGGACACGTTAGCGAAGTTGGGGTATACAGTGGAAGTAATCGAACCCGGCTTCAGCATCAAGGGCGACTATATTGAGCCGGACCTGATTCTGACCGCTCATCGGCGGAAGCATAGTCTACTATTGGATTTCAAATCATATCAGCTCAAAGACCACCAGAACGAGCGGTATGAAACAGCTGTCCAGAATCCGGATAAACTAGTGCTTCGGGGGGCTGTTCAGGGGATTTCTCCTGACGAATTGGAGGCGGACTTCTCGTACTCCTCGTTCGGTGATTTGACTGAACTCTATGATTTGACCGAGTTCGATTTTACGACGGTCCAGTTCGAGGCACACGTCGAGGACGCGAACTTACGTATCGAGATTGTCGGGTCCGAAGGTTTCGGAGAGCCCGACCTCGATGACGCGTTCCCGATCGAAGTGCCACATGGGAAGGACATCCCAACGGATTACTATCCGTTCGATGCCGAAGAGGAGGATCATACCCAGTTCTGTATCTACATGCTGAATGCTGCAATACAGCTGGCAGGCGAGTATGATTCAGACCCGTTCAACGTGGATGAGTTGTTGGCCGAGTCGCACAAGCTCTGGAGTTCGATGAGCGAGGAAAAGAAGAAAGAATTGCGGTCGCTGGGAGAGGATTTCCTTGATAAGTATAATCAGGAGGGCTTAGACAAACATCTACGGAAAGTACAGAAAGACGATAAGGCGGCGTGGTTTCACAAGTCGAGCTCGTTCCAGGCATTACGGAACAAGGCGGATGAGTTCATCACCGAACTCGAAGACGAGCTGGCTCAAAGGAAGCTGAGCGAGTTCTAATTGTCGAGGAAATCACGGTCTGAGCGTGGTACTCGGACTGCGTCGAACTCCACGGGTAATTCTGAGATCGATTTTCAGATATTAGCGCTGACCTTCCTCGATTAACGTTTCTCGATTGCTGGTGAAACTGCCCCGAGCCCACTTGCCATCCTCGATATTCGCCGTTCCATCTTTTTCTCCCAACTGCCGCCAGACCTCGGAGAGAACGGGTTCTAATCCGGCTATCACCTCATCAGACCCTATCTGCAGCACGCCATATTCCGTCGTGTAGAGGTCCGTTCCGATACTCGGAGGCTCATGGTACAATCCTCGTTTATTGAGACCTGCTGTCTCAAGCCGAACATCACCCGCATCGATGAACGAGAGGTAGACGAAAGCTGTCCCTGAGAATCCCAAGTCTGCCAGGGCTGATGTGGCCTCTCTTGCAGCCAATACGACGTATGCATCGAGTGCTACCCCGCCTTGACCGATGTGCCCACGAATCCAGAGGCGGTCATCGACACCTCTACGGATGCATTTCGTGGTTACCGACTCGTATAGACCGTCGTTCCTCAGAATGGCATAGGAGTCGTGATTGTTTTCCGAGCCACCACGTCCATGGGCGAAAGTGGATTTTCCGCGAGTCACTGTATACGGATGGAGATCGCCTAGAACGGGTGGCTCTGGTATCTCGGATGACGCACGAACCTTGTCTTTGGAGAATACCCCATTAGGGATGATGTGAAGTGCGACTGCGGGGTCACCGACGAGGTCACTCGCGCCTTCCTCTCGGTTCTGGATAAGTTCGAGGCGTTCGTCCAGTAATGACTTGACCTCTTCGAGGTGGTCGTGCTTCTCTTCCAGGTCTACGTCAAGATAGTCGGTGGCCAGTCGTTGCTTGTTCTGGCGAAGCTCTCCGAGGATGTTATCTCGGTGATAGAGGATGAGTTTCCAGCCGTATTCGTCTTCGATTTCATCCTCTATCTCCAACTGCTTGTCACCCTGAATACCCCGACTGGAAACGAACACGAAGAGGTCGTAGTCCTCGTTCCGGTCATCCTCCAGGTCCTTCACCTTCTTCGCGTCTTGACGGAGTTTCCGTTTCCAGTCCTTCCGTTTACTCGCATGGGCGATACCGTGCTTATCACCCATCTCCACTCGTGCATCCCACCCCCCATCTGGCCCTGAACCACCACTCTCCTGTACCACAAATCCCTCCTCTCGAAGGAACGCCATGGCAAATTCCTCGAAGGGGCTGCCTTCGATAGATTTCAGAGCAAATTCGAGCTCGTCCATACCGTTCGTTCGACCTTCCCCTACTTAACGACTTTATCGAGTTAGTTCTACCACACGACATCTATTTTCAATTAGAACAGATAAGAATATATCATGATTCGCGAGGAGTTCATCGGAGACGTTGTTAGGCATACGAAAGGTGGAGTCGTCCACTGTCAGGGGCACCCCGAGATGGGAAAGGTGGATTTTGGACCACATGATTGCCAGGAGAGTATGGAGGCGGGAGATGGTGTCATCCTCTATTATGTGAAGGACCACGAGCGGGATGAGAACGACTGGTACCAACGATTCCGGTTCTGTGCGAACTGCGAAGGGGCACGAGAGCTTTCTCAGCAAGCCCGAGACGGGGGGAAGGAGCAAGCGGTAGTCGAGGGGATTCTGGAGCAATTCGAGGGAAGGGTTGATGGGAAATTCTACGATGATGCTGTTCGGTTACGGGATGTCGAGGTACTCGCATACAGTCCGGAGGCTGAGGGTTGAGGCGGATGCTGAGACTCACCTCTAATGGGATCGACTACCTTGCGTTCCAGCAACTCTTCCCGTTTCCCTTTCGTTGCCTGCGCCTTGTCGCTGTACGCTGCCTCCTCCATGAAATGGTCTGCATCGTCTGGGGTTGGAGGAAGGCGATAACCATCGTGCTCCGACCACACCCACTGGTCAAACTTCGCTGATCGAAATTCCGTTCCATAGACGGTCTATGGGGAATAGCCGACTCCAGGGTCTGGGTTCTTACCGATTGGGAGGTGCCACTGGAGGAAACGTTCTTTGTAGTCTTGGTAATTGATCAGCTTCTTGTCTGAAAGCATCGCCTCGTTCTCCGATGGGACGATGTTCCGACCGACGTCCGAATCGGCGTCCAACGTACTGTCACAGGGGCTTGTATCATTGCCTGACATGGTGGTCCGGCCAGACCCCAAAACCAGAGGAAGGTAGGATGGTTGTAGTGCGCGGAACCGGACTCGAACCGGGGACCCCTATGGGACAGCGACTTAAGCGATGTGCATTTCTCAACTTACTCTGTTATAGAGGGGTATAACAAACTACTCGGAAGGGTCGTTGAGGAGCAGATCTCGGAGCGTAAGTGCCGGATTGTTGGGCCCCTCGATTCAGGTCCACGAATCCAGTTCTTCACGGCCCGTGAATGAGCCCCGGCCCGGATATGTATCGACCATCGTAATGAGTGCTGAAGCGATGCGATAGGCAGGCATCGTATCGTCGTAGAGAAGAACAACACCGACGTGTTCCTCGTCTGGGAGTGCTCCAAAGTCCTTCACGTCACTTGTGACGATGATGAGATTGTGTTCCCGAGCATAGGAAGGATATCATCTTCGTCGTCGGCTCCCTGTCCGACGGTGTCCCGAACGTGGACGGCGAACAGGTCCTCTTTGTCGAGGTATGTTTCGACTTTCGGGTCGATATTTTCGTCCAGGAGAAACCGTCACTCCGACATCTCAGGCCGCATCCGGGTCGACGCCTTCGGGGCGGTCGATTGTTTCCCGAAACGCCTCGAACGCATCCTCGCGTTCAGCTTCGATGCCGCTCATCTCTCGCGGATGGTCGTGATAGTACGCGAGCGCGTGGTAGACGTCCGCCACGCCTAGGTCATATCGGTCGGCAACTGTTTCGGGATCGACGCCGCGCTCTTCCACGAGTGCGTACACCTGACGGACGCTGACGCGACGTCCGGCGATGTGGGGTTCGTCCATATGGTCGTGAGCGATACGGCGGGTCTCCCGTTCAGCCATATCCGTCAGTACCGCCTACTGTCGCAAAAGCATTCGCCCGGCCGCTCGATTACGGGGACGAACAAGGACAGAGGGAAGACCTCGCGACCCGATAGCAAGTAGAAACAGAAAGGCCACCACTTGGGTATTGAGGGATATGCCGACGCAGGTTTCCCCGCCCATGGCTGGAAGGACGATGAATCGTAGAAGAGCAGATCTTCGTCTCTGAAGAAGCATAGCCCTGGATTCACGCTGACCCCCCAGACCCGACGTGTATTAAACACCTACGTATGCGAAGGAATCGTTGTTAGCGGCCCCGCCTCGGACTCGTCCACATGTCGTCAGATCGGACGGATTCCTCCGAAGCGACCACGAACCTTGGCGAGACTGCACCTGCTGTTGAGTCGGCCAGCCCAGCCGTAGAGTGCTGTATCGATAATCTGGCCCCCGAGAGCCGCCAGGCAATCGAAGCCAGTGAGGAGTCAGTCGACATCCGGTACTGTCTCCAGCGGTGCGGACGCTGCTACAAGGAGCCGTTCTTCGTCGTTGATGGGGATGTGGTCACCGGAACCGACCACGCAACGCTTCTCGAGACGCTGGAGTCCGGGGGGACTCACGATGCGTGACCTGAACGTCCTGTTCATCTCGATCGATAGCCTCCGGCGCGACATGCTCGGGGCCTACGATTCTCCGTTCGACTGGGTCACCGAAATGGGGGTTGAGACTCCCAACCTCGATCGGTTTGCCGAGAAGGCCATCACGTTCGACAACCACTACGCCGGGAGCCTCCCGTGTATGCCAGCCCGCCGTGAGTGGGATACTGGAATCCAGGAGTTCCTCTGGCGGGGCTGGGGGCCGACCGAGGCGTACGACACGACGCTCGCCGAGAAGGCCCGCAACAACGGCGTGCTGACGAAGCTACTCACCGACCACTTCCATCTCTTCCAGCACGGCTCGAGCGGGTACTACGAGGACTATCACGGGTTCGAGTTCGTACGTGGGCATGAGGACGACCTCTGGAAGACACAGCCGTACGAAGCTGACGAGGGGCTCTTGCAGCAGGTCGGCTATGACCTCGATAGCGAGCGGGCTGAAACGACTGCGGAGGTGACGGATGCCGCAGCGAACCCCAATCACGTTCTCGACCCCGACGATCTGGAGCACTATCGGCCGCGCTGGAAATACGTCCGCAACGTCGCAACGTTCGACGACGCAGACGAGACGGACTTCTTCGCCGCGAAGGTGTTCTCAAGGGCAGCTGACTGGCTCAACACTACTACCGGCTGGGATCAGTGGTTGCTCAGGATCGACGAGTTCGATGTCCACGAGCCGTTCCATTGTCCGGAGCCGTACGCCTCGATGTACACGGATGAGGACCCGCGTGACCCGGAGCTGCCAGTCTGGCCGTACTACGGTCGGACCGACAGGGGACAGGCAGCGCTCACCGACCGTGAGTTGTCGTTCATCCGCTCGCAGTTCGCCGGGAAGGTTACCATGGTCGACACCTGGCTTGGCCGTGTCTTCGATGCGCTCGACGAGCAGGACCTCTGGGACGAGACGGCCGTCGTCATCACGTCCGATCACGGGTTCCTTCTCGGCGAACACGGCTGGATCGGAAAGATGAGTCCGGACTTCGACCTCGTCGCGAAGACGCCGCTGTTCGTCTGGCACCCGGATACCTCCGAGTCGGGCTCGACTGTCGAGGCACTGACCTCGGCTGTCGATCTGCACGCTACGATTCTCGATCTGCTGGATGCTGAGAGCGATGCGGGGACACACAGCGAGAGCCTGCTCCCGATCATCCAAGGAGAAGTCACTGACCACCGGGACTGGGCGCTCTACGGCTGGTGGCACTCGGACATCAACGTCACCGACGGGACGCACACCTACATGGCGCCCATACAGGAGGACGTCCCGCTGTACAACTACTCGACGATGCAGATGAGCGCACAGAGTCCATTCACCCCGACGAGCGGCTACGAGGGTGCGGAGTCAGGGGCGTTCCTCCCGTACACCGACGTGCCGGTCTGGCGACAGCAGTATCCCTCGGCATCCCTGGTTCGGCAACCCAGACTGTACGATACCGACGCTGATCCGGGCCAGTCCGACAATATCGTGGCCGAATCACCGTCGGTGACGGCGGAGATGGAGGACCTACTGCAGGACGCGCTCGAGACCATGGCGGCACCCGAGGAAGTCTTCGAGCAGTACGGAATCGCTCGGTGAGATGGTCGTACGAATCACTCATGCCCGATTGCTCGTCCGCCCGAGCGTTGATGGGCCCTGGAGATAATCGGGCACCATGCGATTTGCCACGTTCACGTTCCGGCATTCCGACGGGGGGCTGCAATCGCTCGGCAGGGCCTTCGCCCGTGCCGATGACGTGGCCCGGGTCGCGGTCCACTCCCAGCGATTGCTCGACGACGGGCAGGCGATCTACCTGTATGAACTCGTGGGGGATGCTGGGGCTGTCCGCGACATCCTCGACGAAACCGAGATCACCACCAGCTACCAGGTGGTCCAGGGGACGGAGTCCGTGTTCGCGTATATCCACTTCGAGCCGACGCCGACCGTCGAGCAACTCCTCCGGGCACCGGCAGAGTATGGTCTCCTCATCGATGGACCGGTGACTGTCCGAGACGACGGAACGCTGGAGATCACGCTCGTCGGCGAGGAGGAAGACATCAGGAAGGCATTCTCCTCGCCCCCCGACGATCTCACGGCATCAGTCAAGCGCGTCGGCGACTACCATCCCGGTGCAGAGCAGCTGTTCACGAATCTGAGTGAGCGCCAGCGTGAAGTGCTCCGGACGGCCCACGAACTCGGATACTATCAGGATCCGCGTCAGGTCACCCATCAGGATATCGCCAGCGAACTGGATTGTACGCCGTCGAACGTCGGTGACATCCTCCGCCGTATCGAGAACAACATCATCGGCGAGATAATGACCGCACAGTTCGGGTCCGTGTCTGACAACGCTGCCTGATTCCGTCCCGTCTCTGTCCGAACATCTACCCGGATATGAATGTCTTTGCATACGGAGGAATGGGTGTTAGCCACATACCCTCACACCCATTCCTATGCCAGAATCCGGCATCAGCCCATTCGAGATCGACATGTTCGTCGGCCATCTCGATGGCCCCGTCGAGGTGACTGACGGCGTCTACTACTACGCGGAGTTCAGCGGCGTGACCGCCTTCGAGACCGAGGACGGCCTCGTTCTCGTCGATACCGGTCTCGAGGATAACGGCCAGGCCCTCGCCGAGGCCATCCGTACTGAAACCGACCAACCCGTCGACACCGCCGTCTACACGCACGGACACCTCGACCATGCCTTCGGATTGGAGGCGTTCCTGCTCGAAGACCAGTCGGACCCGGAGGTCATCGCTCACGAGAACATGCCGGCTCGATTCGACCGCTACGAGCGGACCTCTGGCCACAACGAGGCGATAAACGCACGTCAGTTCGGCGGCACTGCAGCCGCAACCGAACAGTCCACCAACGACGGCGAGAGCCAGTTCCAGTGGCCTGAATACCCGCCGACCACCTGCTACCGTGACGAACTGACGCCCACCGTCGGCGGCCTCACCTTCGAGATTCGCCATTCCAGAGGTGAGACGGACGACCACTCATGGGTGTACTGTCCCGAGAAAGACGTACTCTGTACTGGCGACTTCCAGATCAACGTCGCGCCGAACGCGGGCAACCCACAGAAGGTCCAGCGCTACCCTGGGGAGTGGGCCGAAACGCTCCGCGAGATGGCAGCGTTGGCGCCGCGCCACCTCTGTCCGGGTCACGGGGAACCATTCGTCGACGCGCCCGAGGAGATCCAGGACTGCTTGGGGAATTCGGCCGACTACCTCGAATCGATCGTCGAGCAGACCATTGGCGCGCTGAACGACGGCTCGCCACCGCACGTCGACATCGTCCACGAGGTCGAAGCGCCCGATTGCGACGCGCCCTGGCTCGCGGAAACATACGACGAGAGCGAGTTCATCGCGCGGAACCTGATTCGGCGCTACGGCGGCTGGTGGTCGGGACGTCCATCGGAACTCAAACCCGCACCGCGCGAGCGGCTCGCGTCGGAGCTCGCCTCGCTGGCGGGCGGCGCCGACGTGCTGGCCGACCGGGCGCTCGCGTTAGCGAACGAGGATATTCGACTGTCCTGTCACCTCGCCGACTTCGCGCTCGAGGCAGCACCGGAGAACGAGACCGTGCAAGCGGCTGTTGTAGATATCTACAGTCGTCGCGCCGAGGACGAACGTAACCTCATGTCGGGGAACGTCTATGCGTCGGCGGCGGCGTACGCAAGTGAGGGGCGCTCGTTCAGATGACGCTGAAGCGTTTCACCGGAGGCCACCATGCCTAGGGATTTCGACCTGCTCTCGGGGCGTATCGGTGTGGCGGAAGCGACGGCCCTACTCGTCGGGAATGTCATCGGAATCAGCATCTTCACGCTGCCGGGGCCACTCGCTGCTGACGCCGGACCGATTGTCGCGATTGGGATTCTGTTGGCGGCGATTCCGCTCGGGTTCGGGATTCTGATCAGCTTCCAACTCGGGAGCGCCATCCCCGTTGCGGGTGGAAACTACGTGTACGCGAGCCGGTTGGTTCACCCGTTCGCGGGGTTCCTGATTCCGTGGCTGATTCTCCCCGGTGTGTGGGCCGGCCTCCTGTTCATCGGCGACGGGTTCGCGGAGTACGTCGGCGTCTTCCTATCGGTTCCTGACCTGGTCCTGGTCTACGCCCTGCTCGTGCCGTTCCTGGTGTTGAACATCGTCGGGATTCGACCCCTGGCCCGCGTCCAACTCACACTCGTCGGCGTCTTGTTCGCGAGTATGCTGGTGTTCATCGTTCCTGGGGCGTTCTCACTTGAGCCGTCGAACTACACCCCCGCGCTGCCGAACGGTGTCGCTCCCTTCGCTGTCGCCGTGGTCTCGCTGTACTTCCCCCTTCGTGGGTTCGGACTGATAACCGATCTGGGCGAGGAGCTCACCGAGCCCGCACGAAACATTCCACGGGTGCTCGGCTACAGTGCGGCCATCTCGCTGACGATGTTCGTCTCGCTGGTGGCCGTCCTCGTCGGTGTTGTCAATTGGCAGTCGCTCGCTGGCGTCGACGCTGCCGTGCTCGTCGCCGCTCGGACATTCCTTCCCGACCCGGTGATCCTGGCCGTAGCGGTCGGCCCCGTCGTCGGCGGACTCACATCGCTCAGCACCACGTACACCGGATTCTCACGGTCACTGATGCGAGCGGCTCGAGACGAGTTGCTCCCTCGTCGGATTGCGGATATCCACTCTGAGTTCGGAACGCCACATGTGGCACTACTGGTTCTCGGAATCCCACCGTTGGTGGTTGCGCCTGTTCGCCCCTCGCCAGTGATCCTCTCGATCTGGATTGCACTCGCGGTGCTCACGGCTGGGACGCTCAAGGCCGTCGCACTATGGCGACTCCCGTCGGTGTATCCGGACCGCTACGCGGAGGCGCCGGTGACGCTCCCCCGGGGAGTGCTCAAGACCGTGGCGGTTCTTGGTGTGCTCACGTCACTGGTGTTGGTGTTCGTCGTCGCCACACAGCTCCCCCAACTCCTCGGCGTCTTCCTCGGTCACATAGCCCTCGGATACATCGCATTCCGACTGCGGGTGCGGCAGCTGGCTGGCCGCGGGACGGACCTCCGGTCCGTCCTTCGGCAACTGGCAGCCCACGAGTGAGGCTCCTGAGTCGCGGGGATTTCGGGCTACTGTAGAGGGGGATGACGGACTACCTGCAGACGAGACTATCTTACAATCCGAGAGAGACGCGGATTGCGTCGTCAATCTCGGTCATTTTCTGCGAGTCGCGTATCTGGCCAAGCTGCTGGGCAATCCGCTTCTGGATGTCTACCGTCCGGATTTGGTCTAGCATCACGTAGGAATGCTTACTCAACCCAGGAGTAGAGGCGGGAAGGTTCACCTGAAATGGATAGCTCGATCGGCCACCAGAGATTGGGGCGATAATCGTGGTCGCGCTATACTGGTTTCCAGTATCGTTCTGAATAACGACTGCTGGACGCTGTTTGTACATCTCTGCGCCCCGGGAGTCATCGTCAGAGGGGCCACCAAGGTCGACCTCCACGATATCTCCGCGAGAAATATTCATTCAGCGTTCGGGTTCGGATCGAGGTGTTCGTTTGCTTCACGCGATGCCTCGGACCACTCTTCCGCGATCTCGGCTGCCTGTTCAGCATTTTCCGCGTACGCAGCGGCAAGGTCCTCTTCGCTCGGTCCCATCTCTTCATCAATTGTCTCTTGCACGAGTTGTGAGAGGTTGATTCCAGCCTGTTCGACCCATTCTGCCTGGTCCTCACGAATGGTGATGTTCTTGCGTTCCATATGGATGTGTATTCGGTACACACAATTAAGCGTGGTGCTACTGGCGCTAACAGAGCAGGGGGTTGTAGAGACTGCTGGCCCCCGCCTGTCGAGGGGTCCTGGCAATACCTTATCCGGGAAAACGCGGCGACTAGCCCTCGATGGGGTCAGAAGACAACGACCATCAACAGACTGCACTCACGGAGGACTTCGATAGCACTTCCGACGCTGAGGAGTCTTGCCCGGCTCTCGACAGCGACCTTCGAGCGCTCGTCGACCGCTACCTTACCTCCCAGCGCACTACCGGAAGCCAGGCCTATGCGAGCACGGCGGCTTCGGTCCTCAACCGCTGGGAAGCATGGATGGCTACGGAGTCCCACGAACTGGACGAGCTGAACGATCCCCAAACGGGTGCCCGAGTACTGAACGAATACGCCCTCCAGTTGGCCGAGCGTGTAGCCAACGATGAACTGGTAGCGGCCACAGCAGAGCGATACTTCGCAATCGTCTCGGCGTGTCTCTCGTTCGGTGTCCGGCAGGGGGCCCTTGATCGCAATCCAGCACTCGCCGAGGCTGCCTCCGAATCGCTTCCACAGCAGCAACGTTCGGACCGGACGGACCAGCAGTTCTGGACAGCAGTTCAGCGGGAAGCCATCGTGGAGTTCGTCGATGAACGAGCGGCGGCTGCTCCCGATGCTGCACTGATGGAGTGCCGAAACCGTGCGCTGGTTCGCATCCTCGCATATTCTGGGGTTCGTGGCGCCGAGATTCTCTCCCACACGAAAGACGACCGGGAGGGTCGCAACGGCCTCCGGTGGGAAAACGTGGATTTCGATGCCGGGACGATGCTGATTTTCGGAAAGAACCAGACCTGGGAACGAACACCCCTTCCGTCGAAGTGCCTCCCCGCTGTCCGGGAGCTCCACAGCGCCCTCGCCCCTGAAGATGGGCAGTGGCCGGTGTTTCCCTCGGGCCATTCCCCATCGCTCTACGAGAAAGCACGGGCGGAGCTGGGCGACCGATTCGACCGCCTCCTCGCTGACGAGCACGGAGACATCTGGCAACTGTTCCGGGTGCAGAACCTCTCGCCCCCACCGCTAACGACTGCAGGTGCCCGCTCGGTGATGAAACGCCTCACGGACGAGGCAGATCTCGACGTCGACGGCGAGTACCTCAAACTCCACGGTGGTCGCCGGGGACTGGGCGACCTCCTCTACCGAATCGACCGGGGACACGCACAGGATATCCTCCGGCACGACGACCTCTCGACGACGCAGAAGGCCTACCAGCATATCGACGCGGAAGAGCGACGGGAACAGCTTGACCGCCATCTCGAGGATACCGATGAGTGATTCGAACACCGTACTTGGGCCAGCCTCTCCACAGATATCTGCGCTAGAAACATATATGTGTCGTCAACGAGTATGAACACGCATACAATGTCCGATGATGCCCCTACCGACGGCCCACCGGACGGCCCGGAGGTGTTTCCCGACTCGGCCGAGGCTCCGGAGCAGCCACTCAACGCTGCCGACATTGCTCCATTCACCACCGATACGGACGAGTACGACGATATCAACGAGCTCGCGACGGCCGAGTGGAAAGCAACGACGACAGCCGACGAGCGGATTCGGGCCGTCATCTCGCGGACTGCGACGGCGAAGATGGCGAGTGAGATCGCCGACATCGCTGCTGTCTCGGAGAGCAAGGCTCGGTCGGCGCTGAAGTCGCTTGTCGATGAGGGGGTCGCCGAGACCACTCAGGGCGCTTCTGGGACGCTGTACCGGCGGGATTCCGACCGGCATCTTATCGAGCAACTCCACCGACTGGCGTCTTCCGGTGGGCTGCTTGAGCAACTGCAGGCGGTGAAGGCCGAAATCGGTGAGTATCAGGACGAATACGAGACGGACTCCCCTGAGGACGTGCTTCTCTCGGATCGTCATCTCGGGCACGAGGAACTCACTGATATCTCACACTGGCGGACGGCCGAGCGCGATTTGGACTACCTGCGGGCCGCGTATCGGATTCAGGAAGCGAAAGAGCGCGTCCACGAGACTGACAACCAGGTAGGTACCGAATCCAGGCGCCGTCCCACGCAGTAGGATGGGGATGGGTGATGGTTCCGGGCTTGATCCGGACGCGATTCTCGACAGCGTGAACGTGCTGGCCAATCAACTGGGTCAGGGGTTCCGAGAGGTTCGGTACAAGAATACCAGACACGGCCAGTTCGAGCAGCGAAAACTGCGGCCTCGTGTCGCACGAGTGACCGTCGCACCTGGTATTCACCAGCCTGCCGGATACTTAGATATCCAGTGGTGGGAGAATGGCGACTACAAGTATCACTACCGGGAGCAGGGACTGGAGTTCCGATTCGGGCGAGAGGCCGCCAACTCCGGTACCAACACCCCGATTCGCCATTTCCATCCCCCGAACGATCTGACAACGCACGAACCCTCCTGTATCGAGCCGGGGCCACCGGAACGTGTCACGCTTGCCGTGCTGGCGACCTGGTGGGCTGCGGTCAAAGCGAGCGACGAGGGCGTCTTGAACACTCAGAATCGGCTCCCGTAGCGCCAACGCGTACTCTGCCAGTTGTGAGCCCACATTCCAGTCACTGGCTTGGAGACGTGTCGTACACCGTCCGAATCGTGTCGAGCGGTCAGGTCGACAACAGTTCACGCTCTGTGGGGTTTCTGGGCCCCTGACGGGCGAGGGGCGCCTGCAGACGCGCCGCTCGTGATCTCGAATGGAAGACGCCGAGACGAGAACGGCCTTCGCCGGCCTCGACGGACGTACCGACACCGACCTCCCGACGTGGTTCGATCAGCTCCACGATGGTCCCGAAACGGTTCCCTTCTCGCGGGCGATTCGACAACTTCCGCGGGCCACGGAGACGACGGTCGCGTTCAAGAATCCGTATACCGACGAGTGGGTCGACACTGACCGGTTCAACGCTCTCGTCGAGCCCGAACGGCTGATGACCGAGGCGGACGACGAGAGCGCCCTCTTTCACGTGCCATCGGACAGCTACTCGATCATCAACCCGACTGACGTCTACGGTCCACTCGAGGATGTCCTCCGCGAGACGGACGTCGACGGCACACCACTTTCGGAGGTCACCTTCGGCGAGATGCGCCAGTACCGGGGCGGCGGCGAGGTCCATATGGATATCATGTTCGACGGGCTCTCGGTCACGCTGCCCGGCGAGCGTGAGCCGATCACGATGGGCGTCACTACTGGCTATGACTTCTTCGGCAACAACGCGGTCTACGTCGAGGGGTTCGCTCGCGACACGGCGTGTGCGAACTCGATTCGGGCACTCACCGACCGGCAGTCTATCCGCCACGTCGGCGATATCGAGGACTTCGAGGCGTGGTGGGAGGACATCCTCGGCCAACTGGAACTCGTCGCGAACGACCTGTACGGGTTCATCCGCGACGCGGCAGACGTGACGATCGACATCGCGGCGATGCCGTTCGACCACGCGGAGTTCTACACCCTGCTGGGCTTTCCCGAGTATCTCGCCGAGCACGCTGCCGAGGACGCCCGCATGAACGCGGATGATCCGTTCGAGCCGGACATGTGGACGCTCCACTCGGGTGCGACGTACGCGCTCACGCACTTCTTCCGCGGTAAGGAGGGGAGTGCGCTGGAGCGGTACACCCGGCTGGCTAACGACATCCTGTTCAATCCGGAGGCGACGATCGACCGCGTCGAGCAGGCCTACGAGCAGCGGGTTGCGGAGGAATCGGACCACGACGGCCAGCGGTCGCTGGAGGGAGCGAACGGGCTGGCCCAGATCGAGCGCGTGAGCGAGGCGGTCCAGGAGCGTGCCGACCAGTTTGAGAAACGAGAGGCACAGTTACGAGCCCGGTTCGAGGCTGAAGCGGACTGAGCGCGGCGAGTCGGTGTTTCCTCGCTCTCGACTTGTTGACTTGAGGAACAGCTCGCTTGATCCAACCTATCGATTCGCCTCGAGTCCGAAATCCTCCGGCCGGAGGACCTCGGGAACGGGCTCGTCCCGGACGCCACGGATGTCGTCGAGGACCGGCTTGATGTAGGCCCGGAAGAGGCCCGGCCCCTCCGCCATCGGGAAGTGCCCGACGGCTTTCATCTCATGGGCCGTCGCGCCGTCGCCGATTGCTGCGGCCGCTTCGCGAGCGTCGTCGGGGTTCGTGAGGTAATCGTACTCGCCGTTCATGAGATACATTCGCGTCTCCGTGGCGTCGATGTCATCCGCGGAGTCCCGGTAATCGTGTTCCATCGAGTAGTAGTACAGGTCGCCCTTGAGGACGCCGTTGGCCCCTTGCTCGTAGTTGTAGAGCGTCTCCCGACGAGCCCACTCCGGTGAGTGGGGAGCCATCAGCCCCCACGTCGCATGGGAGATGATGTCGTTCGCGTTGACGTGGGGATGGTCGAGCCACTGGATGTAGTAGCCGGGCGTGAACAGGCCTGCCTCCAACCCGATGAGGGCCCGGAACCGCTCGGGATACCAGTCACCGAGTTCGAGCGTGATGGTCCCGCCCATACTCGAACCGATGAACACGGGGTCCTCGAGGTCGAGTGCGTCGGCGATGCCGACGATGGTGTCGGTGAACCGTTCGGCCGTGAGGTCGTACTGTTCGGCCCACCATGATTCGCTGGAGGGGGGAACCGATTTCCCGTGTCGCGGGAGGTCGTAGGCGATGACCCGGTAGTGCTCGGTGATCTCCTCATCGCGAAGGACGTGGCGCCACTGCTGGTTGTTACAGCCGGCGGTGTGCTGGCAGAGCAGCGGAATCCCATCCTCCGGCCCGGCGGCCTCGTAGTAGATCCGGTGGCCGACTCCGTCCAACTCGACCGTGACGTACTGACCGGTCACGTCGCCTTTCTCCGCTTCGACCGGCCGGGTGGAGCCTTCCGTTCGTGGCTCCCCGCCGTTCTCCGTCGTTCGCATCAGGTCGAGAGCACGCTGGAGCGGTCGGAAGTTCTGGAAGACGGCCTTGTGATTGCCGATGATATCGAAATACGGCCTTGTTGAAACCATCAAACGATGATAGGTTTCAGCACCCGCGCTGAATAGAGGAGGAAGCGTCGATCACGTGACTTTCCGGCACTCGGTGTTACGTACAGAGGTGTACTCAGCAGGACCCAGTGATCGAAGTTCAACTTTACCGTTGAACAACTGTTAGAATGGGCTTGTGACCCTCCCAGTTGTTTCAGACGACGGCGACGAATAAGGGGATATAGACGAACAGGACAAGAACCCCGGGATATGCCTACTTGCCAACCAGGATGAGATACCGAGATTGCCAGTGCGAAGACGTGGCTGCGTGACGAATGCGAGACGGACGACGGCATCGAGGGCGCGTGTGGCGATGGGACGGGGGTCCGTCTCTGGGGGTGTCGTAGCGCCGGATGACCCGCTATTTTTCGAGACTCACGTCGCCGTTTGCGGTGACAGTGACTGTGTAGTCGCAGTACGTGAACATCACAGTGCCGGCTGTCGGGTTTTTGTTTGCGAACAACGAATCTAATGAGCCGGGGTCGACCACGTCGTATAGTTTCTCGGGCAGTTCAGTGGGGTGAACATCCATCTCCTTGGCGACAGCCTCGATTACGGCGTGGCTCCACGCATTGGCTGATGAAGTGGGAGATGACGGACTCATGTATAGTGTGGGTATGCGACTACGCCTACGAAAGCCATCATCTCTTCTTCGTCACTCCGCATCGTTGGACGCGATACATTCGAGCAATGGCCGAATCTCGTCGAACTGCGGCCCTTTGATGATTTGATCTGTCTCTTTGTTCCACTCGATGTAGCCGTAGTCTTCGAGCTTTGGCAAGTGAACGTGAAACATTTCGATCTGCTCTCGTTGCTCGGCGTCAGTCAGCTCTGATTTTCCTGTGAGTGACGCAACCCCTGCCTCCTGCGGATTCGATTCGAGAAGAGCGAGCAAGAGTGTACGGCGCTGTTCGTGCGTGAGTGCCTCGAATGCTGAATCTGTACTCATTATCCTAACACAAACACCCAAGAGGAATCACGCTGACTTTTTCATGTACAAACCTCCCTTGAATGTATTTCATGTACAGACAATACTTGGGCTAGTACATGCAAATCCCCCAAACCACCTTTCATATGCAACTTAGCATTATGGGTTTATGATATACAAGCCAGTTTTCTATTCACTCAGGGTCGGACTGTGAGAGCGGAGAGCGTGTTGCCGAGAACCTGCTTGATCCCTCCCCGGAGACGGGAGCCGACGGCTTGCTGTGAGATGCCGAGTTCCTCACCGAGGGCTTCCAGCGTGACCTCGCGGGGCGACTCGAAGTACCCACGGTCGTAGGCGAGGACCAGTGCCTCTAGCTGGGTGTTCGTGAGGACGGCTTCGGTCTCCTTCTCGACGGGTGTGAGTGCGTGCATTGCCGCCAGCGTGACCGGGATGTCCAGCTCTCGACACCGTCGTTGGAATGCGGAGATGTCACTTCGATCGTCGCCGCGGATTTCGAACGTCCACTCTTGGTTTGTCCCGGTGGCGTCGATCAGTGGAACCTTTGTCTCGGCCAGTACGGTTAGCACGTCGTCGTAGGCTGTCGTCCACTCGACGCGTAACAGGTACTCGTCCTCGACGGAGTCGACGAGCCGAATCTCCTTCACGCCGGGGTGCTCGGTGAACGCGCCCACGATGTTGTCGACTTCGGTTCCCCGCACCCAGAAGTAGGGAATCACCACCTCCTGTGCGGGGACGAGTCGCTCCAGCTCGACCGTCACGTTCGGCAGTTGCTTGAAAATTGTCCCCAGCGGGAACTGGTCTGACGGAACCGTGAACGTCGCTTCAGTAGCCATTGTCTATACCTTGGGCTTCCACTTGTAAAGGCCTGCTACTGATTGCCTCGTGTTCTCGACCACCGTTCGCGGACGCATCATCTCTCGGCCCCGTATTCGGTACATGCTCCACCCCGGCCCAACCAGTGGGTTCACCGATACGGGATCCGACGTCGGTACCAGCACCCGTTCTATTCAGCAGTCCGCTCCTCTCAGAATCCCAGACGCTCGTACTCATCGCCTGAAATTGCGAGGGCGCGTTCCACGTTGTGAACAACGCATTTGATGACGAGCTCACGGAACTGCTTCCACCAGCGTCGTGACCGGACGAAGGCACCGTACTTGCGTTTGAGCCGAGAGTTTACCGTCTCATTCTGACTACGCTGCCCGTAGAGATTGGCGTCGATCCGAGCGTTCCACGCCTTGTGGAGCGACGAAAACGTGCGGTGCTTAATGAGCGGACGAACATCCTGCTCGTGGGCAAGCGTTCGAATTTTCTGGTCGTCGTACCCTTTATCTCCGAGGAGAACAACTACTTCGTCGGTATTTCGCTTGATGAGCGACGGTGCGATTTGCGAGTCGTGTTTCCGTGTCGTCGTCACGTGTACGTCGATAATCGCGTTCGCTCTCGTGTCTACGAGAAGCGTGACTTTCAACTGCTGAATCGTCAATTTCGTTCGCTTCGTGTAGTGTTTTGAGGCATGACTGCGGTCGAATCCGGAGGCGTCGATCCCGACGATACCGTTGGTCGGGAGAAGCGTAACGGAGAGGTTGAGGAGAACCCGCCAGACAGCCATATTGAGCCGGTTGAACGCTTTACACAACGTCGAAGGAGAGGGGAGTTCTTCAAGATCGATGGCACGTCGAATCCGAGGCATCTCGATGAGTTCGTCGAGAAGCATCCGATACGTCGTGTTCTTCCGGACTTTGAGGCAGAGTAAAACGATGTGTTGGTGGAGTGTGTACCGTCGTTTCGAGAACTTCGAAGAGTATCGAGCGGTTGCTCGACGAGCAAAGTGATACGCCTGCTCAACGAACCGGAGCAACCGAGACTTCGGGAGGGCCTGCATTCGGTCAAACTACTGCTCGGTCCTGTAACTCTCTGAGGATTTCAACAGAGCCCGAAATACCCCTCTTCGGCCTTCACAGCGTTCCGGTAGAAGGAGGCGAACAGTTCGTTGTGATGCGGCGGTGGCACTTCTTCGATGAACCGCTCCCACGCGTCACGACTCCCCGCGATGGTGAACGACCACTCGTCATCCAGGCCCGGGGTGCGCACGTCCTCGACAGTCCCCTCGTGCATCTCGATGAGATGGTTATCCTCGCCGATGGCGACGACGAAGTTCGTCTCGAACGCATCCCGGCCGTGGAGTGTCATTTCGGGGTCCGCCTCTACGACGTTCTGATAGCTGTTCCACCAATCCTCACTTGCGAATGTTGCATTAGTCATTGTCTGGTGCCGTATTGCGCCCCTCGCCACCAGAGAACGCACGGTGTGTGACGGGCGCTGTGTGCTTCGTTAGCAGCCAGCATAAAGTGACGGGGCGGAGTGGCTTCCCTGGCGATTTACTGGGACGATTCGTCATCAGAAGGGAATGCGTCGAGACTACTGGGACCGAGTTTCCCTCCCGTCGCGAGTCCGTCGACTACCCCGAGCGCATTCATCCTGGGTTCCGTGAACGACGACGAGACTACCGGGGCTTCGGCACCTGTGTCTTCGCTCCTGGCACAGTTTCATACCGTCCACCGCCCAACGAGAGGCACACGTGACACACTCCGCCCGGGCTGTCATCGTCCTTTGTGCTGGATTGGTACTCGTCGCTGGCTGTACGGGTCCAGCGGGCATCGGCGATAGCAGCCCACAGTCACCGCCGGGGGATAACGCCACTCCGGTCGAGGGCTCCCTCGAGGTTCATTTCATCAATGTCGGCCAGTCCGTCGCGACGCTCGTCGTTGGCCCGACAGGCGAGACGATGCTCATCGATAGCGGCCACTTCAACGACGACGGTGAGTACGTCCTCCAGTATCTGCAACAACAGAACATCGAGCGCATCGACTACCTCGTCACGAGCCACAACGACGCTGACCACATCGGTGGGAACGCGGCCGTCATCGAGTACTTCGAGACCGACGCCGACGGCATCGGCGCCGTCTACGACCCCGGTATCGCCGCCGGCACCGAGACCTACAGCGAGTACCTCGACGCGATCGAAGCCCACGAGGTCACCCTCTATGAGACCCGCGAGGGCGACCGCATCCCGTTCGAGAACGTCAGCGTCCAGGTCATGGGCCCGCCGGAGCCGTACCTCGAAGATGAGGCCCGCAACGAGAACAGCATCGTTCTCAAGCTGACCTACGGCCAGACGAGCTTCCTGTTCACCGGTGACGCCGAGGACGACCAGGAGGCGTATCTCGTCGACCAGTACGGCTCGCAGCTCCGGGCGACCGTGATGAAGGCGGGCCACCACGGAAGCAAGAGTTCGACCAGTGGGGCGCTGTTGGATGCCGCCCAGCCGAAGGCGGTCGTCATCTCGAGCGCGTACGATTCGCGGTACGGCCACCCGAACGAGGAGACGCTCCAGCGGCTGGCCGAGCGCGAGATCCCGGCCTACTGGACGGCGACGCAGGGCCACGTCGTCCTGCGGAGCGACGGGACCGAGGTGACGGTCGCATCCCAGCAGGAGGCCCCGACAGACCCGACGAGTATCCGTGATGGGTCGCCCGTCGAGGTGGGAACGACGACGGCGGTCGAGCGCCGCGCCGTCATCAGCGGTGGTGGTGTCGTGGACGCGACGAGCACGGCCTCACCCGTCGCCACCGACGGCGGGACCACCACGACGGGGCAAGGTTCTGGTTCAGGTGAGCTCGCCCTCGCGTCGGTTCACGCCGATGCCGAGGGGAGCGACAGAGACAATCTCAACGACGAGTACATCGTCCTCGAGAACACCGGCGACGGGCCGCTCGACATGTCGGGGTGGACGCTCAGCGACGAGGCCGGCGCCACCTACACCATCCCCGATGGCACCACGCTCGCGGCCGGCGCTACGATCACGATCCACACCGGGAGCGGGACCGATACGGAGACGGACCTCTACTGGGGGTCGGGCAGCCCGATTTGGAACAACGGCGGCGATACGGTCATCGTCACGGACGATGATGGGTCAACAGTACTCAACGAGGCGTACTCATGATTCCCGATGGCACCTACACGGCGGTCCTGGATCGCTTCGAAGACGACCTGGCGGTGCTGGAGGTCGCGGGCGAGGACGAGCGGTACGAACTGGCCGTCGACCAGCACGACCTCCCGCAACCAGCACAGCACGCGGATGCGGTCCTCGAAATCGAGGTTGCCGACGGAGCACTCGTCGATGCGGATTACAAACCCGCGGAATCGGAGCAACGAATCGACGATGCGCAGGACCGCTTCGATCGGCTCTCGAAGCGCCCACCGAGTGATGACGACGACCCCTGAGTGGGGCTATGCCGGCCGCGGTTCGAGGCGCACGACTGCGTAGGCCTCCCGGATCTCACAGCGGTCACAGGCGAATCCGACGCGACCGTCGGCGAGTTGCACGACCCTGACGTAGCGATACCCACATGCCGGGCAATTGGTCCAGTCCGTGACCCGCATCGGTCACTGCCCCCGACCGGCGTACTCGCAGGCACTCCAGCCGCACGCCGGGCAGACGTGACAGCCACCACGCGGCGTGAGCTGCTGGTGCCCACAGTCCGGGCACTGTTCTCGGGCCATCCTACGCGACCCTCCAGCACAGATTCTCGTGGTCGCTCGCGACAGGCTCCACGTCGAAGGGCCCCGACGACTCCAATTCATCGAGCAACGGCGCGGCGACGGCCGGCTCGAGTCCGGCCTGTGCGGCGACCGTTTCCAGTCGAACCTCCTTGGGGCCATCGCGCGTCAACTCGAGGAGTGCGTTCCGGACCCGATTCCGCGCGATGCGCGTGACGGCCTGTTGTAGCTCACTCATGACTGCTCCTCCGAATGGACCGCATATGGGGCTAGGAGTGGCGCTTCCGATAGTTCCGAATCCCAGCCTCCGGTCGATTCGCGACCCATCAGTTTCTGAAGGCCGTGAGCGTCGGCTCTCGCATATCGCTGCAGTACTGCCGAATGCCTGCCTCTCGCCACCCGAGTGGTGAGAGGACGCTCTCGGCTGCCCGGCACAGCAGATCGTCGTAGTAATCGGCATCGTATCGGTCGCCGTCCTCGTGAGCGAGTCGGACACGGTCGGCCGTCGTCGCGTCATCGTCGACGACCACGTAGGCTGTCCGCTGTCCCGGATGGCAGTCGAGGCCCTCGCTCGCGGCCCGATCGAGTGCCGCCGCGGTCTGGGTGAACTGCTCGTAGTCATCCGGTCCCTTCGAGACGCGCTTCTCGACCAGCAACTGGTCCGTGTCGATCTCACCACTCCTGAGTGACGACCGGAACCGAGCCAGCCGGTCGCAGACGGCCTCCGGCGAGCGGGTGGTATCGAGCGTTCGGATGAGCTCCTGCTGGGCCTCGGCGATGAACGGCGGCGTGCTGTGCTGGCGGCACTCGATGCCGCGGTACTTGTAGCGGTCCTCCCCTGCGACGCGGCCGAAGTACTTCGTCAGCGCTCCAGTGTCGCTGTTCCGGAGCGGGACGAACGCGACCCAATCGTAGGCGGCCTCGTACTCGAGTTCGATGCCGATCGCGTCGGTAATCTCGTTCGCCACCGTTTCGAGTGCAGTCGGCTCCGCCGTCGCTGGCGTGACCCAGATACTGTCGACGATGCCGTGGACGACCCGCCACCCGTTCGCTTCGAGCTGTTCCTTCGCGTCGAGGAGAATCTCTCTCGCGAACGCATTGATCGCTTCATGGCACGCGATGCGGCCGAACTTCGCGTTGTTGAATCCCTGATAGCCGAAGCAAGAGACGAGAATCCACTTGATAGCGTCCGACCGACCCTCTAGGTCCGCTCGCCGTTCGGGGTCGCTACACTCGGCCAACTCCGTCTTGATACGCTCACGGTCGGACACCAGTGGCTCGAGTACCTCCGGGAGATAGCCCGGCTCGTCACAGATGCAGTAGCCCAGCCCAGGAACGTCCTCTCGTCCCCGATGACATTCGCAACGAATCGTCTCCGGACTGATGTTCCGCGTGATCATGATGGAGGGGTAGAGCGACGAGAAATCGAGCTCGTGAACGTCCTCGTGGAGCCCGACATCAGGAGCGAAGGTGAATCCGCCTCGGTCAGCGTCGTCCAGTTGTCGCATCGTTTTGAACTGCTCCGGCCGCCATGCCTTCCACGGTACGAGGACGTTCCGCTGGCGAGCCTTGCGAATCTGAATCGCTGTGAGGATGTTGCCGATCGAGGCCCAGGCCGTCTCCTGCAGCGGCTTCCGGGAGCGAGCGACCAGATCCAGACAGCCGTCGAGGTTCGCCTCGCGGAGGAAGAACGTGTTCGACTCGTCGACGATGGCTCGCCCCGGCACGTTGTAGCGGGCTGGCGAGTGCCCGACCCGTCCGTAGCTCTCGAAGGTGGACCGCCCGGCGAGTTGCTGGAAGCCCGGGACTCGCCCGAGTTGGTAGTCCCACTCCTGCTCGTCAGCGACTGCGTGGAGTTGCGCGAGGAGGTCGCTTTCCGAGATACGGAGTACGTCCGGGTCGGTTGCCTGGACTCGCTCCTCGACGGTCGCGGTCACGTCCGGTGGGTCGCCCTCGATTACTGCTCCATCGACCGTGACTGTCGATAGTCCAGGGTCGCCCGCGATATTCGGGGCAGCCGCTTCGAGTGCCAACACACGCAGCGACTGGTCCGGCGTGGGGTTGAGCTTCTGCTCCAGACAGTAGCGGAACTCTCGTGAGAAATCCACGTTGTAGAGTCGGTACTCGCCGGGGGTTCCCCAGCCCCGGATATCGCTCGCGACGCTGGTGACCGCATCGATTGAGTCCACATCGACTCGGAGGACGGACTCTACCTCGTGTCGGAACCCCCGCCGCCAGGACTCGAAGGCTGTGGCAACCACTTCGGTGAACCGCTCGACGTGTGGCTGGATGGCGGTCAACCGTTCCTGGGTGTCCGCGGTGACGTAGAGTGTCGGCGTGTAGTCGGTATCGCGTTCGTACTCAGCACCGTCTTCGGTGACCGTCCACCGAAGGACGTCGCCGTCGAGGAAGTCGAACGTGAACGGCATCGGTTCACTCACTATCGGCCAGCTGGTTCTCGAGGTGCTGGATTCGCCGCTCCTGCTCCAGCAGCATCGAGACGAGTATCGGGAACAGCGGCTCGTCGTGGTTCAGATATCCGCCGGCGTCGGCGTGTGCCCGTGCGTGCTCGAAGAGTTGGTCGAAGTAGGGCTTGTTCCGGTGGCGGAGCGCCCGGCGGTACGGCTGCCAGCGCTCTTCGATGCCCGTGAGCAGGTCGCGGTAGGTGGCATTCGTGCGGCCCATCTACGCCACCCCCGGTCGCGGCGTCTCGCTCTCCGCGAGCGCGTGCCGGCGCTGGAGAACGCGTTCCCAGAACGCGAGTGTCGTCTGCACGCCGCCGTTGTCGACTGGGTAGACGAGCGTCTCGAACGAGTCCCCCACGAATCGGGGGCCCAGATCCGTCGCCTCGTAGAGGAGATCGCGTGTCGATAGCGCATCGAACGGTTCGGTCACGCTGTCCGTCTTCTTCAGCGTCACCAGCACCGGCACCGATGCGCGGTCGGCGAGCGTCGTGAGTCGGTCGGCGACCCCCCGCATCATCGACGCGGTGTCCCCGCGTCCGAGGCTGTCGTCACGGTAGGGAGCATCGGCCCAGGGGACGACGACGAGTGCCGTTTCGGGTCCTATCTCCGCACCCAGTCTATCGACCAGCTCGTAATGCTGGAACGGCGTAAAGCCGCGAGCCACCCGAACGCGTTCGAGGAGCCGGCGACTCGGTGCGAGTCGTGCGAGTTGCTGGGTGGTCGCGTGGTCGTGACTGTCGACCCAGACGGCCGTTCCGTCCTGTCCGAGCAGATGGTCGAGTACGAGCGAGTCGATAGGGCCGACTGCGTGGGTCTCCGTTTCGAGCAGCGTTACGCCCGGGTCAAGTCGCGGTAGTGAGGGGACCGGTGTCGAGACAGCCCTGGTGGGAGTTGTGCCCATGGGAATACGAAGCTGCTACTGAACTGATATACGCGAGTGCGGTCGTTCCGAAACGGCCGATATGCTCCCGAAGGAGCGAATGCGGTTCCTGAGCAGCCGTCTACCTGAATATCTGGCATCTCCGATACCCTCGCGTTTCGGACGGGAAGTCGAGAAGTAGGCTTCTGGCGAGTCGCGTGAACGGGTTCTTGGAGATCTGGATTACGAATCGAATTCCTGTTGCTCGATTACTGGATTCGTCTCCTCCCGCAGTTCGTCCATATCTCTTTCAAATTCTTCGAGGAGTCGTGGAACCTCGTCGATCACTCTCCGGGCCTTCTCGTGTAACTCGTAGTGTGTTTCGCCGTCCTTGCTGGTCTTCTTCACGATGGCCCTGTAGCCTGGACTACCCGTTATTTCGGGAGTGTTGTTGACTCGCTGGCTGAACGGCCCGAGGATGCTGGTACAACTACCGGTGTCACCGCCCCGAATCCCTTTCGCGAGATCCTCCGTGCTTACAGGAGCCCTGCTTTCGTAGAGGAATTTCAGCAGCGTCACCTGGCCCTTTGGCATATCCGTCCGGCATAATGCCTCCCGAATGCTAGCCTCTGACTGTGTCATACCGGGTTTCTTCCTCTCGAAGGCAAGTATCTACCGTCGATACGTCCAGCTACCTCTCCACACTACCTGAGAGGCGATATGTCCGTCCCCGTTTCTCCCCCTCCGCGACGATCAGGTCGTACGCGGCCAGCTTCTGCAGGTATTTCCGAATCGTTCGCTTGCTCTTGGGACTCGAGGTCCGCTCCTGGTACTGTCCGTACAGTTCTCCCGGGTCGATCTCTCCGCATTCCTCGATGATCTCGTAGAGCGTCCGCTGATGGGGCTTGAGTCGGTCGAGACTCTTCTGCTGGAGCGTTTCCCGAGCGTTCGGGAGCGCCTCACGAACCGTCTCGCTCGGGATGTGCGTCAACCCATCCCGGTCAGCCGTCCGGGCGGCCTCTCGAAGCGTGGCGATCGCGATGCGGGCATCCCCTGCTGCAGCATCGGCGATGAAACGGAGATCCTCGTCGTCGATCGCGTCCGGCGTCAGCCCGCGGTCAACCCGCGCCTGTAGAATCGCGACCAGATCATCCATCCCGTAGCGCTCGAATCGGATGCGGCGGCTCGCGTGGAGCCGACTTACCAGCCGCTCGTCGAGTTGGGCGAACAGGTCCTCCTCGCGGTTGGCGATCATCACGATCGAGATACCGCGGGTCATGTAGAGGTCGTAGAGTACGTCCTTGTCCTCGAGTTGGTCGACCTCGTCGAGCACAATCACGTACGGGGAGCCGTCGTGGTTCTGGATTCGCTCCAGTAACAGATCAGCCGGCGTGGACTGGCGATGGATATCGACCGTTCGCCCGATGGCAGAGAGGATTTCGTACAGCACTCGGAAGCGCGAGTAGTTCTGCCAGCAGTTGATATACTGGGTCGTGATGTCGATGACCGCCTCGCGGAGCTGCTCGACTGTGTACCGTGCGATGCACGTCTTCCCCGTCCCCGAGGGACCGAACAGGAACGTCGTCTTCCCGTGTTCACCCTCGGTAATTGGATCGAGTGCGTTGGAGAGCGCGTTGACCTCGGCGTCCCGGTGAACGATGTCCCGAGGAACGAACTCCGGATCGAGGACACGCGCGTCTCGAATCATTCAGGTACGGCGTTCTGGTCGCGTCTTGATAAATGGCGCTGGGGGGCTTCCGATAGTTCCGATACTGCCGAGGCGGTGTCTGCCGGCTGGTGGTTTCCCCAGAAGACGGGATTTGCTCGGGTTCAGGTTGATACACGTGCGACATTATATGGTGATATACAGCGGATATTTGTTACGTCCATTATCTGGTGATAATTTCCCTACAGAGACGCGAGTTGGCTGAACGAATACTCGTTAATTTCGATAGCAGAATTTATGGTCAAAGGTGGTCCGGCGTCGGATGTTGTCTCCGGTTAGCGTACATTCGAAATCAGATGTTCGCTCCAACCATGGACTCGTATCACTCTCCCACGGCTTCGGAAGGGCATCGTACTCGTGCTATTGCTCGCTGGTCTCTCCTGTTCGTCCTCTTGCTCGGGCTCGGTATGGGTGCCGTCCAGCCTGCCGCAGCCCAGGACAACTCCGGGAGTGGAGCCACGAACCCGATCTGCCAGGACAGCTCCGATACGCTGGCCCAGATGATCGAGGGATTCATCCAGATCACGACGGCGATCGGGCTGATGGGCCTGCTCGTGGTCTGGCAAGCGGATTCGCTGATGGAGATGTTCACGCTCAGCCGTGAACAGAAGGCGAAGATCAAGGAGCACAAACGCGGGGCCATGCGTTCGGCGGGCGTGCTCGTCGTACTGGGCCCGCTGTTCTCCGTCGCTGGCTCGACGATGGGGCTGCCCATCGCCCAGTGTGTCGACCTCATCCCGTTCTGAGGTCGATGCCCGGGCGCGGACTCACGCTGGTGGTCATCCTCAGCCTCGTTGTGGCTGGGTTCGTCAGCGTTGCGTCCGCGACGCCGCCCCGACCGGGGACGGAAGGCAACGGGCTTTCGGAGAACGAGTCGGCCACGCTGTGGTCCCGCGACAACGATAGCCGGTACATTACGAACGCCGAATATCGACGGGCGTACGGTGAGCGCCGGACGGCGATCCAGCAAGCGGCCAACGGGACGGACCTGACGTTCCGGCGCCCGCCCGCCACGGCGGGCATCTGGACGCGAAACGATTTGGTCGACTACACGCCCGGCAACGCCAGCGTTTCCGTCTTTCCGCCGTCGGCCAACCGGACGAACTCGACGCTGATCCGAGATGCCCACGCGACGATATTCGCGGTCACTCCGTCGACGGTGGCGCACACTGAACCGGGGACGACGACGCACTACTTCGCCCCCCGTGGCACGGTCCTCGGGACGGTCGATTACCGTGTCGCGGTCCCGGACTCGACGATGTCCCGATCGGTTCGCCGAGGGGAGGTTCAAATCGGAAATGAGACGGGGAATCGCACGACCGTCGTCCCCGGAAATCAGACGCTGATCCGGACGACACGTCGTGTCTCGTGGTCGCTCCAGAACCACGAGATCGAAGAGATTCGACTCGAGCGCGACGGCGAGGTGGTCGCTCGAACGAACGGGTCCCATCGTCCACGAATCCCCTACGAACTCGCTGATGGGCGGGCCACGCTGACGCTCGAAGCGGATATCGAGGTACGGTTGGTCCGGAACGCCACGGTCACTCGATTCACGAACCGCTCATCCCAGAACGAGACGACCCGCGGCGTGCGGAAGCAGCGCCACAACGCTACCGTCGTGACGGACGCCGTGACCGTGTCCGACAGCGTGGCGGGGCGCGTCTACGGCCTCGATCCGTCGCTCCAGTATGCCCGCTATCCGGACGGTGACCTCGGTGTCGCTGCCTTCCAGCAGGTCCCGTGGCAGGGGTACCGGCTGGTGGGCGAGCGGGAGGTTCGTGTCCGTGGTGTCTGGCGATTCTACACCGCTCGCGATACCGGATGGGAGATGCTGGTGCGTTCGAACGCAACCGGGGTGACTCGGAACCGTTCGGACGCGCTCCCGGTGGTGGTTCACGCGTATCCGTCACGTATCGGGCCGCGAATCGAGCCGGCGGGTCGGGGACCGGAGTTGCTGGCTCGATGGGGGCGGCCGAAAGCGTCGCCTGGCGGTACGCTCGGCGAGAACGTGTCTGTCGAGGTCGTCACGGACGCGTACGAGCCGTCCTACGGATTGGCTGCTCGCTACGACGGGAACGCCAGTACGCCGATTACGGTCCATGGAATCGTCCACGGCGTGAACCGAACGCTCCGGCCAGCGGCCGCGGGTCGAGAGCGGACTATCCGTCGCAGTAATCTGACGGTAGAACGGCTCCGAGCGAACGACTCCGGCCTCACGCTCCGAATCACCCTCCGCGATGCGGCCACGGGAGAGCCGATCGGGCTGACGGCCTCGGACCGACTGTGGTACGGCGACCTGTTCGTCGAGGAGGAATCCGCCTACCTGACCGTCGGCGACCGCCGTGTCCGGACCAATCTCTCCGGGACGACCACCGTTCGTATCGAGGAGAGTGGCGTGTACACGGTGCGCTATCACCCGTCCACGTGGCTGACGCACGACCCATCCTACACGAGTACGGCCACCACGGTTCGGTGGCACCCGCTGACAACGGTCTCCGCCTGGATCGCATTCGGAGTCCAGCTGCTGCAGTGGTTCCTGCCGTTCGCGGTTGCGCTGTTCGCGGGGCGACGACTGGGTGGGCTGTTCCGCTATCGAGGTGACCTCTGATGCAATGGACTCGCCGCACACTGCTTGGTGGTATCGCTGCTGCAAGCGTTCCGCTAGCGGGCTGCTCGCTTCCCTCTGATTCCGACCCTGATGGGGCATCGGATGGAGGCGACGGCGGTAGTGGGAGTTTCGACCAGGTGCGGGTCGATGGGCGGACGCTCGTTGTCGAACTCGGGTCGGGTACCGCCGAGCGGGTGAACGTGATCGCTCCGGACGGGTCGGCCTATGCGTCGACGAGTGTTGCCCAGGGGGCGACGCGCGTCGAGTTCGATATCGGGCTCTCCTATCCGCCAGGGGAGTATCGCGTGGTCGCCAGCGCCGGCGACTCGACTGTGGCGGAGACGGCCCTCACAATCGCTCCCGACTTGGCGATTACCGAGGTCGGGGTTGGGGCGAACCATCCCGAACGGATGCCAGAAAATCTCAATTACTCAGACGAACAGGCGGTCGTTGAAATCACTAATAGAGGTAGTGGCCCGGGGATTGTTGAGCAGGTTATCCTCCTCGGTGAAGTCCCGAATCCTACGAGGGAACTAGCGCAAGAGGGGAACGATACGTCTGGAATCTATGACATGGAGGATGGTTTTGGGGACTTGGAGCAACTGGTAATCCCTGCAAGGGACTCTAAGGTAGTCTTCACGACCTCGAAGCCATTCTTGTTCACTGCCGACGGAATTGAGTGCAAATCTCGTACTCAGCGTGGTGAGTTCAATCTCGAGGCAATAACTAGGGTAGACGATTCATCGCTGAGCGAGCAATACTCGATTCGGTATTCTGCATCCGAGGAGCCTGACCAGTGCGATATTACAATCCTGGGTGGTGACGACTGAGATGCCCAGTATTCCGTTCGCTGACTTCGGTGTAAAGTGGTTTGAGGATATCGTCGGGAAGATCACCGAATGGTTTAGTCATGAAATCACTGCTGGGTACGAGCAGTTTCAGCAGGGCTTCTTCGGAACTCCACTCCCCGAGGGGTCGGGGACGGAGGTCATCTTCCGGGCGCCCGCAGCAGGTGACGAGCCGTGGCACAGCATCTACGAATCGGTCGTCGCTGGGGAGATCATGGTATTCGCCCTGCTACTGCTGTTCGTCGCCGTGCAGGGCCGCCACTTCGTCCGGATCTTCGATTTCAGTAGCGCCTACGACGAGCGGCGAACACGCCGGTCAGCCTGGACTGGCGCGGTCCTCATCGTGGCCTGGTACTGGGTCGCAGTACTCCTCCTCTACTTCGTCGACGGGTTCACCATCGCTCTCATTCCGGATCTGAGCCGGCTCGGAGCTGCCCTGATCGATATCATGCCGACCGCGGTTGGCAATCCCGGAATCACGGCGATCATGGCTTTCCTCGGTGCGGTTGCGATGCTCGCGCTGAAGGCGCTCTACTTCATCCGTGAGGTGTTGCTGTACGTCTACCTCTACACGATGCCGCTGGGCATCGCGATCGCCTTCGGGAACATCCCGGTCGTGTCCCACGTTGCTCGACGACTTTGCCGCCAGTTCATCCCGCTTGCCATCCTCCCGCTGCCGGCCACCCTCCTCTTCCGGGGGTACGGGCTGGTCTTCGTTGGTGACCAGGTCGTGACGCCGGGGAGCAAGTTCCTGGCGTATTTCGTGGTCATCTCGCTGCCGCTGGTGGCGCTCTACGTCACCTGGAAGACGTTCCGGTATGCGAGCCCGCTGACCGCGAAGGCCCTTCGCCGCGGGACGCAGGCGGCGGCCACTATCGGCTCGGTCGCAGGCATCGGCTACCTCGGTGGCAAACGGGCAGCGCTGACAACTGCCCGGTACGGCCGCACGGCTGGGGCAGTACAGGCCGCAACTGATGGTGGCCGCAGTCGTCCGGGTGCGTCGGGCGGCACGAAACAGGACAACATCGCTGACGACGAAGATGGTGATGGCGGTGGTGGCGGTGGCGTCCCGGCCTACCGTCGCTCCGAGAACGATCCAGCCTACTACTGACAATGAGTGCTGACTCCAACCACTCCGCAGCGACGCGTCGCATCATGAACCAGCTCGGGGAGGAGAACCGGATTCCGGTGTTCAACATCCCGGAGGGAGATATCGGCGTCCTGTTCGGCTTTCCGATTGCAGGGTTGTTCATCGCCAGTCTCCTCGGCGTCGATGTCCTCCTCCTGCCGCTCGTGCTGCTCGGCGTGACCGTCGGGACGGCAGCCGTCTACGCCGCCCCGGCACAGCTCACCGCGTGGCAATGGCTCCGGGATGTCGGCCGGTTCTATCTCGGTCGTCCCCGCGTGACGCATAGCCACCCGACGGACAGCGACCACGAGGCGACCGAGGGCGGCCTCGTCCAGTACACGCCGTTCACCCCCGACGAGCGGACGCAGGACCTCACACACGTCGAACGGGCGTGGCCCGGCGCTGGCGCCATCCAGCGAACGGACGGCACGATGGAGGCGTTCCTCGAGATCGACCCGGCGAACATGGATTTCGCCATGTCGGGGGACTGGCAGGCCGTCCAAGAGGCCGGTGCCGAGTTCGCCAACTCGGAGCTGGAGTTCCCGCTCACCGTCCACGCGACGACCCGCTCGTTCCCGGTTGGACAGGTCGTGGAACAGCTCGATGACCGCCTGAGCGACCCGGACGTTCGCGACAACCCGGCGTTCCAGGAACTGCTCGAAGAGTATCGTGACCGTCGGCCGGCGGACCTCGCAGACACCCAGCAGGTCCACTACTACATCGGCGTGGAGGTCGACCGACTGGAGGTGTTCAACCGATACGAGCAGGAGCGAACGCCGGGCGAGAAGCTCGCCGAGATTCCACTCGTGGGGCTCCTGTTCCAACCGTTCGTGGCCCGCCAGCACGACCTCGACGATGCCGAGGTTCAGGCGGCGATGTTCGAGAAACTGGACGAGCGGATTCGGACCGTCCGCTCGGAGTTCGTCGAGAACGTCTCCGGCTGGTCGGCGACCCGGCTCAGAACGCTCGAGTTGTTCCTGCTCAACATGGAGTTCTGGAACGGCGAAGAATACGATTCGGACACCGCCGCGGAGCTGATTCGTGACGAAGCAGCCGTCTCGCGTGCTGCCCGTGCTGATGCGGCCGGAGGTGAGGCCGATGGGTAGTGTCGTGGAGCAGCTCGCAGCCCTGCCCCCGGCCCTGCAGGACGCCCTCGCGTCACTGCCACCCCTCGTCTCACCGGAGGGGCTGCTGGTCTACGGTGTCGGCGGGGTGGTCCTCCTCATCGCGATCGCGAACCTGCTCACGTGGTATCGCGACCGACAGGCCGATGACGTGGTACTGGCCGATCTGCTGGACGAGGAGACGCTGGATGCGGGTGCCCGCGAAGAAGCGCTGTTCGACGATATCGCGGAGCGGCAGCAGTCGACGATGGCACCGTCGGCGATCGAGTGGGAGACCCGGGCGGCCCGCGTCGGTGCGGACTGGACGACCACGCTGTACGTCGCCGGCTACCCGGACTATCCATCGGACGGCTATCTGAGTGGACTGTTCGAACTGACGGATGTCCGGTTCGACCTGACCGTCCATATCGACCCGAAGAACCAGTCCCAGGCGCGGGACGCCCTCCAGCGGACGGCGGACGATATCCAGGCCGACGCGGACCTCGAGCGAAGCGTCCGGGGTGCCTACCTGCAGGAGCGTGCCAACGAGGCCACGGCGACGTACAAGGCCGTCGAGAACGGCCAGCGCGTCTTCGATCAGGGCATGTTCGTCACGGTCCGTGGCGAGACGAAAGAGGACCTCCGCGAATCGGTGCGGGAGGTCCGTGCCGCGCTGCGTGAACAGCCCGCTGGACTGGAGCCCAAGACCGCCATCTGCACACAGGACCTCTCACTCCAGTCGGCCGCCCCAGTTGGTCCGAACGTGTTCGGCCGCGATGCGATCGTCCTGGGTGGCGCGGTCGGGGCCCTGCTCGCCTCGCCACACAACGCGACGATTCTCGAGGAAGGCGGCGTCGAGTTCGGTATCCACAAGGACACGCGCAGCCCGCTCGTACTGGACCCGTTCGCCCGTGAGGACGGCTACGCGATGTTCACCGTTGGCGACCCGGGGAGCGGGAAGTCGTTCGGTGCGAAGCAGAACTTCATCCGGACGATCGAACAGGACCCGGACTGTATCGGCGTCGTCCTCGAACCGCTCAACAACTGGACCGGCGTCACGGAGGCGCTCGGTGGCCAACGCGTCACCGTCGGCGGAACGATGGGGCTGAACCCGCTGGAGATCAAGCCGACGCCCGAACGGGTCCTCCAGCGTCGCGGCGACGATGCGAGTCCGCTCAAGGAGCGCCGCGAGCGGGCGATCAGCTTCTTCACGAACTTCTTCGCGTTGCGCGACGTGAGCCTGGGCGACCGCCGGACGACGCTGGAACTCGCACTCGATGAGGCCTACGAGCGCAAGGGCATCACGGACGACGTGAGCACCCACGATCGCGAGAGCCCGACCGTCCGTGATATGCTGGATATCCTGGAGGAGATGAGCGAAGACCCGGAATCGTTCGTCGTCCGAGCGGATGCGGAGGGGGAGAAACTCGCTGACGATGCGGTCTGGCTACTGGACCAGCTCCGGCCGTTCACCGAGGGGGGCCAGTTCGAGAACCTGGGCCGCGAGAGCGAGTTCGACATCCGCGACGAGAAGCTCATCTATCTCGACCTGGTCCAGCAGGGCGGCAACCTCGGCGGGCACACGAGCCTGCTGATGGAGCTGCTCATCTCGCTGGTGTACGAGCGGGCCAAGGAGACCGACAAGCGCGTCGTCCTCGTCGTCGACGAGGCCCGCTACCTGATGTCCGATGCAGCGACGCTCTCGTATCTCGAGACCATCTTCCGGCACCATCGGCACCACGACCTCTCGATTCGCCTCATCACGCAGACCGTCGACGAGTTCTTCCAGTGGCCCGAAGCAGAGATGATCCTCGACCAGTGTGCGATCAAGCAGTTCCACAAACTCGACGGGATGGACGAGGAGTGGGCCAACGAGTTCGGCCTGAACTACGCGCAGATGCGCTACGTGCAGGATGCGATTCCGGGGAACGAGCAGGAGGGCTACTCGCAGGCACTTCTCGGCGTCGACGGTGAGTGGCGCGGGATGGAGATTCAGGCGCTCCCGAAGGAGAAGCAGGTCATCGACTTCGATCCGACGACGGACACTCCCGACGTGTCGGCCATCGTCGATTCCGATGGCGACTCGACGGACTCCGAGGCGGCTGTCGAGGGGCCGCCGCTCACCGATGGTGGGCGTGAGTAGTCAACATTTATTCTACTTCCACCCAGCCACCTGCCTGTCAGATGGCTCCCGAGCCCGGCGACGATGTCCCCTACCAGACCGTCGAGTACTTGCTCGAGAACGGTCCAGCCCCGGCCAGCGAACTCCCGACGGAAGTCGCGACGCGACACAGAGCAGTCGGTGTCCACTCGTTTTCGATTCAGGGTGGCTCTGGCACCGAAGGCATCGACCTCGGGCAGCCACTGGAAGCCGTGTACTATCTCGATGAGCACTCACCGCGGGCTGTCATCGCGACGTTTCTCGAGACCAACCCTCGCCTCGTTGACGAGGCCACGCCGAAGGGCCTCGTCCGTCGATTCGGCGGGCACGGGTCGGCGTGGCGGGATGCAGCGCGGACAGTCATGAGCGAGGAGTTCGACCTCCTGAGCGACGTGGATTCGTCGTCGGGTGAGGGTGAGCCACAACCAGTCGAGTGCTGGCGGTGTGGGGACCGGATCACTGATTTGCAGACGCATCTCTCGGAAGATTGCTCCGGGTGAGCGGCATCGGTTTGCACCGGCGTCAGATTGGGATTCGTCGGCTCTGTTGAAATCCTCTGACGGTGATAGTTCCCCCCCCGTCGTGACCGACCTATAGCGCGATCGGCCAATATTCAATATATGGTTTTAAATCAAGCCGTGGGAACTAGGGATTGGTCTTTAGTATCAGCATCCTTCGTTTCTCACTATGCCAAGAGAGGGTGGGGTAGCTGAAAATATCGTATTAAAAATTGCAGACCGTGAGGGGGTCAATGAGGGAGCCCTTCCTCCGTTGTTTGAATCTGTTGAGCCTGACGCTCTTGACGAACTATTCAACCACGAAACGAAAATTGGGGGTACCGACTTGAAGGTGGAATTTTCTTATAGTGGATATACTGTAGTAATTCGAGGGGCAGACGATATTATAGTCGAATAATCGTCCCCCAACGGCAGTCTGTCTCGTTTACCATCTAATTCATAGCCTGAATCCTGCTTGACTCATCCTCTGTATCGGTCACGCCGATACTGTCTGCTTCTGGGAACTTCAGCAGCACCGCCCCGTAGGGTTTGTTGGCTGCCGAGACGGGTGCCAGCCGCAAGATGCGGCGGCACACGACCGATGACTCACTCGAAATCGACTGCGCCAGCCGATCGGATTGGCGTGTTCAAACGACTGGACGACGTCCCCGAGGAGCACCGACTCTCGAACTACGCGGAGCGCTACGCGAACGCGGACCCCTGGAGTGAGTTCCTCGTGACTGAACTCCTCCCCACGCACAACTCCTACCAGTTCAAACAGACCGCTCGCCAGGCGGCCCGGCGGTGGAAGGAGCACGTCCAGGCCCGCGGCCGACATCACGCCCTCGCGACGCCGGGGGATGTCGAGTCGTGGTGCGCTGCCCTGCTCGACGAGGTCGCGGTACAGACGGTCTACAAGACCCACTGGGCGAAGTTGGAGCGCTTCTACGAGTGGCTCCGGTGGCACACCGACCACCCGCACGTGTACAACCCGTTCCTGATGGCGGCAGCCAATCGGGAGGCCGCGGGGACCGTCTGGGAGACGAAGATGGAACTCAGAGACCAATGAGCGACGGATCAGATCAGCCCGCTGACTCGGTAGCTGAGGCCTTCGACCGCTCGCGAGACCCGTTGGCCGAGCACGAGGCGGCCTTCGATGCCCTTGACGTGGACCCGTTCGCGATGTTCGTCGATGAGCACCTCGCAGAGCGCGACCTGGCGGCGTCGACCCTGAACACGTATCGCGGCGTGTTCGACGACTGGCAGGCGTTCATGACGACGACGGTCGGCCGACATCCTGCGTGCCCAGCGCCCCCACACGTCGAGGCATTCATGACGTACCTTCAGCAGGAGCGGGGGAACCATCTCACGACGGTTCGGCAGAAGTTGGGTCGCCTCAACGCCGTGTACGAGTTCTGGCAGGACCACCCGGCCTTTCCCCACTCACAGGCATTCAACCCGGTCCAGCTTGTCCTCTCACGGAACGATTTCGAACCCGACGAGGCGGAGAAAACACCACCGGATCTCACCCTCGGCGAGATCCGGGCTGTGCTCCAGTCGGTGACCCAAATCCGGGACCGGCTGATTATCCTGTTGCAGTTGAAGCTCGGGCTCCGTGCGAGCGAACTCTGCAATATCAAGCTTCGAGACCTGTCGCTGCACGCCCCAGAGGCCGCTGCCTACTATGAGGACCTGGGCGCACATTGGGCCCTTGCCGGCCGGCCGAACGCACTCTACATCCCGCACGACCGGGCGCGGAACAAGTCGGGCAATCCCCGAGTGCTTCCACTCGACGACGAAACTCGGACGCTCACCCGGCAGTATCTCCGCCGACGGCCGACCGCTGACTCGCCGTATCTGTTCCTCGCGAAGCAGACGAACTCGAAGCTCGCTCATCAGGACGTAACCGGCGTCTGGACCGATGCGTTCCAGCCACTCTACGAGGAGACCAAGCGACGACGTGCCGTGACGAGCCACTACGGTCGACACCGATTCACCACGTTCTGGCGCGTCGAGCAGGACCTGCCCCGCCCGCTCGTGAAGTACCTGCGAGGGGATGTTCCCGGAACCAAGTCGATTCAGGAGAAAGCGGGCATCGACGAGTACATCCACACGTTCTACGAGGACATCGCTTCACGCTATCGCCGAGACATCTACTCGTTGCTGGAGGTACAGGAGTAGGACTCCGGTTCTACTCTTCCACTCTCAAAGACTACTGGACGGGCGGCCCTACTGATTTACCCGTGGGAAGGGACCTGCAGTGTATGGACGACGTTCACCGAATCGAAATTCCGACGCCGTTCGACGTGGGTCGGGTGAATTGTTACGCCTTCGTCGCGGATGGCCTGTCGCTGTTGGATCCAGGACCGGCGACGGAGGCGGCGTACGCGGAGCTCTCGGCGGGGCTGAACGACCTCGGGTTCACAGTCGCCGACGTGGAGCAGGTCCTCATCACGCATCCGCACATGGATCACTTCGGGATTGCTGCCCGCGTGATCAAAGAGTCCGGCGGCCGGGCCGTCGCCCACCGGGACGCGATGCGGCCACTCGCGGAGCCGCTCGACCATTTCGACCGTGAGCAGGCATTCTTCCGCCCATTCCTGCAGTCGATGGGCGTTCCGGAGCAGGTCGCGGAAACCGCCGTGACGCTTCCGGAGGCGTACACCGACTATCAGGAACCGCTCGCGGTCGACTACGAGGTTCGCGACGGCGACAGCGTCGACGTTGGGGTCGACCTGACCGCGGTCCACTCGCCTGGGCACGCCCCGGGGTCGGTCTGCTTCGTTCCGGAGACCGCCCCCGTCGCCTTCACCGGTGATCACGTCCTCCAGCACATCTCCCCGAACCCGCTGCTCACGGTCGCCCCGGGCACCGAGGACGAGCGGACGCGGAGTCTCCCGGACTACCTCGACTCGCTCGAGCGGCTCCGGGCGGCCGACGCCGATACCGGGTACGGGGGCCACGGCGAGCGCATCGAGGATCTCGACGTTCGAATCGGTGACATCATCGACCACCACCGCCAGCGAGAGGAGCGCATCGCGAACTTGATTGGGGAACTGGGGCCGGTCACGGCCTACGACCTCATGCAGGAGCTGTTCCCCGACCTCCCCGCGACCGAGGTCTTCCCCGGCATGTCCGAGGTGATCGGCCATCTCGACCTGCTCGAGGACGAGAACCGGGTCGAGATCATCGAGGAGGAGGCCATCCGCAAGTATGCACTGCGTTAACATAGGGGATTGTGGGGTGGCACCTCCTGCATCCGCTCGCGGGCCCCCTCCCGCGTCAGCGGGCGGTCGGGTGGTGCGTCGGCGAAGTAGTCGCGGAGGCCGTCCACGGGATCGTCCTCGACTCGTGCGGTGTGCTCCCGGGGAGTGCGACAACGGCCGCCGCCGTCGGCAGTACCATACCGTCGATGTCCTCTGGCGGGCGGCCTGCGCGGTGGACCCGGTGACTCGACCTCCCGTGGGGTGGTGGGGGCGCTCGTCTACGAGGTGGGGCAGCTGGACCACTCGAAGGGGATCGTCTGGGGCCTCTACGACCCGCCCCACCCTGGACGCTCGCCGACACGCTTCCCTGGCAGGGCCATGACTCTCCCCGGCCGGTGCGTCCGCTACTGGGGGTGGCCACCTGCCGACCTGGTGAGTCCCCAGCCGATTAATATTGGATATCTATCTATTACTTGCTAGTGTCAAATTCGATTTCGAGTGCCATCGTATAGTCGGAATTACCGGCTGTATCATCGGTAGAAATAAGAAATAGTAGATATAAAAAATAAATGTCTCGATTTGTGTTTATAAATGAGTAATATATGTATTGGTTACGACTGTTGGGTTATATCGAACATGGCCGATTCGGTCTCCGGTCTCATGTCGTTGCATCTCGCGTTGCATCCGTTCTGAGTAAGTGAAAAGCTGAAACATGTGGGTGCTCGATTCTCGATCGAGAGATGTCGACAGAATATAATTGCTATCTGAACAAAAGTAATACCTGACGGATTCAACATATTTTCTGGTGTCGGGCTCCGGTCCGAGGAGCCTCGGACGAATCGAGCATGTCCACGGCGTCTGCGAGTCCCTCGACGCCTACCGGCTGGCCGAGTCCTCCTCCTACCACGGCCACCGCAACCGCCACGCTTTCGGCGCCCTCCGGGGGCTGGCTATGCCGTCGACCCCTTGACTCGTCGTGCTGGGTGGGTGGCCGGCTCCCTCGGTTACGAGCCGACCATCACGACCTCCCGAAGACCATCGCCCGTTCGTCCACGGACACCGGCGAGGGAGATAGACGTGCTCCCGGCTCGTGGCGGCTCACGAGGGGAATCGTGTGCTCCGTTCCCCGTCTCCGACATCCCGAAGCGGACCTCTCCCGGGCGTTCGGGAGTAAGTTTATACGCTATGCGAATAGTTTGCTATCTGCAGGGCGCAAGCACCTGCTACCAGCAGATACGACGTCCCTCGTGTCTACCGGTACCGCTTCCGTCGTTAGCCGGCGGGTGGAAGGTACCGGTCATTCCCCACTCGCCTTCTGCCCTCTGAGGTCCGTCTCCAGTGAGTCGAATCGCTGTGGGAGTAGAAGGATACTTCACTCGGGTACTGCTTGTTATCGATGAACATGTTCGACGAGGAGGACCTGGACTCCATCCGCGAGTCCCGTGCGGAGTGGGAGTCCGAGACGCTGGACCCGTGGTTGGAGCGTGGCGGCGAGCGCAAGGACGACTTCGTCACTGTCTCGAACCACGAGATCGACCGGCTGTACACGCCCGAGGACGTCGAAGACCTGGATTACGAGGCGGACCTCGGCAACCCGGGTGAGCCGCCCTATACCCGCGGCCCGTACCCGACGATGTACCGCGGGCGAACGTGGACGATGCGGCAGTTCGCCGGGTTCGGGACGGCCGAGGAGACCAACGAGCGGTTCCACTATCTCATCGACGAAGGGCAGACGGGGCTCTCGACCGCGTTCGATATGCCCAGCCTCATGGGCCTGGATTCGGACGACCCGATGAGTCTGGGCGAGGTGGGCAAGGAGGGGGTCGCGGTCGACACGCTGGCGGACATGGAAGTGCTGTTCGACGGTATCGACGTGGGCGAGGTCTCGACGAGTTTCACCATCAATCCGAGCGCGGCGGTCATCTACGGGATGTACCTGGCGCTGGCGGATCAGCAGGGCGTGCCGCGCGAGCAGGTGCGTGGCACCCTCCAGAATGACATGCTGAAAGAGTTCATCGCGCAGAAGGAGTGGGTCATCCCGCCCGAACCCTCGCTCGACCTCGTGACCGACACTATCGAATTCGCTGTCGAGAACACGCCGAAGTTCTACCCAGTGTCGGTGTCGGGTTATCACATCCGTGAGGCTGGCTCGACGGCCGCGCAGGAGGCGGCGTTCACGCTGGCGGACGGGTTCGCCTACGTGGAGGATGCCATGGACCGTGGGCTCGAGGTCGACGAGGTGGCGCCGCAGCTATCGTTCTTCTTCAACTCGCACAACTCGATGCTCGAGGAGGTCGCGAAGTTCCGCGCCTCCCGGCGGGTGTACGCCCGCATCATGGACGAGTGGTACGAGGCCGACGCGGACGCGTCGAAGCGCCTGAAGTTCCACACCCAGACCGCCGGACAGTCACTCACCGCCCAGCAGCCGCTCAACAACATCGTCCGGACGACCGTCCAGGCGATGGCCGCGGTGCTGGGCGGCACACAGAGTCTCCATACCAATTCCTACGATGAGGCGCTGGCGCTGCCGAGCGAGGACGCGGTGCGGGTTGCCCTGCGGACCCAGCAGATTCTGGCCGAGGAGTCGGGTGTGGGCGACACGGTGGACCCGCTGGGCGGGAGCTTCGCGATCGAGAAACTCACGGACGAGATGGAGGCGGAGATCATGGCTTACATCGAGGAGATCCGCGAGATGGGCGACGGCTCCGTACGTGATGGGGTGCTGGCGGGCATCGACACGGGCTATTTCCACCGGGAGATCCAGGAGGCGAGCTACGAGTACCAGCAGCGCGTCGACGCCGGCGATGAGGTGGTCGTCGGCGTCAACCAGTACCAGATCGACGACGACCCCGACCTGGATATCCTGCACGTCGACGACGAAACCAGAGACCGCCAGCTCGCCCGCCTGGAGCGGGTCAAGGACGAGCGCGACGACGAGGAGGTCGAAACGACGCTGGAGGCACTGGCCGAAGCCATCGAGAGCGACGAGAACACGATGCCGTACATCGTCGATGCGGTCAAAGCCTACGCCACGATGGGCGAGATCATGGAGGTCTTCGAGACCCAGTACGGCGCCTACCAGGAGAAAATCGGACTCGCCTGAACGGAGGCACTGCTGCACCGGGGTTCCCGGCCTCGTCCTGTCCGGTCAGTTCTTCACGGACGCTTCCACGCGTGGTGGACTCAGAGCCGTGGAGCTCCCTCCCGCTGTACGAACTTCGAGATCTCTCGCTTGTGGATCTCGTCCGTGCCCCCGCCGATACGGAACCCGCGGGCGAACCGGTACAGGTACTCGATGTCGTGGCCCTGCATGTAGCCGTTCGCGCCGTGGATCTGGACCGCCTCGTCGACGACCTTTCCGGCGGTCTGGGCGGCGTACAGGCTCGCCATCAGTGTCTCCATCGGGTCGGGGACCCGACCCTGTTCGACGGCGTTCTTGGCTGTCTGGAAGAGGAGCTGTCGTGAAGCCTGGAGTTCGGTGACCATCTCCGCGAGCTTGAAGCCGACACCCTGGAACTCGCCGATGGGTTGGCCGAACTGCTCCCGGTCCTTGGCGTACTGGATCGCCTGGTCCAGCGCACACAGCGCCGTGGCGTTGGCGATGGTCGCCCCGGCGAGTCGTTCCCAGTTCAGGGCCTCCATCTGGCGCTTGAACATGTCCTCTCCGCGGACCAGCACGTTCTCCTCCGGGACGACCACGTCGTCCATCGCCACCTGTGACTGCACCTCCCCGGCCATGTTCGTGAAGTCACCGATGAACTCGACCCCCTCGGAGTCCAGATCCATGATGACGGTTCCCATCCCCTCGGGGAACATCCCCCAGACGATGGTGGCCACGCACTCGGGCGCCGAACTCATCCAGATCTTCTCCCCGTTCACGAGGATGTCCCCGTCGTCGCGGTCCTCGAACGTCGTCTCCATCGCCTTCAGGTCCGACCCTGCCTGTGGTTCCGACATCCCGACCCCGATGCGCTCCTCGGCCCTGACGATGGGCGGCAGGTACCGCTCCTTCGCGGCCTCGGAGCCGAAGTGCTCGATGGCCCGTGGCGAGATGAGGTGCTGATCGCCGTACTGCCAGGCCGTCAGCGGACACACGCGCCCGATGACCTCCGTCGCGAGGATGGCCTCGAACTCGGTCATCCCGCCGCCGCCGTACTCCTCGGCCAGGTTGATGCCGTAGAACCCCTGGTCGGCCAGGATCCGCAGGTTCTCCCATGGCATCTCACCGTTCCAGTCCGCCGCCGTCTTCTCGAACTTGTCCTCGCAGATATCTCTGAGGGATGATACGATCATCCGCTGCTCGTCGTTCAGGTCAAGCATGAACCGACGTTCGCCAACAACCCACATTAACTCTTTGCCGTGGCGGTCGTCGGCAGCGCACCGACGGACGGAACCGGGAGAGCGCGGTCCGTGTCACGGGGACTCCCACTGGTCGGGGGCCAGCCGCTCGTGCTTCGTTGCCTACGAATCACCGAGCTCCCGGAACTCCGAGGCGAACCGCTCCTCCCGGGCCTGCTGGAGGTCCTCGTCCATCCGGTCCGGGCGCCACAGGTCTTCGACGTTCTGTGTCACCGTGACTGTTCCGACGCGGTCGAGCTTCGAGACCTCGTCCTCGACCTCGTCCATGATCTGGGTCATGTACATGCACATGGGGGTCGTCGGGAGGAGCTCGATCTCGACGGAGTCCCCGTCGATCTCGATGGCTTCGACCAGTCCCAGATCGACGATGTTCACCGGGTGTTCGGTCATACAGCTACACGGGTCGAGCACCGTTTCGAGCTGGCCGACGACGCGTTGCTGGAGCTCCGTCATGGTCAGTCGTCCGCCGCGGCTTCGGCTTCGAGTTCGACGCCCGACCACGGCTCCGGACGGCCCTCTGCCTCACGTCGCTGCGCCCATCCGTCCTCCTGGACGTGGGCTCTGAGTTCGTCGGCGTCCCAGCCGTAGAGGTCGAGCAGGTTCTCGGACATGAGCTTCCGCTTGAGATCGTCCGTCAACTCGGGGTACTCGTCCTTCATATCGTCCGGGTACTCGAAGTTCCAGAACGCCTCGATATGCGCCTGCGGGTGGACCAGTGGGACGCCGGTGCTGAACAGGATCCGCTCGGCATCCCCCCAGAGAAGCAGCTCCCCGAGGATCTCCGCGAACCGCCGGGGCTGCAGGAACATGAACACGGTCGAGAACTCCAGGTTCGCCCAGACGTTGTCGTGGGTCGCCAGCATCAGCTTGATCTCCTCGATGAACGCCAGGTCTGGGTGGAGGAGTTCGAACTTCAGATCGGGGAACATCGACGCCGTATCCGCCACGTCGCCGACGCTCAGATGATGTTGCCCGACCGGACCGACCGGGAACACCTTGTGGACTGCGACGTTCTCCACGCCCAGCTCGTCGGCCTTCTCGACCAGCGGCAGGAGGCCGTCGTCCAGGCGGAGTGGTTTGACCTTCCCCCCGTTGCGGTAGAACGAGGGATAGAACTTGAACCCGTCCACGTCGAGCTCCTCGACCTGCCGCTCCATCTCGTCGGTGGCGTCCGAGCTGAGCGGGTCGACACAGCCCAGGCACTTCACCCGCTTCGGGTTGTTGTTGCGCATCTCGATGCCACTCTCGAGCGACGAGTAGCCGTCCTTGAAGTAGTCGAAGATGGGCGTCGAGTGGTACACCCCGAAGTCGACATCGCTCTCGAGGAACGTGGCTTCCGCGACCTCGTCGGCGGTGAAGTTGCGGAACCACTGCGCCTCCGAATGCTCCGTTCCGGGGGCACACCCTCCGTTCGCAAGCCCCATGATGTCCCCCAGTACCTTCTCGGCGGTCTCGTTCCGTGCGTTCTCGAACGAGTTATTGTACGCGTGCAGTACTCCGTCGCCGACCAGCATGTCGTTGTACATACATCATGAACCGTGTTAGCGTTGCACAGTCGGGAGCTTAACTATTTTTGATGCTGATTGACAGGAGGTCCTCCCCTGACTCGGGACGACGCAACAACCGGGGCTCCGGACTGTTCCGGCACCGAGAGGCCCCAGCATCCCAGTCGTCGAAAGGAAGGGAATCGGTCGCGTGTCGCCGGCGACACAGCGACCGGATGGCCGAGTGTCCGTTCGTACGCCGTTACTTCGCCGAGAACCCGCCGTCGACGGGCAGGGTGACGCCGGTGACGTAGCGCGCAGCGTCGCTCGAGAGCCACATGTACGCCTCGCTGATATCGCTGGGCTCGATCACGTCGACGTCGAACAGATTGAACGGGCCCCCGATATCGGTGATCTTCTCCAGCGTGTCTTCGCCGTAGCTCTCCATCAGCCCCGGGATCATCGGTGTCCCGGTCGCCGTCGGCGAGACGGCGTTGACGTTGACGTCGTGTTCGGCCAGCTCGATCGCGAACGTCTTCGTCAGGCCACTGAGCCCGTGTTTCGAGGCGGCGTAGTGGCCACAGCCCAGCTGGCCGACGTGTGCAGCGGTCGACGCCGTCGAGACGATCTTCCCGCCCCCGCCGCGCTCGATGAAGTGGTTGGCGACGTGCTTCGAACAGAGCCAGGCGCCTTTCAGATTGGTGTCGAGCGTGTCGTCCCACTCCGCCTCGTCCAGCTCCGTCAGGTACTCGAACTGGATGATACCCGCGTTGTTCGCGAGGATGTCGATTCGTCCGAAATGGTCGATCGCTTCCTCGACGGCGGCCTCCACCTGGGCACCGTCCCGGACGTCCATCCCGAGCGTGAGAACGTCCTGCCCCTCGCTCTCGACGAGGCTGGCCGTCTCCTCCAGTTCCTCGTTGGTACCCTGGTCGTACAGGACCGTGTCGGTGTTCCCGGCGAGGTCGGTCGCGACGACGTCCGCTCCGTTCTTCGCGTAGTACTGTGCAATCGAACGCCCGATTCCGTGTGCTGAGCCGGTCACGAAGGCGACCTGCCCGTCGAAGTCGTACTCTGGCATTGTTGGTGTGGAGTCGATACATTGTTCAGTCCCGTGGCTACTGGACGGGCCGCCCTCACCGTCTGCTGTCCGAACCCGCATCGGTTCTCCACCAGCGATTGTTGGGGGTCTGTGCTAAGTCTTCGCACGCCCGTCGTCAGCGTCGCCCCGTCCCCCATCCATCGCGACTCCCAGTGCAGGACGATTGGTGAGCGTGAGCTGGACCCATCACTCCGGGCGCGGAGATCGGGCGGTGTGGGGTGAACGCTTTTGGTTGGGGCGACTCATCGATGTTGTTGATGCCAGTGAACGTCGACGGCTCGACTCCCGAGTGTGGCGACCGTGTCGGAGAGCGTCCCGCGCCCGGACGCATGGGCGGCTGCTCCCTGATGGAGACGGGTTACGGACCGGAAGGACGAACGGAGGGGGGCCGATGAGCTCCCAGCTCGTTCCTGACGCGCACGAGGACGAGATCGGGACGACCAGAGAACACGAGGTGGGAGCTATCACCCGGCGGGATGTCCGTCGATACGCACGCGCGGTGGAGGATGAGAACCCCCTCTTCCACGACGTGGACGCGGCCCGCGAGCACGGCTACGACGACCTGGTCGTCCCGCCGAACTTCCTGCCGGCCATCATCGAACGGTCGACCGGTAGCCCTGCCGACGACCTCCGCGAGGACGGACTCGACCCGAACCTGTATCCCATCGAGCTGCCGCCGGATGCGATTCTCATGGGCGGCGGACAGGACCTGACGATCGACGCGTACGCTACGGCTGGCGCGGAGATAACGGTCCACGAGACACTCACCGACATCTACCAGCGCGACAGTGATTCGATGGGACAGCTCACGTTCATCGAACTGCATTCGGAGTACTTCACCGACGGCGATACTCGCGTGATGAGCTGCGACGAGACCGTCATCGTGGGGGACCGGCAATGAGTCACCTCGACGATTTCGCGGTGGGTGACCGTCTCCGTCTCGAGAAGGAGCCGACGCGGCCACAGCTGTTCCGGTTCAGTGCGATGACGTGGAACCCCCACCGGATCCACTACGACGCGAAGTACGCACGGGAGGTGGAGGGACACCCTGATGTGCTGGTTCAGGCGCATCTCCACGGCGCCTCGATCCAGCAGCTGCTCCTCGACCGCCTGCCAGCCGAGGGCCGGCTGGCCGAACTCGGCTGGAGTAACGTCGGCCGGGCGATGCCCGACGAGACGCTGGTCGCCAACGCCGAGGTCACCGCCATCGACGAGAACGCGGGTCGCATCGAGTTCGACGTGTGGACCGAATCCGACGATGGCCGGTGTGCGGACGGGACAGCGGCCTTCGTCTTCGAGGAGTGATGGGGCCGGCGGTCTGCCGGAACAGCGATCGGTGAGCCCGACTCGGGACGGGGCTGTTGCCTACTTCTCGCCGCGGAGCTCGCTCTTCTCGATCTTCCCGATACTGGTCCGCGGGAACTCGTCGACGAACTCGATCTCTTCGGGGATCTTGAAGCTCGCCAGGTTCTCCTCTGCGTACTCCCGGACGTCGGCCTCGGTGAGACTCTCATCGAGCAGCTTGACGTGGACCTTCACGACCTCCCCGTAGATCTCGTGGGGAATCCCCACCGCTGCGACCTCCTCGATGCCGGTGTGTTCCTCGAGAACCTCCTCGACTTCGGCCTCGCTCACGTTCTCTCCGCGGGTCTCGATGATGTTCTTCTTGCGGTCGACGAAGTACAGGAACCCGTCTTCGTCGAAGCGGCCGAAGTCACCGGTGAGGAACCACCCCTCCTCGGTGAACGCCTCCTCGGTCTTCTCGGGCATGTTGTAGTACCGCTTCAGCACCGTCCGGCCCCGCTTCCCGTCGACCGCGATCTCTCCGCGCTCCCCGGTTTCGACCTCGTTCCCGTCATCGTCCAGGATGTAGAGGTCCCGTCCCTGTAGGGGCCGACCGATGGACGGCCACTTCCGCTCGTTGTACAGCGGGGCGAGCGTGAACAGGATGAGGGCCTCGGTGCACCCGTAGGAGTTGAGCAGGGTGACATCGAACCGGTCCTCGAACCCCTCCTTCACGTCCTGGGGCACGTTGAACGCGGTGAAGGCGTGGCGCAGGTCGTTGTCGCCGTCGGTGTCCTCCTCGGTGGTGGCCATCAGCGCGCGGACCTGCGTGCCGATGCAGGTGGTCACCGTCGCCCGGTGCTTCCGGACCTGATCCATGAACTTCGAGGCCTTGAACTCCTCGTAGGAGATGGCGGTCGCCCCCGCTGTCAGCGAGCAGAACACCGACAGGATCTGGGGGCTCCCGTGGTAGAGTGGCAGCGACGACAGGTTGCGGTCGGAGGGCTGCAGGGCCAGGTGCTTCGCGATTCGCTCACCCCCCGACAGCAGGTTGGCGTGGGTGTGGAGTGCCGGCTTCGGCATGCTCGTCGTCCCCGACGTGAACAGGATCTGGGCGTGGTCCTCCGTCGCCAGTTCCACCTCCGGCAGGTCCGCGCTGGCACCCTCGACGAGGGACGAGAACTGCAGGTCCCGCTCCTCCTCGATCTTCTCCTCACGCGCCCACACGATCTCGTCGATCCCCGTGTTCTCGATCCCTGCCCGGATATCGTCCTCGAAATCCGGTTCCGTGATCAGCAGCTCCGCATCCGCGATGTCGAGCGTGTGCTCGATCTCGCGGGGCGTGTGCTGGGTGCTCGAGTGGACCGTCACCGCTCCGAGTTTCATCAGCGCGAACCAGGCCTGGAGGTACTGCGGGCAGTTCGGGAGGTGGATGGCCACGTGGTCGCCCTTCCGGACGCCGAGTTCGTCGTGCAACGCCCGTGCCGTCCGGTCGATGCGGTCGTTGAACTCCTCGTAGGAGAACGCTGCCTCGTCGCCCTCGGCCGATTCGTAGATCAGGAACAGGTCGTCTCCCGAGGTGGTCACTCGGTCGCTCCACAGCTTACGGATGGTTCCACCGGATACGAAGTCCATGGAAGTCGAATGCCCAATCACATATTAAATCTTTTTTGACAGCGAAGATGTATAATCTCACTTATGCATTCGCGGGTTGGTCGGATCGGTCGGCCTGGGTGGGGGGTGACGACAAACCTTTAGGCAGAGTATGCGGTCTGTTGCAGTACCTCGCCATGGAAGACAGTACGAAGGAGTTCATCAACTCGACCCCGCTAGTGAGTCTTCTCGGCATCGAGATCACCGCCATCGGTGACGGAGAGGCAGCGGGCCGACTGGATCTGCGCCGGGAGCTCTCCGGCCATTCGGACAGGACGATCGCTCACGGTGGTGTCACCTTCGCCCTCGCGGACACCGTGGGTGGTGCGGCGATGATGTCGCTGATAGAGAGCCCTCCACCGACCATCGACATGCGGGTGGACTACCTGGACGCTGGAACCGGCGTCCTGTTCGCCGAGGCCGAAGTGGAGCGCGTCTCCCGGTCGGCGGGGACCGTCCACGTGGAGGTCTTCGACGACGAGGAGACGAAGATCGCCGTTGTCAGGGGCGTCTACGACGCACACGGCTGGTAACCCGACGGGTCTGCCGCTCCGAGGAACGCCGGTACCCACATGCAGCGGCCATGGCGTGTTCGAACGTGCGTCACCGCCGATGGATCCGTCCGAGATCGAACCTGGCTTACTCGACGCCTCCGCCAGCGAGGCCGAAGAACTCCCCCGAGAAATGGTCGGACTGACAGAAGACCTTGACCGGTTCGCCGGACTCCGCGACATGCTGTGAGTCCGCAGCGAGTTCCCACTCCCTGGACGCTTCCTCGACGACCTCGCCCTCCTCGTTGTATCTTCGGGTGGTCAGCCGGAGCGTTTCTCCGCCGTCCGTGACGACGTACTCGTTCTCGACCTTGTTCGGGCCGCGTCTGTGGACGCCCAGGAATCGTTTCCCCGCCTCCGTCTCCTCGAACCGCGATTTGAGTATGGACGGGTTGGAGAGTCGCTCACCGTTGTCTTGTTCTGGCATTACAGAGGACTGTTCTCATACTGACCGATAAATCTGGGGGGTGATACTGCCGAGAGGCCCTCAGCGCCGCCGCCTGTCGTCGCTCCCGGTCGATCGGCACAGCCCCGGTCCCCAGCGACAATCGACGAGTGGGGAGTTCGGGGATGCCTGGCCTCGCTGTCCCTTCCCGAGCAGAACGGCTACTAGGCCTTCGTCTGGTACTCACCGTAGGGTGGAAGTTCGAACGCCTCGTCCTTGACCTCCATCGCCTCGGCGAACTGGCGCATGTAGTGGTCGATATCGTCGCCGACGAGCGGAGCGCCGTGTGCGGGGGCGATGACCTCGGGTTCGTATTTCTCGAGCAGTGACTGGATGCGCGAGACGCACCGCTCGGCATCGACGTACTTCGCCCAGGCGACGAAATCGTCCGCGTAGTAGTCCGCGACGTACGGGTACTGGATCCCCTCACCGTACTCGTTGGAGACGAGGTTGCACTGGTCCCCCTCGTGGAAGTAGCCGAAGCCCTCGAGCGTGAACCAGATGTTGTCGACCTCGTCGAAGACCCAGGTCGTCGTCTGGACGTCGATGATCGGAACCTCGGTGAGGGACATCTCCCGGCCCTCGATGGAGATGGGGCCGACGAGTTCGTCGAAGCCGGTCACCGGGGTGGGGATTCCGGACACCTTGGCGCCGCCGATCGGGAAGACGACCTCCATGTTCTCCCACGTCTCCTTGAAGTGGCCCGTGTTCCCGGAGTGGGGAGTGTGGGGTTTGAACACGAAGTTCGCGTCCGGCCCCTCCGGCCCCGTGATGTCCTCGACACTCTCCTTCAGTCCTTCAGCGTGCAGGAAGGGCCCGTCGTCGAGGAGGATATGACGGTCCTCGTGTTCGAGGATGTACAGCGAGGAGTGGACGTGGTGGTCCGCGTCGGGCGCCTCGGTGCATTCGTGAATCCAGTACAGGCTGTCGGTGATTTGTCTGGCCATTGTATCAGAATGAAATGTCGGTCAGTTCTTCAGCACTGACGTACTCGGTTCCGAGGGACCCGTCCCTCGCGATGCGCTCGACCATCGAATCCATCAGCCCACGGTATCGGTCGATCTCCTCCCGGATCGGCTGTCCATGAGCGGGGAAGATGTAGTCGATATCGTAGCTGTCGTGCAGGTGATTGTGCTGGTCGATGATCTTCCACGGATTGCAGTTCGGGATGTACCGGAAGGCCCGCCCGTTGTACTCCATCATCTGGTCCTGTGAGACCCGGAACTCGAGTTCGTCGGCCCACTTCGTGCAATCGCCGCTACAGTGGGGGAACCCGTAGGAGTCGACACAGTAGAGCCCCTTGTCCTTGTGATCGTACATCCACAGCGTGGGTGCCCCATCCTGCCAGACCGGTTCGATGAACTCGAGGGTGCGCCCGCCCAGGTCGATCGTGTATCCGGGGTCGACCAGTTTCGCGTCGTCGAAGTAGTGGAACTCGGGGGCGACCCGGGACGGCTTCCGCGCGATCAACGTCGCGTGCAGCTCCTGCTGGAGTTCGTAGACGTCATCCGCGTTCTCCTGGTAATCCGGGTGGATCATGGCTGCTTCCCGACTGATCGGATACGCGTTCCCCACGTGTGCCGCCTCATCATGGGAGAGCACGATGTAGGACAGCTCGACGTCCTCTTTCTCGAGCACCGCTCTGACTCCCGTGGTGATCGCGTCCCGAACGTTCGGGGAGGAGGTGTCGAACAGGAGTGCCTCGTCCTCCCCGGTGAGGAGGTACGTGTTGATGGGGGTGTGGAACTCGTGTCCACGTTTGAACCACTGCGGGTTCTGCGCAGCCTTGAGCTCACGGAGGTGCGGGTTGATCGTACACTCCTCCAGGATATAGACCCCATCGGTGAGCTCCGTGGGGTCGTTGAGGAACGAATCCGGACCGTCGATTCGCCTCGAATGAATCTCCTCTCGCTGTTCCTCCGTCTCCCCTGGTTCGTCACCCTCGGAATCCGGACCGTCCTCAGGAACTTCCGAGGGCTTGGTATCGTGAACCATTACACATCGAACGTGGAATCACGCCATCAAATATGTTTCCCCGGCTCACCGATGGGGTCGCTAGTACGATTCCGTCAGTGCAGTTGGGGGGTCACGGAACGTTCGCGGCGAGCTCTCCACCCGTCGGCGTGGGGAGGAGCGACCCTGACCGAGAACGCTGCCTGGATGAATGTAATGAAAAAACCTCCGATAACCTGTGGGTTTAAGACATCCTCGTTAAACGTTAGCACGAGGCAGTAAGATGTACAAGGACATGCTCATCGGAGACGGGGTACTCCACTCCCTGAACAACTCCTCCGAGAACCTACGGAACGAACAGGCGGAACGACTGATGGAGAACATCGTGGAGCTCCAGAAGGGACAGGCCCTGGACCCGGAGCTCGCTCACTCCAGGGAACAGTGGTGCCGGAACTGGAGCGCCGAGGAGATCCAGGAGGCGACCTTCCTCGAGACCGACATCGACTTCGGGGTGTACCACTCGACGCCGATCTACGACCTGTTCCGCGACGGGTACTCGTCGCTGGAGACCGGCGTCAAACTGAAGGAGAACAACCCGAAGCGCGTGAAACTCCTGGGCGATGTCGACCCGTTGGCGTCGAACGCGATCGAGGAGATGGAGCGCCAGGTCGAGGAGTACGACGTTGACGGGTTCAAAACGTATCCGACGTACTACCGGAGCGACGGCCGGGTCCGGGAACTGCGACTCGACGACGACCTGCTCCCCATCGTAGAGAAGGCCCACGAACTGGGCATCGAACACATCGGTTCCCACAAGGTGCTGCCCCTCGGTCCGGTCGGTATCCACAACGTCGACCCGAACGACGTCGCCGAGATCGCCGCGATGTACCCGGATATCCAGTTCGAACTGCTCCACCCGGACATCCACTACATCCACGAGATCAAGCCGATGACGGCGAACTTCGACAACATCTGGCTCAATCTCGAACTCTCGCTGGGCATCCTCGCGCTCCAGCCCAGGCGGTTCGCCGAGGTGCTCGGCGAACTGGTTCTGCACGGCGACCCGAGCAAGATCATCTGGGCGACGGGCGTCCCGCTCGTGCACGGCCAGCAGTACATCGAGGCCTTCTGGGACTACCAGTTCCCCGAAGATATGCAGGAGGAGTACGGCTATCCCGAACTGACCGACGAGATGAAACGGGGAATCCTGGGCGAGAACCTGCTCGACCTCTACGACTGGGACGCCGACGAACTCCGGGACCACGTCCAGAACGACAAGTGGGCCAAGCGACTCGAGAAGGAGGGGCGCCCCGACCCCTGGGCGTGTGCCGGAGTCGATGTCGAACACGGTGCCGGGACCAACCAGCCAGCAGCGGGTGATGACTGATATGTCGGTGGAGGGTCGCTCGACCCAGGACCGCGTCGTCCAGCGGCTGGACAACGTCCTCGACCCGTGCAGTTGCAATACTGCGAGTCCGGTCAGTATCGTCGAACTCGGACTGGTCGAGGAGGTGTCGGTCGATGACGAGTCGGTGTCGGTCCGCCTGCTCCCGACGTCGCCGATGTGTCTGTACATGGGCCAGATCATGAAGGACGCAGAACGGGAGATACTGGAGATCGAGTGCGTCCAGGACGTGGAACTCGAGATGATCAACTCCACGGAGAAGATGTGGCGGCCCGAGCGGCTCTCGGACGAACTCAAGGAGGCACGGGACGACGGCCAGCTCATCAAGAACAGCCCCGCAGAGTCGAGCGGTTCCTGAGTGCCGGCCACGCGAGAGATCCTACCGTTTTCCCACATCCACGGTGAGTGCTGGTGCCTGCCTCCCGGCGAGCCACTGACTCCGTGATGGATACGACAGACATCTGATGGAAATACTGATACTGCTGCATATGTACCATCTACCCATGCCGTACAACGGGTACAGCGACTACTTCGAGAAGCCGGTCATCCTCAGTGTCGCGCTGACGGGCGGTGCGCAGGGGAAGGAAGCCAACCCGAACCTCCCGGAGCAACCCGAGGAGATCGCGACCGATCTCGCCGCCTGTGAGGAGGCCGGGGCGTCGATAGCGCATATCCACGCCCGGGACGAGGATGGCGAGCCGACGACCTCCGTCGAGAAGTTCCAAGAGATCCGTGACCTGATCGACAACCACTGCGACGATATCCTCGTCAACTTCACCACCGGCGGGTTCGAACTCGGCGAACACCGGCTCCGTCCCGCGCTGGAGGTCGAGCCCCAGCCGGACCTCGCGACGATCGACCTCGGCCCGCTCAACTTCGGCTACGACACCTACGCCCTCAACACGCGAGAGCAGAACGAACTGTACGCCGAGAGGATGCTCGACCACGGTATCAGGCCCGAGCTGGAGATCTTCAACAACGGGAACATCCCCGAGATGAACCACCTGATCGAGGAAGGGCTCCTCGCCGAGCCGTACTGGTGTTCACTCGTCTTCGGCATGCAGAACGGTATCCCGGCGAAGCCACGGAATCTGGTCAACACGGTGGACAACCTGCCGGACGAGGCGGAGTGGCAGTGTCTGGCTGTCGGCCGGCACCAGCTCCCGCTGACCACGATGGCCATGTCGATGGGGGGGCACGTTCGCGTCGGGATGGAGGACAACGTCTTCTACGACAGGGGGGAACCGGTGGAGAGCAACGCCCAGTTCGTCCGCCGTGCCGCGAGGATCGCCGACGAACTCAACCGCCCCGTGGCGACGCCGGACGAGGCTCGGGAGATCCTCGATCTCTGACTCGCGCGACCGCGCGTTCCTCCCTGGTTCGCGGTCTCAGGTTCCGTACGACCGAGGCAGTCCGAGGACGTTGTTCGCGATGTAGTTCAGCTTCATCTGATCGGTCACGGGGGCGATCTGCTGGTGGCGAGCGTAGCTCCAGACCGCAGCGATCCCGTAGTCCTCCGTCGCACTCGCTCCACCGAACGTTTCGAGTGCGCTGTCGGCAGCCTCGAAGCCGGCCTCGCCGGCCTTGTAGTGGGCGATGTTGGATAGTTCGCCGACGTTGTCGTAGCCGTTGTCGAAGGCGCGGGCGGCCCGCGTCGTCATCGTCATCGCCGTCTCGAGGTTCGCGTAGGACTTCGCTAGCGGGTGCTGGATAGACTGGTGGGCCCCGATGGGCTCGCCCCAGACCTCCCGGTCCTTCGCCCGCTGGACTGCCTGGTCCAGCACCCAGCGTCCCCGTCCGATGTGCTCGGCAGCGACGCTGATACGCTCCGGATTGAGCACGTCGAAGATGGGCTGGATTCCGCCGTGCACCTCCCCGATGACCTGTGATTCGTGGACCCGCAGGTCGTCGATGTGGACGGTGAACGTCCGCTCACCGGCCGGCCAGTAGATGTCGAGTCCGACGGGCTCGTACTCGATCCCGTCCGCGTCCGGGTCGACCAGGAACACCGTGAGGCCGTCCGTTCGACTGTCTGCCTCCTCGGGTTTCTTCGTCCGGGCGAGGAAGGTGTACCCCTCGGCGTGGTCGAGTCCGGAGTTGAAGATCTTCTCGCCGTTGATGACGAACTCGTCGCCGTCCCGCTCGGCGAACGTCTGCGTGTTGAGCATGTTCGAACCGGCCTTCTGCTCGGTTACGCCCAGTGCCCAGCTCCGCTCGCCGCTCGCCAGCGCCGACAGGTGGTCCTCCTTCTGCTCCTCGGTTCCGTACTTCGAGAGCACGATGCCGCCGAAGACGGTGTTGAGCGTGAACCGGCTCCCGATGATCCAGCCGCCGGCTTCCGAGAGGGCCTCGATCGCGTAGACCAGCTCCTCGATGCCCATCCCCTCGCCACCGTACTCGGTCGGGATGGGGATCCCGAAGAAGCCCGCGTCCGCGAGTGCGTCGATGTACTCGAGCGGCTCCTCGTCCTCGAGCCGTTTCTCGCGGAAGTACGACTCACCGAAGTCCTCGGTGATGTCGTGTGCGATGTCCACCAGCATCTGCTGCTCGGCTGTGAGCTCTCCACTCATACGAACCGTGTCAGGGCATGGCACCAAATAGATTTCGAGTGGCCTGCGAATCTCCCCGCAAGGGGACGGAAGGTGTTAGCCCTGGACCACTATCTGCTCAGTATCCCCTGGACCTTCGTGACGCCGACCAGGTCACCGATCAGGAGGACGATCGCGGCCACGCCCGCACCCAGCATCACCATGTCCGGACCGAGGAGGATGCCCATCCCGAGCGCGATGTACAGTACCCTCGGAACCAGTGAGATCCGCTTCACGGAGTTGTGGCCCGCCATCCCGATGGCGAGCAGCGCGAATCCGAAGACGGCCGCCAGGAACACGACGGGGGTCCGGGGGATCGTCCAGAAGATCAGGGAGTCGTTGAAGACGAACACGAACGGCAGCACGAAGGCGGGGGCGCCGATCCGGAGGGCCTGCTTGCAGGTGCCCATGAAACTACAGTCCGCGATCCGAGAGGCGATCGCACAACAGAGGGCGACGGGCGGCGTGATTGCCGAGAGCATCGCGAAGTAGAACACGAACAGGTGTCCGGTGAGTTGCTGGACGCCGAACTCGACCAGTGACGGTGCGACGAGGAACACGACCAGGATGTAGGCGGCCGGCGTCGGCATCCCGAGGCCGAACAGGAGGCTCGTGAGCATCGCGAACACGAGCAGGAGCAGGAACACCCCGCCAGCCAGCCCGAGCATCCGGGCACTGATCTTTCCGGAGAGCCCGGTCTGCGTGATCATCTGAACGACGATACCGAGGGCACCCAGGACGCCGAGCAGTGGCACCATCTCCAGCGCTCCCTCCTTGATCCCCTCGAGATACGAGGCTGCCAGGTCGATGAACGTATCGACCTTGATGCCGTCGTCGTAGACCGTCCAGAGGAACTGCACGACGAGCAGCGACAGGATCGTGTACAGGCCAGCACCCAGCGGGGTCATCCGGATCACGACGAGCGTGAACAGCAACACGCCGATGGGGATGATGAAGTGGAAGCCCCGCTTGAACACATCGTAGTCGATCGGTTCCTCCGACACCTCGATGGTCCAGTCGTGTCGGAGTATCAACAGGTGGATGATGATCGCGACCGACAGGAAGAACAGGAGCGCGGGAAGGATGGCCGCTCGGATGACCTCCAGATAGGGGACCCCGATGATCTGTGCCATCAGGAACGCGGCGATGCCCATCACGGGCGGCAGGATCTGCGACCCGGAGGAGGCGACACTCTCGATCGCAGCAGCGTACTGGTCCTTGACGCCCTGATTCTTCATGAGTCGGATGGTGAAGGTCCCGGTCGTCGCGGTGTTGGCTGCGGCAGCCCCGGTCATCGACCCGACGATGAAACTCGAGACCACCGCGACGTGGGTGATCCCGGTGCGGACCTTCGAGCCCATCTCCTCCCCGATATCCATGACGTAGTCCAGCAGGCCGAGCGATTTGGCCATCCCCGCGAAGACGATGAAGATCGCGACCCACGTCGTCCCGACCCGTGGGATGAACCCGTACGCACCGTTGAGGCTCATCGTGTTGAGGAACACGACCTGGCTGATGTCCATCCCCGAGTGCCGGAAGATTCCGGGCATCCACGGTCCGAGGAAGCCGTACGCGACCGCGGTCACGGTGAACATCGAGATGATCCATCCGAAGGCGGCCTTCGTCGCGTGGAGGGTGAGCAGGATGATGAGGATGCCAACGTAGAGGTCGGCCGTCGACATGCCGGCGAGGGGGACCCGCGTCTGGATCCGAGTGAAGTTGAGCTCGACGTACACCGAGAACGCGATCGAAAGGAGCCCAAGGAGCGGATAGGAGTAGACGATGAGTTTCCTGACCAGGTTCGTACCGGGAAGCCGTGCCGAGACCTGTTGCATCACTCCCCCATCCCCCGTGAGGGAAACGTCGGCGCTCCGGAACTGGCTGATGTAGAACAGGAACAGTCCGGGCCCGAGGAAGAGATTGAGATATCTGGTCCGGTTGATCCCGAGCGTGAAGGCGTACCAGAGCAGCAGGCCGACGAGGTAGATGCTGACGAGGTACATGACCGCGTTGCCAAGCGAGTCCAAATCGAATCTCTCTCTGATACCTGAGTCACTAATCATGAGATGTACTCACTCCTTCCTTGCGGAGGGATTAAAACTTGTGCTCAGGCGGACGCGGGAACCGACCCGCCACGGAGCCGTGTCACTGCCGGTGTCGGCGTCGCTCGGTCGATCTCTCGGAGCCGGGCCGTCCGGCCACGACACCGAAACGAGCAGGGGGCCTCGTCGAGGCCGATTACGCCCGAAACGGAGCGGCCGTAATCAGTTACAGTCCGCCGTTCTCCTGGTAGAACGCCTCCGCGGCGGGGTGGATGTCGCCGTCGGGGTAGAACGACTTGGTCCAGTACTCCATGTTCTCGTGGAAGGAGAACGCGCTGTTGGCTTCCTTCAGTGCGTCCAGGTTCTCGTTCGTCGTGTTCAGGATCGCCGAGACAGCGCTCTCGGGGACGTCTTCCTGCGTGGCGAGGAAGAACCCGACCGCCCAGCCGGTGTAGTCACCGCCGGGCGTCCTGTCGAAGTCCGGCATCTGGTCCGGCGACCACTGGACGGAGGAGATGAGGCTGTCGTTCTGGATCTGGGTGCCCCCGTCGGGCCACTCCACGACGTACGTGTTCTCACCCGCCATGATCTGTTCGAGCCACGGCACCACGACCTCGAAGTTGACGAGCGTGACCACCGCGGCGTCGATGACGCCCTCGCTGAATGCGCCCTGGAAGTCACCGAACGAGAGACTCGGGAACTCGGCGTCGACCCCGTACTTGTCACAGATCCGCTTGATGATCTGGTTGACGGCGGCACCGTCCGGCCCGGCCCCGATGGCCTTCCCGTCGAGATCCTCGATCGTCTCGACGCTCTCGTCGTTCGTGATGAGGAGCCAGGTCGCGTAGTTGTAGTTGAACATCTGCTGGGGGTTGACATCGATCCCGCTGTACGGCTCGTTCCCCGCGAGCAGATTGGCGAGTTCCCAGTTCCCGATGAACGCGATGTCGGCCTCGTCCCGCGAGAACTTCCCGATGTTCTCGCGGACGCTGCCACTCGGGCGGACGTCCAGCTGGACCTCGTCGCTGTTCTCGTTGACGACCGTCGCCTGGGCCTGTCCCTGAGCGAACGCGTTCGTCCCCTGCTGGTGGATACTCATGACGAGCTCCGTCGGGCCGCCGCCACCGCCGCCACCGCCGCCACCGCCGCCACCGCCGCCACCGCCGCCACCGCCGCCATCACCGCCGCCGCCGTCGCCACCATCACCGCCGCCGTCGCCACCGTCCCCGGTACATCCTGCGAGGGACAGTGCTCCGCCTGCCGCCGCTGCCTGGAGATATCGCCGTCTACTGATTCGATTCGACACGTCGCTCTGACCACGTTCTGCTGAGTCCCGCTCCATTGTATGTGATACCTTCACAGCCAACAAACCACGCGCTCTATATAATATTTCTGCTCGGAAGTTACGCCAGCCGTACATCGACGGTCCCCATCCCTGGATGCGCACGCTCCGAGCAGGGGCGCCACACGAGGGAGCCGCCGGCATGGAACTGCCGGACGATTTTTATCGTCCCGAACGAAAGAGGGGGGCATGCTACAGGTCCTGCTGCCCGTCGACACCGACGTGGACCGTGCTCTGGCTGCGGCGAACGCCGTTACGTCGCTACCGAACGCCGCCGACACGGTTCGGGTGACGATCCTCAACGTCACCGAGAAGATGGAGGTGTCGACGGAGGCCGGAATCGTACAGTCCGAGGACTGGTACGACGAGACGAACATCCCCGAGGCCGTCGAGCGCGCCCGGTCGCACCTGGAGGCTGCGGGGGTCGAGACGGAGGTCCGCCGTGCACACGCGGACCCCGCGCAGGAGATCCTCGGGGTCGCCGACGAGATCGACGCGGACCAGATCGTCATGTGCGGCCGGAAACGATCGACGGTGGGGAAGGTACTCCTCGGGAGTGTGACCCAGGGCGTGTTACTCAACGCCGAAATCCCCGTGACGGTCGTCCATGCTCCATCGTAGGACGACACCGGCCGCCGAGTGTGGGTGCGCGGTCTCTCGTCGCTCGTTGCGAGTCTCCCGTCGACCCGGCGGCGCCGGTGGGAGTCGGTCGCCATCGATGGGGTGCAGAGAACGCCCCAGGAACACGGTGACGAGCAGCAGCGATGGTGCGCCTCCGGGAATCTCATGGAACTGACGACCGCCTCGCTCGGTATCGTGCTCGCGGTTGGCGCCGCGCTGTTGTTCGCGGTCCAGAACCTGTGTGTCCGGCTCGGAACGGAGGAGGGTGATGTCGTCGGTGTCATGCTCGTCTCGCTGGTGTGTAACGTCGTCGTCCTGGTCCCCATCGTGCTCGTTCTCTATCCGCCGCCGTATCAGGGGCTGTTCACGCCGATCTCGTTGGCGTCGTTCGCGGGCGCGGGGCTGTTCGGCTCGCTCGTCGGGCGGGTGCTGATGTTCAAGAGTATCGAGGTGATCGGCGCGAGTCGCACGACACCGATCATCTCGTCGAACGTGTTCTTCGCCTCGGCGCTCGCGATACTCCTCCTCGGCGAGACACTGACGATGCCGCATCTCCTCGGAATCCTGCTCATCGTCGGTGGGGTGGCGTTCATCTCCTGGGAGACGGCGGCCACCTCCGCCCCGAACCAGTCGCTTCGACAGATCGGCGCCTCGCTCGTCGTTCCCCTGGCGGCTGCGGCCTCGATCGGTATCGAGCCGGTCCTCGCCGCACAGGGGTTCGCCGAGGGAACACAGGTCCTCCCTGGGGTGATGGTGAAGGTGGTGGCCGCGACGCTCGGCTTCGGTACGTACGTCCTGCTGTACTCCTCGTTCGAGGTTCCCATCGGCGAGCCCATCTTCCGGTGGTACATCGGTGCCGGCGTCGCCGCATCGGTCGGCCTGACGCTCTATTACGCCGCGCTCGAGGTCGCTCCGGTTGTCATCGTCGTGCCGATCCTGCAGACGATGCCGCTGTTCGTGGTCGTCCTGTCGTTCCTCTTCCTCCCCCAGCGACTCGAACGGGTCACCGTTCGCCTGGGCGTTGCAGCCGCTGTGGTCGTGGTCGGCGCGACGGTGGTGTCACTATCGGGGTAGCCGCGGGCGGACGGGCGCCGTGGCCGGATTCCCCTCGGCTGCTCCCCGGTGGCAGGAGCGGCTCGTTACTGCCCGACGGTGTTCATCTCCGCTTCCCCCGGGGCACACAAATTATAAACCAGCCGGGGAGGAATGGCCAATCCAGATGAGCCAAGACGTTCCCGAACAGGTACGAAGCCAGCAGGCCGGGCTGTCGGACCGGGACCCGGACCTGTTGCGGCGCATGTACCGGATGATGCGCGAGATCCGCGAGTTCGAACACACGGCCAGCGAGTTGAGTAGTGCTGGAGAGATCCCCGGCCCGATCCACCTCTATCTCGGTCAGGAGGCGGTCGCGACGGGCGTCTCCCTGGCACTCGGTGACGACGACGTCATCGCGAGTACGCACCGTGGGCACGGGCACGTACTCGCGAAGGGAGCGGACATCGACGGGATGATGGCGGAACTGGCCGGGAAGGAGACCGGGCTGAACAGCGGCCGGGGTGGATCGATGCATATGGTCGATTTCTCCCTGGGTATCTTCGGCTGCAACGCCATCGTCGGTGCCAGCGTCCCCCACGCGGCGGGGGCGGCGTTCAGCTCGAAGCTGGACGGTGACGACCGGGTGTCTGTCTCGTTCTTCGGCGACGGGGCCTCGAACCAGGGTGTCGTCCACGAGACGATGAACATGGCCGCCATCTGGGACCTACCGGTCGTGTTCCTCTGTGAGAACAACCAGTACGGCGTCAGCACCAGTCAGGAGGACGCCGTCGCTGGTGACCGCATCTCGGACCGGGCTGCCAGCTACGACATGGCGGGCGAGACGATCAACGGCCAAAACGTCCTCGAGGTGTACGACACCGTCCGCGAGGCCGTCGAGACGACCCGTGAGACCAGCCGCCCGCGACTGGTCGAGTGCGAGACGTACCGGTACGAGGGCCACTTCTCGGGCGAGAAGGACCTGCTCCGGGACCGGCCGTACCGGGACGAGGCCGAGATCGAGCGGTGGCGCGACGAGCGCGACCCGATAGACACGTTCCGGCAGGCCCTCGTCGCAGCGGACGTGCTCGACGAGGAGACGCTCGACGGGATCGACGCCGATGTCGAGGCACGGATCGAGGACGCAGCGGAGTTCGCGCTCGAGAGCGACTACCCGCCTGGCGACCGAGCCCCCGAGTACACCTATGCCGAACAGTCGTACCCGGACTTCCCCGCGGAGAAGTACTGACATGAGTGACCAGAGCTACATCTCGACGATCATCCAGTCGTATCAGGAATCGCTGGCCGACTACGACGACACCTTCGTCGTCGGCGAGGACATCCAGCACGCACTCATGGGGACGACCCGCGACCTAGTCGCCGAGTTCGGTGAGGAGCGGGTGTGGGACGCGCCGATCTCCGAACAGGGGTTCCACGGGCTGGCCATCGGGGCGGCGATGGACGGCAAGCGGCCGATCATCGAGTACCAGATCAACACGATGGCGTACATGGCGATGGACCAACTCGTCAACAACGCCCAGAAGCTCCGGCACATGACCCATGGACAGGTCTCGATTCCGCTCACCATCACCGTCCCGCAGGCGGGGACCCCCGGAGGAAGTGCGGCCCAGCACTCCGACAACCCGTATCCCTCGTTGCTCAACCTCGGTGTCAAGACCGTCGTGCCGAGCACCCCCTACGACCAGCTGGGACTGTTCCGGAGCGCCGTTGCCGAGGACGACCCGGTGATGGTGTTCTGGCCCGCGCCCGTGATCGGCAATCGGTCGGAGGTTCCGGACGAGCACTACACGATCCCGCTCGGCGAGGCCGATGTCAAACGCGAGGGTGAGGACGTGACCGTCGTCGCGATCGGTGAGAAGGTCCCGGACGTACTGGCCGTTGCCGAGCGTCTCGACCCGGAGATAAGCGTCGAGGTCGTCGATCCTCGGACGCTCCTCCCGCTCGACGAGGAGACCATCCTCGAGAGCGTCGAGAAGACGAACCGGGCGGTCGTGGTCGACGCCACGAACCGCACCTGTGGGACGGCCGGTGATATCGCCGCCCGTATCTCCGATGCGGCCTTCTGGCATCTGGATGCGCCGGTCAAGCGCGTGACGCGAGCGGATGTTCCCGTCTCGTACAGTCCGCCGGAGGAGGAGTTCGTCATCCCCGGCGAGGACACGATAACGGAGGCGATCCGCGACGTGATGGGCTGAAACGCACCGTTTTGCCGACCCCCGTTCTTTATTACTCTCCTCCGATACCGCTCGGCCATGGCTGGAGAGCGACAGGAGACCGAACTGCTCGTCGTTGGCGCTGGTCCCGGCGGCTACGCCGCTGCGATCAAGGCCGCACAGAACGGGGTCGAGACGACCCTGGCCGACCGGGACGCCGTCGGGGGAACCTGCCTGAACTACGGCTGTATCCCCTCGAAGGCACTGCTCACGGCAACCGGACGGCTGGAGGCCATGCGGAACGCCGAGCGGATGGGTATCCAGGCCACCGCCAGCGCCGACACCGAGGCGATGGTCGCCTGGAAGGACGAGGTCGTCGACGGGCTCACGAACGGGATCGGCGGCCTGTGTCGAGCCAACGGGGTCTCGATCCGCGAGGGCCACGTCACGTTCGTCGACGAGACCACCGGCATCATCGACGGCCCGGACGGGGAGCGCGAACTCTCCTTCGACGCGGCCATCGTCGCGACCGGCAGCCGGCCCATCACCGTCCCCAACTTCGAGTTCGACGGCGAGCGGATCCTCGATTCGCGAGGGATGCTCTCAGTCTCCGAGGTCCCCGACCGACTCCTCGTCATCGGCGCCGGCTACATCGGCATGGAGCTGTCGACCGTGTTCGCCCGGCTCGGCGCCGATGTGACCGTCATCGAGATGCTCGACGAGGCGCTGGCCGCCTACGACGATGACCTCTCGCGACCGGTCGTGAAACAGCTCCGGTCGCTTGGTGTCTCCTTCCGGTTCGGCGAGGCGGCACTCGACTGGCGGGAGAACGGGGACGACATCACGGTGTTCACGGAGACCGAGGGCGGCGAGATGAACGAGTACCAGGGCGACAGGGCCCTTGTCGCGGTCGGACGGGCGCCGGTGACCGACGGGCTCGGGCTCGATGCCCTCGGGCTCTCGACGACCGAGCGGGGGTTCATCGAGACCGACGAGCGTGGTGCGACCGATGTCGCGAACGTCTACGCCGTCGGTGATGTCGCTGGCGAGCCGATGCTGGCCCACAAGGCGACCCACGAGGGGCTCGTCGCTGCAGAGACCATCGCTGGCATGGACACGGCAACCGCCGAACAGCCCGTGCCGGCCGTCGTGTTCACCGATCCGGAGATCGGCACCGTCGGCCGAACCGAGCAGGAGGCGATCGATGCGGGGTACAACCCCGTCGTCGGTGAGTTCCCGTTCACGGCGAGCGGGCGGGCGCTCACCCGGAACGCGACGGACGGGTTCGTTCGCCTCGTCGGTGACGCGGCAACCGGAGAGATACTCGGCTGTCAGATGGTCGGTGAGGAGGTCGCAGAACTGCTCGGTGAGGTCGGTGTCGCGATGCGGGGCGGACTCACGCTCGACGAACTCGCCGGGACCGTCCACGCCCACCCGACGCTCTCCGAGGCGGTGATGGAGGCAGCGGCGGACGCGCTCGACGAGGCGGTCCACATCTAGGCGCGGTCCAGGAGGAGCGGCCAGGGCTCGCGGATGTACTCGTCGAGCGTCTGGAGGAACCGCGCCGCGTCGGCCCCGTCGACGACCCGATGGTCGAACGAGAGGTCGAACCCCATGTGCTTCCGGAACGCGACGTCGTCCCCGTCCCGGACGGGCTTCTCGGAGATGGTGTCGACCCCGAGGATCGCCACCTCTGGCGGGTTGATGATCGGGGTGAACGACTCGACGCCGAAGACGCCGAGGTTCGAGACCGTGAACGTGCCACCGGAGATATCTTCACCCGTGAACTCGCCGTCGAGCACCGTCTGGGTGAGCGACCGACGCCGCTCGGCCAGGTCGCCCAGCGCCAGCGAGTCGACGGTCTCGACGACTGGAGTGACGAGCCCGCCCTCGATATCGACCGCGACGCCGATGTGGTGGCTCTCGTGGAGGGTATGGACACCGTCCTCGAACGTGGCGTTGAACTCGGGGTGATCGGCGAGGGTCGCCGACACCGCGACCAACAGGAGGTCCGTCATGGAGATGTCCGCGTCGGCGTACCGGTCGGCGACGCCGGTCGCCTCGAGGAGCTCCTCGACATCGATGTCGCGATGGACGGTGACGTGGGGGGCGTCCCGGTGACTCTGCCCCAGTCGCCTGGCGATGGTCTGGCGCATCCCCGAGAGCTCCCGTCGCTCCCGGATGTCGCCGGCGGCCCGCTCGACATCGGCGACCGTCGCGGCGTTCCGCGGCCCCGTCCCCTCGACCGACCCGAGGTCGATACCGAGTTCGGCGGCCCGCTGTTTCGCGTCGACCGTCGCCTCGCCCGCGGCGGCCGCCCGCCGTTCGATGTCGTCGGAGATCACCGCTCCCTCGGGGCCCGTGCCGTCGACGCTCGAGACATCGACGCCGAGCTCCTCGGCCCGTCGTCGGGCCGCCGGGCTCACCCGTTCGGGGGCCGACCCGGACGAGTCGCTGGTGCTCGCTACTGCCTGTTGGCTTCCGCCACCCGTCTCCTGTGGGCGTTCTCCGCCGCCCTGGGGCGCCACGGCCGGCTCCGGGTCGTCCGGCTCCGCGCCGGCGTCGGGGCTCGTGTCCACGTCCACCGAGGCCAGTAGGTCGTCGATGGACTCGTCGGCCCCGGCGACGACGCCGAGCGGTGTCCCAGGAGAGACGGTCTCGCCCGCTTCGACGAACGTCTGGCGCAGAACGCCGTCCTCCCGGGCGTCGATCTCCGCGACCGTCTTCTCGGACTCGATCTCCGCGATCGGTTCACCCTCGCTCACCGACTCGCCGATGTCGACCAGCCACTCCATCAGTATCCCCTGTTGCATGCCCTGTTCGAGCTTGGGCATATTCACTAGGTACGCCATCTGTCCTGCGTGGTGACACGCCTAGTATATAGACTGTTGGGCTGTGTACCCAGTCGTCACGTCGGCCGGTATCGGGGCGTGGGGGTCCAGCGAGCGCGAACAGCGCGAGGTTCAAGTGACCTCCTCTCATTCCATGTGACAGTGATGAACCTGACAAACGGTACGATGGATGTCGTGGATGTCTGGGTCAACCCGTTCACCGACGATGCCGTGACGCGGATGGCCGACTCCGCGATCGACGATATCGCGGACCTCGTCAGCGACGACGAGCTGTACCGGGGCGCAGGACAGACGCCGGCGGAGTTCGTCGACCGGATGGACACGCACGGCGTGGATACGGCACTCATCCCGGCGCTGAAGTTCGATGGGCGCACCTCGCCACGAGACGGCGTCCACCTCTCCGAGCGCAGCGTCGCGGAGATCTGCTCCGAGGCTCCCGATCGATTCAGGGGGCTCGTGGGTATCGATCCGTTCGATGGGATGGAGGGGGTTCGACGACTCGAGGAGTACGTGGTGGACCACGACTTCGTCGGCGCCCATCTCGTCCCGCACGGGTTCGACCTCGAGACGAACCATCGGCGGTACTACCCCTTCTACGCGAAGTGTGCCGAACTCGGTGTGCCGGTGATGATCCAGATCGGCCATACCGCGGTCCGGATGCCGAACGATCCCGGTCGGCCGGAGTACATCGACGACATCGCACTCGAGTTCCCCGACCTGGAGATCGTCGCTGCGAACATCGGGTGGCCCTGGACGAGCGAAGCCATCGCACTGGCGTGGACACATCCGAACGTCTCCATCGCGACGACGGGACACGCACCCCAGCACTGGGAGCGGGAGTTCGTCGACTTCATCCGCGGTCGCGGGAAGAGCAGTGTGATGTGGGGGACCAGCTATCCGACACTGGACCTCGAGGGGACGCTGTCCAGCGTCTCCGATATGAATCTGGGGCCGGAGATCGAGCGGAAACTGCTCTCCGAGAACGCCCGGCGGGTCTTCGACCTGTAGCCATCCGCTCGGTCCCTCGATCTCACAGGCAGGGTACGACGGTCACGAACGGGCTGTACGGCCCCGTTCGGCCCTGCTCCTCGCGGTGTTCCTCTGATACGGTCCGTCCGATCATCCGTCGGACCGGAATCGTCGATTCGGCGTTTCCGCCGCGTCCGATGACATCGAACAGCACTCATTCGTAGGTCAGCTTCAGCTCCACCTCGTTCGTCGCCCCCTGAATCAGTTCCGGAAGCGACTCGCGAAGCCGCTCCCCGTTGATGCGGCTCGACGGGCCCACGACCATGATCGCTCCGACGACCTCCTCCTCGAAGAGGACCGGTGCTGCGACGGAGGAGACTCCCGGGACGGTCTCGTCCTGTTCGTACGCGATGCCCGATTCGCGGATCGTCTCGAGCTCCTCGAACAGCGTGTCCAGGTCCGTGATGGTCCCCGATGTCTGCTCGGGCAGGCCGTGTCGGTAGAGGATCTCCTCGATGCGCTCCTCCGGGAGCATCGCCAGAATCGCCTTCCCCGCTGCGAGGTGGTGCAGGTACGACCGCCGACCGATGCGGGCGTGTGTCTGGACGGCCCGCTCACCGAACGCACTGTAGAGGAACACCGCTCGCCCGTGCTCCTCGACCACGAACCAGACCGCCTCGTTGACCTCCTCGGCGAGCTGTTCGATCACGGGCGAGACGATCTCCTCCATGCCGAACTGGTCCTTGACGTACGTCCCGTGGTCGAGAAAACGGAGTCCCAGACGGTAGATGCTACCCTCTTTCACCACGTACTCGGCCTGTTCGAGCGTGGCGAGATGGTCGTACACGGTACTCTTCGCCAGTCCCAGCTCGTTCGCCAGCTCCGTCACCCCCGCACCGTCCCGGCGCTGCAGTTCCTGCACGATGGCAAAGATCGTGTCTGCGGTCTTTATCGCTCGGGTCGGTTTCATAGGTCCGGAACGACCGCACGTCAATTAAAGCGTTTGGTGAAGCCGGTACCATCCGAACTCCGCTAGAGACTCTCACACTCCTTCGGGAGCGTGAATGAAGCCCCGTGGGTGGGATTCTGGTGTGTTCGATGACGGAATAAGACCTATAGCAAGGGTATTAAAATGTTAGGAAGATTTTTATGATAATATTCGAGGCATTTTTTGAATGGAGAGATAACAGTACAGATGCTGCGTTCCACTCGAGATAGGCTCTCGACGACGCCGGCCATCGCTGTTCGCGAATATCGAACCGAGACTCGAGCGTGGAATGAGATGCTCCGGAACCGATCCGTCGATGAATCTGGTAGTTGTTCATTAACGACCCCGCTGACGTGCCGTAACCGGTCGAGCAGTCCCTGGCCGGACCTCTTCAGCCCTGGTGCGTCCGTTGCCCGACCTCTCCGGGCTACTGGGTGCCCCGGGCTGCTGGGTGGCCCTGCCCGACCGGACGGGTCGCTTCGAACTCGCGCACGGGGGCGGCTGGAGGCCTCCCGCCGGTGTATGAAATAACATATGTACTTCTGTTAGGGTCTCCTGCATGGTCGACATCCGCCGCTCCTGGGCCGATGATACCTGGAATCGCGGGGTGCCGAGCGGGCCGTCGACCGCCCTCCGGGGAATGATTCATTTGGGGTCGCGTCCTGTCGGGTCGTATGAACGAAGAGATACGGACGGACGGGTCTGGACGACGGGGCAAGGTCGAGCGGGTGATCGATGAGTACGAACTCGAAGGGCTCGGTGACGAGCTGGAGCGGGCCTGGACAGCGGCGGACCCGGACGAACGAGAGAGCCTCCGTGACCTGGCGACGCGGTTCAACGAGCAGGTACTCGAAGCGGCGCTCCTCGACGCCGGCGACTCGGTCGTCCAGAGCGAGGTCGAAACCATGTACGAACTGTTGACCGACGATACGGTCGGGTCCGGGGATCGGAGACGTGTCGAACGCCGGCTGGAACGGCAAGGGGTGGATGTAGCGTCGCTCAGGTCGGACTTCGCCTCCTACCAGGCGATCCGTACGTATCTCAAGAGCGAGCGCGGCGCAGAACACCGGACTGTCGACGTGGACCGGGGTCAGAAAGCGATCGAGACCGTTCAGCGCCTCCGCGCTCGGCTTGTCACTGTCGCCGAGGACCGCCTCCAAAGCCTCCGGTCCGCGGGGCGGATTTCGCTCGGTCAATTCCGCGTCATCGTCGATCTCCGTGTCGTCTGTGAGGACTGTGGGACACAGCAGGCATTCACCACGCTCATCGAGGAGGGTGGGTGTGACTGCAACTCGTAGGTGCGCTCCCTCGATACGTGATGGTTAACAAACGTACGGCTGTTATTGGAGTCGGTCGCCGAGGGCAATGCTCTTATGTGGTGGGGGTAGAAGTTGGGCGTAATGGGACAGAACCTGTCCAGGTCTTCGGAGGCGACGGTCGACGTCCAGAACGTCGGCGGGATCGAGGATACGTCGGTCACCTTCTCGCGGGGTATCACGCTCCTCGTGGGACGGAACGCGACCAATCGGACCTCGTTCCTGCAGGCGGTGACGGCCGCGCTCGGGAGCGAGAACGTCGCCATCAAGGGCGACGCCGACGAGGCCGAGGTCGAACTCGCGCTCGGCGGCGAGACGTACACCAGGCGACTGCGCCGCCAGGGGACCAGCATCGTCACCGACGGGCAGCCGTATCTCGACGACCCGACGGTCGCGGATCTGTTCGCGTTCCTGCTCGAGTCGAACGAGGCACGCCGCGCCGTCGCCACGGGAGCGGACCTCCGGGAACTCATCATGCGGCCGGTCGACACGGAGGAGATCGAATCGGAGATCCAGCGGCTCGTCCGGAAGCGCGAGTCCATCACGGAGGAACTCGACGAGATCGACTCCCTGAAGCAGGAGATCCCGGACCTGGAGGCAGAGCAGACACGGCTGGAGGACGAGATCGAGGAGACGAAGGCCGACCTCGAGGCGAAGGAAGCCGAACTGGAGACCGCGGACGCGGACGTAGAGGAGGCCCGGGAGGGGAAATCCGAGCTGGAGTCCCGGTTCGATGATCTCCGGGCGAAGCGCTCCACGCTGGACGACGTTCGGTACGACCTCGAGACCGAGCGCGAGAGCCTCGAGGCGCTGAAACGGGAGCGTTCGGAACTCGAGGGCGAGGAAGCGGAGCTCCCGGACCTGCCGATGGGTGAGCTCCAGGAGGTCGAGTCGGAGATCCGACGACTCAGGGGGGAGAAAGAGCAGCTCGAGCGGGAGATCAACGAGCTACAGAGCGTCATCGGGTTCAACGAGGAGATGCTCGAGGACGGTGCGTCGACGGCCTTCGACGCGCCGACGGCCGACGCGGATGCCGACGGTGACCTCACCGATCAGTTGCTGGACGACGAGGAGCTGACCTGCTGGACCTGTGGCAGTCAGGTCGAAGCGGAACAGGTCGAGTCCACGCTGGCCCACCTCCGCGACCGCAGCCAATCGAAGGTCAACGAGGTCAGCGAACTCGAGGAGCGGATCGACGAGCTGACATCACAGAAGCGGGAGTTCGAGCGGGCCCAGCGGGAGCAGGACCGGATCGAGCGGCGACGCTCCGAGATCGACGACGAGGTCGAGCGGGGGGAGGCGAACGTCGAACGGCTGCAGGAGCGGCGAGAGGAGCTGATGACGGACATCGAGGCACTCGAGGCCGAGATCGAGGAGCTGGAGGCGGACGAGGACAACACCATCCTCGACCTACACAAGGAGGCGAACCAGCTGGAGTACGAACTCGGTCGGCTCGAGACGAACCTCGAGCAGGTGACCGCCGAACTCGAGGAGCTCGAGACTCGCGTCGCCGAACAGGACGACCTGGAGGCCGAACGCGAGGCCCTGAACGAGGAGATCGAGGCGCTCCGGACGAAGATCGAGCGGCTCGAGCGGGGCGCAGTCGAGCAGTTCAACGAGCACATGGAGAACGTCCTCGGCATCCTCGACTACGCGAACCTGGACCGCATCTGGCTCGAGCGCGTCGAGCGCGAGGTCCGCGAGGGACGCCGGAAGGTCAGCAAGGGGGGCTTCGAACTCCACGTCGTCCGGACCTCGTCGTCGGGGACCACCTACCAGGACACCGTCGGCCACCTCTCCGAGAGCGAACGGGAGGTGACCGGGCTCGTGTTCGCGCTCGCTGGCTACCTCACCCACGAGGTCTACGAGGCTGTCCCGTTCATCCTCCTCGATTCCCTGGAGGCGATCGACTCCGACCGGATCGCCGCGCTCGTCGAGTACCTCGGCGAGTACACGGGGTACCTCCTCGTCGCGCTCCTCCCGGAGGACGCCGCCGCGCTTCCCGACGACTACGAGCGAGTGACGGAGATCTAACCCACCAGGCCCCTGTCGCTCGTCCATCGCGAAAGGACCTCCTCACTCCGGACCTGGAACTCCGGATCCGTCTCGGGGGACCTCATACGGGTAACCGAGTCGAGCACATCTGTCGACCCCCATCATCCATTCGCCGGCGCCCTGTGGAATCCCAGACGGGTGAGTCTCGTTGGCCGTCTCGATCAGACATTATATATGAATGACTGTTAAGTATACTACTCAAATATCAATCAGTAATTCACTGGCTGAGAGGGATGCTTCTACAATATAATTGGAAGTGGGGTATTATCATATAATTTCTTATTTATTATTTTTATGGCTGATGAAAGACTTTAAAATAGATAATATAGTATGTATTCCTTGTTTTAGATGTGTATCGACCATCATACGGTTTTGAACAATAGTGGTCGGAATATATGTGGAGATTCCTGTATTATAGTTGTTAAATGTTTTGATTAGTTGTGAATTCCGATGAAATAGTGGTGTATTTGGGGTGATTCACATTTCTCTGGATTCCAGGCATGGCCTACGTTGATGGCCACAATATATCTATCTCATAGTATATTTCATTTTCTGATAATTGTGTGGTCGGTCGCGGGGCTCGTACGGTCACTTCTCTCCCTGTTCCCGTTTCCGTCCGTGTTCACCACCTCAGCCGGTCCTCGGCCGCGTACGCGGGGACTGCCGACGGCCGTTCGAAGACCGTCCTGTTGTGACCGTGCCGGGGGACCGTGAGGGACGATTCTGCGGTGCGTCGAAGAAGTGGTCACGCAGCCGGATCTCTGTGCTCGGCCCGCGGCGGCTCATGAGAACGACTGAAGCCGTCGATGGGCCGTTTCCCGATATCCCGAAGCGGACCTCTCCCGGGCGTTCGGGAGTAAGTTTATACGCTAGGGGGACAGTTACCTATCCGCAGGGCGCAAGCACCTGCTACCAACAGATACGACGTCCCTCGTGTCTACCGGTACCACCCCCATCGTTAGCGGACGGGTGGAGGGTACCGGTCATTCTCCACCCCCCCGACTTCGGCGCCGACCTCTGGATCCCTCTTCCCCGTGAGTCGAATCGCTGTGGGAGTAGAAGGATACTTTACCCGGGTACTGTTCGTTACCGATACACATGTTCGACGAGGAGGACCTCGAATCCATCAGGGACTCGCGCGAGGAGTGGGAGTCCGAGACGCTGGACCCGTGGCTGGAGCGTGGTGGCGAGCGCAAAGAGGAGTTCGTGACGGTGTCGAACCACGAGATCGACCGGCTGTACACGCCCGAGGACGTCGAAGACCTCGATTACGAGGCGGACCTGGGCAACCCGGGCGAGCCGCCGTACACGCGGGGGCCGTACCCGACGATGTACCGCGGTCGCACCTGGACGATGCGCCAGTTCGCGGGCTTCGGGACGGCCGAGGAGACCAACGAGCGGTTCCACTACCTCATCGACGAGGGGCAGACGGGCCTCTCGACGGCGTTCGACATGCCGTCGCTGATGGGGCTGGACTCGGACGACCCGATGAGTCTGGGCGAGGTGGGCAAGGAGGGTGTCGCGGTCGACACGCTGGCGGATATGGAGGTGCTGTTCGACGGCATCGACGTCGGCGAGGTCTCGACGAGTTTCACCATCAACCCGTCGGCGGCGGTCATCTACGGGATGTATCTCGCACTCGCGGACCAGCAGGGGGTGCCGCGCGAGCAGGTCCGCGGGACGCTGCAGAACGACATGCTCAAAGAGTTCATCGCGCAGAAGGAGTGGGTCATCCCGCCCGAACCGTCGCTGGACCTCGTGACCGACACCATCGAGTTCGCGGTCGAGAACACGCCGAAGTTCTACCCCGTCTCCGTGAGTGGGTATCACATCCGGGAGGCCGGCTCCACCGCGGCCCAGGAGGCGGCGTTCACGCTGGCGGACGGCTTCGCGTACGTCGAGGACGCGATGGACCGCGGCCTCGGGGTCGACGAGGTCGCCCCACAGCTGTCCTTTTTCTTCAACTCGCACAACTCGATGCTGGAGGAGGTGGCGAAGTTCCGGGCTTCGCGGCGCGTCTATGCGCGCATCATGGACGAGTGGTACGACGCCGAAGCGGACGCTTCGAAGCGGCTGAAGTTCCACACCCAGACCGCCGGGCAGTCACTGACGGCCCAGCAGCCGCTGAACAACATCGTCCGGACGACCGTGCAGGCGATGGCGGCAGTGCTGGGCGGCACACAGAGTCTCCACACCAATTCCTACGACGAGGCGCTGGCGCTGCCGAGCGAGGACGCGGTCCGCGTTGCCCTGCGAACGCAGCAGATTCTCGCGGAGGAGTCGGGTGTGGGCGACACGGTGGACCCACTCGGTGGCTCGTTCGCGATCGAGAAGCTGACCGACGAGATGGAGGCGGAGATCATGGCCTACATCGAGGAGATCCGGGAGATGGGCGACGGTTCCGTGCGCGATGGAGTGCTGGCGGGCATCGACCGCGGGTACTTCCACCGGGAGATCCAGGAGGCGAGCTACGAGTACCAGCAGCGCGTCGACGCCGGCGAGGAGGTGGTCGTGGGGGTGAACCAGTACCAGATCGACGACGACCCCGACCTGGATATCCTCCACGTCGACGAGTCGACCCGGGACCGCCAGCTCGCCCGCCTGGAGCGGGTCAAGGACGAGCGCGACGACGAGGAGGTCGAGGACCGACTGGAGGCGCTGGAGGAGGCCATCGAAGCCGACGAGAACACGATGCCGTACATCGTCGACGCCGTCAAGGCGTACGCGACGATGGGCGAGATCATGGAGGTCTTCGAGGCCCAGTACGGCGCCTACCAGGAGAAGATCGGACTCGCCTGAGGTAGCTGGCGGTGCATTCCTGACGTCGTCCCGATTGCCGGTGACACCCGCGGCGACCGCCACACCTATTCCTCCCAGTTGCCAACCGGGACTGATGACCGAACACGGCTGCAAGGTCTGCCGGGTCCTCGCCGAGCGTGGCATGGGGCGCTACGAGGACCAGCTCGTGGACCAGTGGCAGGCCGAAGGCCCCGAACGGAAGGGGTACCGGCAGCTCGCCGAGTGGCTCAACGTCACCATGCTCCGACGGGAGATGGACCGGGCGGGGCTTTCGACGCTCGGGCAGGAGGCCGAGTCGAAGTACGAGCGACTCCGCTCGGACGACGAATCGGTCGCCGATGAGGTGGCTGCCGGGCTGTCGGGTGCGGGTATCGACGTCGAGCGGCTCCGGCGCGACTTCGTCTCCTACGCCGTCGTCCGGACGCATCTCAAGGAGTGTCTCGGCCTCGAATACACCCCGGAGTCGGGGGACTGGGAGACCAAGACCATCGAGATGGCCGGTGAATACGCGAGCCAGAAGGTCTCCGAAGCGGTTCGGTCGCTGTCGAACAAGGGCGAACTCGAGGGCGGCGAGCTCACGGTCGATGTCTCGGTGACGATCGAGTGCGAGACCTGCCATGCCGCCGTCCCGGTCGAACGAGCCGTACGACGGGGATATATATGCGACTGCGAGTAATGGAATCGACATGACTGAAATCGCACTTGATATCGAGAACATCGGTGGTATCGACGATCTGACAGTAACGTTCGAGGACGGGGTGACGCTGGTTCAGGGGCCGAACGCGACCAACAAGACGTCGCTGCTCCAGAGTGTCCTGTTCGCACTCGGGAGCTCGAGTGTTCCGATCCGGAGCGGCGCCGACGAGGCGCGAGTGGAGCTCCGGATCGGCGACCGGACGGTCGAGCGGACCGCACACCGTGCGGAGGGGGGTGTTCGGACCGGGGGCGACACCTGGGTCGAAGAGGGGGACGAACGGCTGCTTCTCGAGCGGTTCGCGGCGCTGCTGGAGACGAACCCGCTCCGTGCAGCCGTCAGGCGGGAGCAGGAGATCGAGCCGTTGCTGAAGGAGCCGATGAACATCGACGCGCTGGAGGCCGAACGGGCCCAGAAGATGCAGCACAAGCGAGAGCTCGAGGCTCGCGTCGAGGAGCTGGCCGATGTCGACGACCGGCTCGCCGAGCACGAGCAGGAGCTCGAGAGCAAGCGCGACCGGGAGGCCGAACTCGAGGCCGAACTGGAGGAACTGGAGGCGCGCCGGGAGGCCGCGACAGCCCCCAACGAGGAGGACGACCACCTCGCAGAGCTCCGCGAGCAGCGTGCCGACCTTCGGTCGCAGAAGGCCGACTGCCAGGAGCAGATCGGCCGGCTGGAGGACGCTATCGACCGGCTGGAGGAGCAACTCGAGGAGGTCGAGACGGATATCGAGGCGGCCGACGAGGCCGACGAGGTCGATATCGATGCGCTCAAGCAGGAACGAGCCGAGATCCGGTCCGAGCTCGAGGACGTGGAGGCCCGCCTCGACATCCTCCAGTCGGTACTGACGGCGAACCGGGAGATGCTCGACTCCGAGTTCACGGGCGTCATGGGCTACGAGGCCGGCCTCACGGGCGATGAGTTCACCTGCTGGGCGTGTGGAGGGGCGGCCGAGCGGGCGGATTTCGAGGGGACTGTCGAAGAGCTTCAGGACCTGATCACGGAGGACAAACAGCGGCTCCGCGAGCGCGAGCCGGAGATCGAGGACCTCGATCAGCGCATCGAGGAAGCCCGTCGCGCGCGATCACGCCGGCAGGAGCTGGCCGGGAGGCGCCGCGACCTCGAACAGAAGGTGGAGGAGCGGCGTGATTCACTCGACCAGCAGCGCTCGCGGCTCGAGGAGCTCCGCTCGGAGCTCCAGTCGACCGACGACGAGATCGCCGAACACGAGGCTGAACGGACCGCGGCCGACGACGAGGTCACGGAGAAGCTCGAGTCCACCCGGGTCGACATCCGGTCGCTCCGCCGGGAGCTCGACCGGCTCGAACGGACGCGCGACGAGCTCGAGGAGAAGCAACGTGAGCGCGAGGAGAACCGGGAGCGCATCGAGACCCTGGAGGAGGAGATCGCCACGCTCACCGACCGGATCGAGAACCTGGAGGAGGAACTCCGCGGGAACTTCAACGCCGCGATGGACGACCTGCTGTCGGCACTGGCGTTCGAGCGCATCGAGCGCGTCTGGCTCGATGGGAACTTCGACCTCGTCATCGCCCGCGAGGTGGATGGGAGCGTTCGGGCCGACGCGATCGAGCATCTGGCCGAGAGCGAACGTGAGATGATCGGTCTCGTTCTCGGGCTTGCCGGCTTCGTCACGTACGATGTGGGGGAGGTGTCCCCGGTGCTCGTGCTGGACTCGCTCGGCGCCTTCGACGCGGAGCGGACGGAGCGACTCATCGACTACTTCTCGGACCGGACGGACGTGCTGCTGGCCGCGGTCCACCCCGCCACGACGGAGGGGGAAGCCTACGAACGGGTCACGTTCGAGCGACCGATGGCGGACTGACCACCGCGTGGACACCGGGCGAGTATCGGGACTCGCACTGCTGGTCGGTCCCGGACTGCCGTCTCACTCCGGCCGCTCCGGCCGGGTTCCGTTCTGTACTGCGTCACCTGGCGGACGCTCGGCTCCGGCGCGGGACGCCGGCACGGTCGGTCGCTCAGAGTGTCAGGCGCAGTTCCTCGGGACCGCGGACGAGCGGCGAGTGGGTCCACTCGATCTCGTCGGTCGCCAGCTCCATCTCGGGGAACGCCTGGACCAGCGCCGGGAACGCGACGCGGGTCTCCAGCCGTGCCAGCGGCGCCCCGATACAGCTGTGGATGCCGTGGCCGAAGCCGAGGTGTGACGGTGTGCTCCGGGTGATGTCGAACGTCTCGGGGTCGTCGAACTTCCGTGGGTCCCGGTTGGCGGCGGCGAGGCTCAACAGCACTCGCTGGCCCGCCTCGATGCGGGTCCCGCGGAGCTCGAAGTCCTCGACCACGCCGCGCGTGACCACCTTCGAGGGGCCGTGATACCGGATGATCTCCTCGACCGCCTTCGGCGCCATCGACGGGTCCTCGCGGAGCATCCGCATCTGCTCGGGGTGCCGGACCAGTTCGAGGGTGCCGTTGGCGATGAGCTTCGTCGTCGTCTCGTGGCCCGCGAACAGCAACAGGACGGTCGCGGCCACCACCTCGTCCTCGGTCAGGGTCTTCCCGTCCGTCTCGGCCTCCAGCAGGTACGTGATGAGGTCCTCGCGAGGCTCCGCCCGGCGCTCCTGGACGATCCCCCGCACGTAATCGGCGAACTCCCGGATCGCCTGCTCGGTCTTCTGGTGGCGGTCCTCGACGCCGTAGTAGTGGAACAGCGTGTACCCGATGTTCTTCGACCACTCGCCGACCCGGTCGAGGTCCTCCTCGGGGAGCCCCATGATGCGGCCGATGATGCGGACCGGCAGCCGGAAGGCGAAGTCGTCGATGAGTTCGATCTCGTCCGGGTCGTCGTCCTTGATCTCCTCGATGAGGCCCTCGGTGATGGTCTCTGCCTCGGCCCGCTGTGCCCGTATCATCTCCGGGTTGAACGCGTCGGACATGATCTGCCGGAGTCGCGTGTGCTCGGGCGGGTCGAGGTAGATGATCCACTTCGGGAACATGTTCTCCGTCTCCGGGATGTCGTGTGGAGCGTCCCGCAGTCGGTCGGCTTGCACCCTCAGCGACAGGTGCTCGTCGTCCTCCAGGCAGTGCTTGACGTCGTCGTACCGCGTCACGATGTACCCGCCCCACTTCTCGTTGTGGTACACCGGGTCCGTCTCCCTGATCCGACCGAAGTACTCGTATGGCCGGTCGATAGCCTCCGGGTTCGTCAGGTCGTCTGTCACGCCCATGGGTCTGGGGTAGCCTTCGCGGCGCGTCGTATAAACATTCTGCCGGAACGGTTCGCCCTCCCCGTTCGGTCGCTGGCGGACGCCCTGCACACCCGGTGGCGGGCGGGCGCCCCACGCGCTCTGCGTGTCGGGCTGTCGTCCCTGCGGACGCGGCCGGCTGTGAGGCCTTCGTCCCACCCTGCCGCCGGTCGCCGCTTCACGCGTCGGTCGTCGGCCGTCGCCGGACGATCCCCAGACTCTCCATCGTGAGGACGGGCTCGTCCTCCTGATTCAGCAGCTCCGTCCGGAAGTCCACGTTGCCCCGGTGGTCGTGGTGCGACACCCGGCGGTCGGCGACCGTCACCATGCCGGAGAGCGTGTCCCCGGGCCGGACGGGGATCGGCCAGCGGAGGTCGTTCACGCCGCGCCCCCCCATGGCCGCGATGTCGTCGAACACGTCGTCGACCTGCATCCGGGTGCAGAGCGCGGCCGTGTGCCAGCCACTGGCCACCAGCCCGTCGAAGACGGAGTTCTCGACTGCCGCGTCGTCGAGATGGAACGGTCGGGGGTCGTACGCCTCCGCGAACGAGACGATCTCCTCGCGGGTCACTGTGCGGGGTCCGAACGGGAATTCGTCGCCGACGGACAGGTCCTCGAAGTACAGCATCGACTCCGGACGCCGCTCTTCGCTGGCAGTCATGGCAACGAAGGGTCTCCCGCGGCCCTCCTAACCGTTTCGGAGCGCTCGGTCGCGACCGGAGTCGGTGATCCCCCATCCACCGCTCGGCCGAGTGGGGAACTCCGGGTTTCCGACTCGGGGTTCGCCACTGACGACGGCAGCGACAGGCAAATAATAACAGACTAAGTCCGTTATTCTCGGCTCGTGGTGATAATGATTCACAGCCATGTGGTTGTGTCTCACGATTGATGTGGCCGTTCTGCCTTCCTCGGGCGGACCCGACGCTGGCGCTCCGGGCGGTCTGACACGACCCGGCTCTCCAGTGTGGCGGCCGGTCCGGGAGACGACCGGATCTCGGGGACTGGCGTCGTCCTGACCCGAACTCGACCTGTCGGTGCGTGCTGGCGACAGCGACAACAGGCTCTCAGTACTCGCGTTTCGACTCACTCGGCGAGTCGACAGCGGCCGGCCGGATCTCGAAAAGATCTCCTGTCGGACGTACGCGGAACGTTCCGCGTACTGTCGTTCCGTCTCGGTTCGCGATGTCGATACGACGGGATGGTCGAGGCGAGGGTGGTATCTCAGTCGTCGTCCGCCGGCGTCTCGGGCGAGTCGGGTTCGATGGCGAACGTGTCCTCGGTCGGCGAGGGTGAGGCGTAGCCCACGTTCTCCTTGCTCCAGTCGCGCGGGCCGAGGTTCGACTTGAACGCCGGCATGACCTCCCGTGCGAACAGTTCGAGCGACCGTTCCCACTGCTCCGTGGTGACCCAGTCACGGGAGTTGATGATGAGCCCACCGAAGCCCCCCGTCTCCTCCTGTAACGCCTTGATCTGGCGGATGCAGTCCTCCGGGGATCCGATGATCCAGGGGATGTTCTCGGCCATCCACTCGAGGGTGAGATCCTCGTCCGGCTGCGTCTCGTCGCGTTTCATCAGCGCTCCCAGACCGAGATCGATGAGGTAGCCGTACGACTTCTCCACGCCGCTCCGGATGTCCTCCAGGGCCTGCTCCTTGCTGTCCGAGACGTACACCTCGCGGACGATCCGCCAGTTCTCTCTCGCCTCCTGCGGGTCGCGCCCGCCGGCTTTTGCACCACGCTCGAGGGCATCGCCGTGATCTCCGAGGTCCGGAGCAGCCGGGTTGTCCGGCGCCTCGAGCGGAGTGAAGTAGACCGAGAGGGAGTACATCCCCTCGCGCCCGGCCTGCTCGTAGCTGTTGAGCGTGGTCAGGCCAGCGATGACCTCGTCCGGCTTCTCCTGGTACGGGGGGACCTGGATGATGCGGTCCTCGTACTGCCAGAACTCCCCGTCGTAGCTCGTGGGCTCTTCGGCTTCGGTGTACGTCTGGATGATGTCGATCGCCTCGTCCATCATCTCGCGTTTCTCCTCGCCCACGCCGAACATCTCCAGGTCGCTCGGGAGGCCGCCCCCTCCGTAGCCGTACATGAGCCGGCCGTCGGTGAGCTGGTCGAGGAACGCCAGGCGTTCGGCGACGAGGAACGGGTCGTGATACGGAAGGTTGACCGTCCCGGGCGCGAGTTTGATCCGGTCGGTGACGGCGGACATCTTCGCCAGCATGTACTCCGGTACGGGGACGTTCTCGTACCCGCCGGTGTGATGCTCGCCGATGTAGTACTCGTCGAACCCGAGGTCTTCGGCCAGCACCGCCTCCTCGATGTCCCGGTCGTACGACAGGTTCCAGTTCTCCCACGGGTAGTGCTCCGGCATCGTGAAGACGCCGAAATCTAGGTCAGTCATGTTAACTCTACACGTAGCTCTGATAGCTCATAGTTAAACTTTGTGCCGGGTTCGGCAGGGTGCCTCCGAATCGTGCACGCCGGGAGCGACGAATTCTGGACACAGCACGCCGAAGGCGCCAGGTCAGCACAATACCTATCTGGATGGCTGAAGAACGCCGGATATGGACCAGGTAGCCGCTAGCCTCAGATCCGTCACCCGAGCGGGTCCCGGTGGAATCGCGGTCGAGATCGAGACGCCCGGCTCGTTCGACGCCAGCCCCGGACAGTTCGTGAAACTGACCGCGACCGTCGACGGGGAGGACGTATCCAGTTTCTACACGATCTCCTCACCAAGGGTGACCGAGACGTTCGAGGTCACGGTCGCCGTCGACCCGGACGGGGACCTCAGCCCCTGGCTCGCCGAGGCTACCCCCGGGGTGTCACTCGAGATGACCGGACCGTTCGGATCGGCACACTACGAGGGCGAACCGCGGGTCGTCATCGTCTGTGGTGGCCCCGGCATCGGGCCTGCGGTTGCCATCGCCGAGCGTGCGGTCGCGGACGGCGGGGCGGCCGCAGTCGTCTATCGGGACGACGACCCGCTGCATCTCGACCGGCTCGACGCCCTGGCGGCCGACGGTGCGTCGGTCCACGTCCTCGGAACCGGCGACCCCCTGGCACCGCTGCTGACCGAGGCAGTCACCGGAGACGCGGACGAGCAGGTCTTCGTCTACGGCTTCAGCGACTTCGTCGACGAGGCCGAGGCGACGCTCGACGGTGTCGGTATCGGGCGCGAACCGAAGGTCGAGAACTTCGGGTAGGTGAGTACGCCGGTCTGGTGGCTGCACACTCGACTGCGGCCGTCACGGAGCGGCCGATTGGCGGGTGTTCGAAGGCGGCGTCACCGGAGGAGGCTCACGATGTCCCGGCCTTCGACGTACCAGATTCCCGTCTCCCGGGCGTACTGCTTCGCGTCCGCTCTGGAGAGGGCCGTCCCCGTATCGTCGTCTAGCATCTCACAGACGACCGTCGCAGGGGTGAGGTCTGCCGCCTCGGCGAGCGCCAGGCTGAGTTCGGTGTGTCCCTGGCGGCTAGCGAGCAATCCGGGAGCTGCCCGGAGGACGTGAACGTGTCCGGGGGAACGGAACGTGGCAGCGAAATCGAACGTCTCGGTGTCTGCTGCCGCGGTGGCGAGCGCCCGGATCGTCTTGGCTCGCTCCAGGTCCGTGATCCCGGTACGGGTTTCCCGATGGTTCACGGTCAGTGAAAACGAGGAGTGGTCGTCGTAGTCGATATCCGCCGTCCCAGCGCTCGGGTGTTCGACCGCGTCGGCGAGGAACGGGAGGTCGTACGCGTTCGATATCGTATCGGAGAGCGCCACGCAGACGAGTCCCCCCGCGTCGTTTCTCATACGGGCCACGTCGCCGGCGGTCACCCTGGCTGCGGGGTAGACGAGGTCGGTCTCGGCCTCCCGGTCGTCGAAATCGCGGATCAGCACCGGCTCACCGCGACGGAACGAGCGGATTGCCCCTCCGACCTCGTGGCACACGTCGAGGAAGCCCTCACTCCGAGACATCGAGCGCCACCTCGTCGTCGGACTCAAGCGGGAGTGCGTCACGGAGTTTCACCGGGGCGATGACCTCGATCACCCGGTCGTCGTGGTGGGTGCGGTCGGGGACGAGGATGTGGGCCGGTTCGAACGACGCGCCGTCGACGTGGACCTCCGTGGGGTAGCAGGTCGCCCCGCCATACGTCCGCTCCCCGTCCTCCCACTCGGCGATCGAGATCCCGTCGAGGCTATCGATACGATCACGTCTGGCGGCGGTCTCGCCGTCGAGTTCGACGTTGAGGGTTCCCGGGAACGGCTCGTATCCCAGTTGTTTCCGGAACTGCTGCTGGTAGCCCGCGAGGGAGATGTAGTGTTTCCCCTCGCCCATGCCGTCGGTGACGGTACCGGTGACGGACACGAGGGAGACGGATCCGAACAGATCCCGATACTCATCGTACTCTGCCTGGAGCAGGTCGACACCGTGCCCGGTGAGGCGGATCTGCTGGCCACTCTCGGTGTCTCGACGGGTGATGCAGGTCGCCTCCTCGAGTTCGCACAGCAGTGATTCGACGTGGTCGGCATCCTGGCCGAGCCGAGTCGCGAGATCAGGATCCGCGACAGTGATCTCTCGCTCGATACCCCCATCGAGGGCGAGTGCTTTCAGTACTGCCAAACGCATGCAGTCTCCCGTGGTTCTCTGCGGTGAGTTGGCTGTCATTGGTCGCGAGATGCGTGCAGTCCGTGGGGTGGATTGTCACGGCAACTGTATGCATCTGTCCAATCATATAAATACCCTTGGTGGTGGGAGTGTGACGTTAGTACACGAGCTACAGCCTGTTTCGACGGTACCGGCGGCTCGACTCGCGATGCGTTCGGTCAGTGCCTCGCGGGTGAACGCCTCCCCATCGTCGGTCCCACTCGATGAGCCGCCGGCCGGTGATCTCGGGCCGATCGGGTCGGTCCGTGACGGTCGTGAACGGCTCCGCGGAGCAATCGATCGGAGCCACGTCGCTGCCGGCCTCGTTGGCAGTCGTCATCGCGCCCCTCGCAGCCCCCCAGCACGGCGGCGATGCGCTGGAAGCGACAGGGGGGCGACTACGCCTCGTCCTCTCTGGCGACGAGGTCGGCCCGCCTGATCTTCCCGGTCGCCGTCGTCGGCAGCTGGTCGATGAACTCGATCTGACGCGGGTACTCGTACTTGGCGAGCCGGTCCTTGACGTGCTGCTGGAGCTCCTCGGCGAGCGCCTCCGACGGCTCGACGCCGTCGGCGAGCTGGACGAACGCCTTGGGGACCTCACCCCGTTTGTCGTCCGGAACCCCGATGACGCCGGCGTCGGCGACGGCGTCGTGGCCCGCGAGGCTGTCCTCGATCTCCTCGGGGCCGATGCGGTAGCCCGAGGAGATGATGACGTCGTCCTTCCGGCTGACGAACTCGATGTAACCGTCCTCGTCTGCGGTCCCCAGGTCCTCGGTGAGGAGCCAGCCGTTCTTGATCTTCCCCGCGGTCTTCTCGGGCTTGTTCCAGTACTCCTTGAAGCAGGCCGGGTCACCGTCGTATCTGACGCCGATCTCGCCGACCTCCCCGGGCTCGACGGTCGGCTCGGCGGTGTCGGGGTCCAGGATCTGGACCTCGTGTCCGGGTGCCGCCTTGCCGATCTTCCCCTCGCGCTGGACGCCCAGCGGCTCGCAGCTGCCGACGACCATGTTCGCCTCCGTCTGGCCGTACCCCTCGTGGATGTCCGCGCCCGCGAACGTCTCCTTCACCCAGTCGACGATGTTCTGGCCGAGGGACTCGCCGCCGCTGGAGATGGTCCGGACGCCGCTCAGCTCGCGCCCCTCCGCGGCCTCCTCGTTCTGCTGCATCATCCGCAGCGCCGTCGGCGGGATCCAGAAGTTGGTGATGCCGTACGTCTCGACGAGTTCGAACACGTCCTCGCCCTCGAACTGCTCGTTCCAGCCCACCGTCGGCTTCCCGTAGTACATGGCGGGCAGGACCACGATGCCCAGACCGCCCATCCACGTCCACGACGCCGGCGTCCAGTAGACGTCATCGTCGGTCAGTTCCAGGCTGATGAACCACGCCGAGAACATCGGGAGGTGGCCGAGATGCATCCGGTGGGCGTGCCGGACCCCCTTGGGGTCGCCCGTCGTGCCGCTGGTGTAGAAGACGATCAGGTCGTCCTCGGCGGCCGTCGTCACGGTCTCGAACTCGTCGGAGTGGCCCTCCAGCGCGTCCCAGAAGTCCGTCTCGCCGTCGGCCGGGTCGACGTCGCCGACCGTGAGTACCGTCTCGATGTCGTCGAGGTCGCCCTCGACGGACCGGTAGGTGTCGATCGTCGCCTCGTCGATGAGGCAGGCCGACGCCCCGCAGTCGTCCAGGCGGTACTGCAGCCCGTCCGTCCCGAACAGCGTACTCAGCGGGACCGAGACCGCACCGAGCTTCCACACGGCGACGTGCCCGATCACGGCCTCGGCCTTCTGTGGGACGTTCACCCCGACGCGGTCCCCGCGACCGATTCCCTGGGCCTCGAGGTAGTTGGCGAGACGGTTGGCAGCCGTCTGTATCTCGCCGAACGTGTACTCACCCTTCCCCCGGGCGTCGTCCTTGATGTAGAGCGCGACCCGGTCGGGGTCCGCCTCCGCCCATCGGTCGCAGATGTACGTCGCGACGTTGAACTCGTCGGGGATCTCCCACTCGAAGGAGTCGACCAGCTGCTCGTAGCTCTCCCAGTCGTGTTCGTGGAGGTGGTACGGGTCCAGTTTCGGTGTCTCCGGTGTGGTGGGTATCTCGTTCATGGGTCTTGGTGTTCCCTGTCGAGGTGGTATATTGCCACTCAATTAAATCTACTTCCCTCCCCCACAGTTCGGACCGGGCAGCACCTGAACGGCGTTCGGACGACGGGGTCGACCAGCCCTCCCCGGCCGCTCGCAGCCGGGGGTGAACGCCGGCTCCGCCGACTCGAGCCCATCACCCGCGTCGGTCGTCCGGTCGCGTCGTCAGCTGTCCTCGCCGCTGACGCCGACGATCTCGCCGTCCTCCCAGACGTAGAACCCCTCGCCGGTCTTCTGCCCGAGCTTGCCGGCCCGGTACTTGCGCCGCAGTAGCTGTGGCGGCCGGAACCGCTCGCCGATCTCCTCGGTCAGGTACTCCAGTACGCCGACGTTGACGTCGACGCCGGTGTGGTCGACGAGTTCGAGCGGCCCCATCGGCATGTTGAACCCGATCCGGAAGGTCCGGTCGATGTCCTCGACGCTCGCGACGCCCTGCTGGACCATCACGATGGCTTCCCGGCTGAACATCGCGCTGAGCCGCGAGGAGGCGAACCCGGGGAAGTCACGGATGGTGGTCGCGGTCTTCCCCAGTTCGTCGACGTAGTCGTGGGCGAACGCCTCCGTCTCGGCGGAGGTCTGCTCGGCGATGATGACCTCCACGAGCGGCAGGATATGTGTCGGGTTGAAGAAGTGGAGTCCGACGACCCGCTCGGGACGGTCCAGCGTCCCGGCGAGCTCCGTCACCGAGAGCGAGGAGGTGTTCGTCCCGATGATCGTGTCGGCGGGTGCCGCCGTCTCGATGTCGGCGAAGATGCTCTTCTTCAGGTCCATGTCCTCCGGGACCGCCTCGATGACGAGGTCGGCGTCGGAGACGGCGGTGTCGAGGTCGGTGGTCCCCTCGATGCGCTCGAGCGCTGCTTCGGCCTCCTCGGGGGTCGCCTTGTTCAGCTCGACGGCGCCATCGAGGTTCTGCGCGATGCTCTGGATGCCCTGTTCGACGATGTCGGGATCGACGTCCCGAAGCGTGACGTTGTGGCCGGCGCTGGCGTTGACCTGGGCGATACCGTGGCCCATGGTCCCAGCACCGAGTACTCCGATGTTCATTGAATACGCCTCGTGCATCCCTCGGCCCCGGTCGTAATATAACTTGAGACGACGGTGACCGTCGGTCAGTCGTCCACCGGTCCGAACAGTGGCCCGGGCGTGTCGTCCTCCTCGACGGCCCCACGGAACGTGACCGCGTCGCCGATGGCGACCTCTCCATCGACGTGCGCCATGATCCTGGCGTCCCCGACATCGATCAGCGCCACGCCGTACGGCTCCGTGTCGGAGAACGCGGCCGGGCCGACGAAGACGGTCGTCTCGGCATAGACCGTCCCCTCGGTCGGGAGTTCGACGACCGCCGTGTCCCGCGAGCCACAGCGGGCACACGCCGCCTTGGGCGCGGCCGTGACGTGGCCGCAGTCGGCACAGCGCTCGCCCAGGAGGACGTCCTCCCGGATGGCGGCGCTCCAGGCCTTGTGTGTCAGTTCGCCGTCTTCGAGGTAGGTCTCGACGCTCATGCTCGTTCCTCCATGATCGTGACGAAGGCGGAGCCGGTGTCGCCACCGAGGTTGTGTGCGAGGCCGACCGACGCGTCCGCGACCTGCCGGTCACCCGTGTCGCCACGGAGCTGTTCGGTGAGTTCGACCACCTGCGCGGTGCCGGTCGCGCCGATGGGGTGGCCCTTGGCCTTGAGCCCGCCGCTCGGGTTGATCGGCATGTCGCCGTCGAGCGAGGTGCGACCCGCAGCCGCGGCGGGCCCGCCCTCGCCGTCCTCCACGAACCCGAGTGCCTCCGTCGCGAGCACCTCCGCGCCGGTGAAGCAGTCGTGGACCTCCGCGAAGTCGACGTCGTCGGCGGTGATCCCGGCCTCGTCGTAGGCCCGGTCGGCGGCGTCGCGGGCCGCCTGCGTCGCCAGCGGGTCCGCCTTGTCCGAGACGGGGACGAGGTCGGTCCCGTGACCCAGGCCGGTCACGTCGACCGGCCCGTCGAACGAGTCCGCGTACTCGTCGGAGACGACGACCGCGGCGCTCCCGCCGTCGGAGAACGGACAGCAGTCCATCAGGTGGAACGGGTCGACCACGAGCGGTGAGTCCAGCACCGCCTCGACGGAGGTGTCCTTGCCGAAGTGCGCACGGGGGTTGTGTTTCCCGTGCGCGTGGTTCTTGACGGCGATCTCGGCGAGTTGCTCCTCGGTCGTGCCGTACCGGTGCATGTGGCGCTTGGTCATGAGCGCGAACACGCCCGGGAAGGTGATGCCGGTCGGCTGCTCGTACTGGCGATCCGCGGCGCTGACGAAGATGCGGGTCATCTCCGGCGTGTCGATGCCCGTGACCGGGGTGCACTTCTCGACGCCGCCGACGAGGACGACGTCGTGGACGCCGTTCTCGACGGCCTGGACGGCGTGTTTGAACGCGTTCGTCGAGGTCGCACAGGCGTCCTCGAACCGCTGGGCCGGGATACCGCCGAGCCCGGTGTGTGTCGCCACCTTCGGTGCCAGGTGGGTGTCGTTCTCCGTCATCCCGCCGAGGGTGTTGCCGAAGTACAGCGCGTCGACGTCTCCGCGGCCGACGCCCGCATCGTCGAGCGCCGGCAGCGCTGCATCAGCGAACAGTTCGGCGAGTGTGCTGTCGTGGGTTCCGAATTTCGTCATTCCGACCCCTACGACGCTCGCTCGGGTCATGCGTCCGATTGTTGGCGGAGTCCGGTAATAAAGGCTGGTACTCGCCAGCAGGCCACGCGGAGCGCCGTCGCTCACCGGGCCGTCCAGCCGCCGTCGACCGCCAGCACCTCGCCGGTGACGTACGCCGCGGCGTCGCTGGCGAGGAACGCCGCCGGCCCCGCGATCTCCCCGGGGTCGGCGATGCGATCAAGCGGTGTCCGATCGAGGACGGACGCCCGGACCTGGTCGTTCGCCTCCAGGTCCGCCGTGAGTTCCGTGCTGACGTAGCCGGGGGCGAGCGCGTTCACCCGCACGTCGGGCGCCCAGTCGAGCGCGAGGCTCCTGGTCAATCCGACCAGCCCGTGTTTCGAGGCCACGTAGGGGTGCTGGCGGGGCAGCCCGACCAGCCCGCCGACGCTGGCCACGTTCACCACGGCGCCCCCCTCGTCGAGGTGCGGGGCGGCGGCCCGGGCACACCTGAACGCACCCTTGAGGTTGACCGCGACCGTCGTGTCGATGGCGTCGTCGTCCAGCGACTCGGGCAGGCCCATCGCGGCCGACGGGTTCACGCCCGCGTTGTTGACGAGCACGTCCACCCCGTCGAACTCGTCGACGGTCCGGCGGAACAGGTTGTCCACGGCCTCGCCGTCGGTCACGTCGGTCGGCTGGACGAGCGTCCGGCCGCCCCGGTCACGGACGTCCGCGGCGGCCGCCTCGACGGCCTCGTGCGACCGGGAGACCGGGACCACGTCGGCACCGAGGTCGGCGAACCCGCGCGTGATGGCGCGGCCGATTCCCCGGGTCCCGCCGGTCACGACGGCGGTGCGGTCGGTGAGGTCGAACAGCTCGGGCAGGGGTGGCTCGGACGGCATGCGAGTACCTGCCGAAGCCACCATCATGAAGTCGACGGTCAGACGGTCGAGACGTTGCCGCCGTCGACGACCAGCGACTCGCCGTTGACGTAGCCCGCGAGGTCGCTCGCGAGGTAGACGGCGGCGCCGGCCACGTCCTCGGGCGTCCCGAGCCGGCCCTGTGGGATCCGTTCCTCCAGCGTCGCCTGGGCGTCGGTACCGACCAGCGGCACGTCCTCGGTCAGCATCGCGGTCTGGATGTAGCCGGGGTGGATGGCGTTGACGCGGACGCCCTCCGGCCCGAGTTCCGCGGCCAGCGAGTAGGTCAGCAGTCGGACGCCACCCTTCGAGGCGCAGTAGGTGCTGTTGTTCGCGGCACCCTCGATGCCGGCGACGCTGGAGAGGTTGATGATACGGCCCTCGCCGCGCTCGACCATGACCTCGGCGGCGGCCTGGGCGCCGAAGAAGACGCCCTCGAGATTCACGCCCAGCACCTCGTCGAGCTCGTCCTCGGTCACCTCGAGGAACGGCGTCTCGCGGAGGATGCCGGCGTTGTTGACCATCACGTCCACGCCACCGAACGCCTCCGCGGCGTCGACCGCCGCGCGGCAGTCGTCGCGGTCGGACACGTCACACTCGACGAAGGTCGCCCGGGCGTCGGTCTCGGCGACGATTCGCTCGTCGGTCGGGTCGCCGCCGGTCCGTGGCTCGCGCTGGAGGTCGGCCACGACCACGTCCGCGCCGTGCTCGGCGAAGGCCATGGCTATCGCGCGCCCGTTCCCGCTGGCGCCGCCGGTCACGACGGCAGTGCTGTCGGTAAGGAGTGCCATACCCCCTCGATGGACGAGGGGCATATCAAGCTGTCCCAGGCGCGAACCTTTACGTGGCGGCCTGCCAACCGAGGGGCCGTGAGCTACATAGTCCGCATGCCGAAGCTCGGCATGGAGATGGAGTCCGGGGTCCTGCTCGACTGGCACGTCGCCGAGGGGGACGCGGTGACCGAGGACGAGGTCATCGCCGAGATCGAGTCCGAGAAGACCCGGGCCGAGGTCCCGGCCCGGGAGGACGGCGTCCTCGACCGGACCTACCTGGAGCCGGGCGACGAGGTCCCGCCCGGGACCCCGATGGGTATCGTCGCGACCGACGGCGCCGATGTCGCGGACCTGGCGGCCGAGGCGACCGCGGAGCTGGACGACCTGCCCGACCGGGACGCCGATGCCAGCGCCGCGGCCCCCGCCGCGACAGCCGACGCCGGCCCCGATGGCGGCGCGACAGCCGACGCCGATGCCGACGGCGACGACCCGGATACCGACGACACCGCCGGCGAGACGAAGGTCACGCCACGGGGACGCAAGGTCGCGGAGGAACTCGGCGTCGACCCGGCGACCGTCGAGGGAACGGGCTTCGAGGGTGCGGTGGGCGCCGACGACATCCGACGGGCGGCGGAGGCACGCGAGGCTGCCGACGACACGCCGGCCGGGGACCAAGACGCGCCGTCCGGGGGCGGCGATGGTACGGGCCGTACCGACGATGCGGGTCGGACCGTCCGCGAGGAGCGCCCGTTCGACGGGATGCGCCGGACCATCGCCGAGCGGCTGGGGCGGAGCGCCCGCGAGGCCGTCCACGTGACCGTCCACCGCGAACTCGACGCCGAGGCGGCGATGGCGGCGGTCGACGCCGCGCGGGCCGAGGTGGACGGGGAGACCACGCTGACGGACCTGCTGCTGGTCGCCGTCTCGCGGACGCTCGACGACCATCCCGAGTTCAACGCGACCGTCGAGGACGAGACGCTCCGCCTGTACGAGGAACACAACCTCGGCGTGGCCGTCGACGTCGAGGGCGGTCTCGTGACGCCGGTGCTGGATGCGGTGAACGAGCGGTCGCTGGGCGAGGTGGTCGCGACCCGCCGCGACCTCGTCGGGGACGTCGTCGCCGGCGACTACGACGCCGACGACCTCTCCGGCGGGACGTTCACGCTCTCCAACCTCGGCCCGTTCGGTGCCGACAGCTTCACGCCGGTCATCGACCCGCCGCAGGTGGCCATCCTCGGCGTCGACCGGGTCCGCGAGCGGGCGGTGCCCGACCCCGACGGCGAGGGGGACGCGGTGACGGTCCGCCGGCAGCTGGGGCTGGACCTCTCGTTCGACCACCGGGCCGTCGACGGGGCCGACGCGGCGCGCTTCCTCGACACGCTCGCGACACGGCTCGAATCACCGGCGACGCTCCTCCCCGAGGGCGTGACACCTGCGGGCGGACCGGCGATGCCCGACCGCGAGGTCAGCGCGCACACGAGCGGCGGGATGCACGGCGAGGTGCGTGCCGGGGGGTTCGCCTGGCAGGTGGACGAGCCCGTCGAGGCCGGCGGGGGCGGGACCGCCCCGACGCCGGTCGACCGGTTCCTGGGGTCGCTGGCGGCCTGTCTCGCACTCAGCGTCGAGTACCAGGCCGACATCCGCGACGTGGCCCTCGAGAGCGTGGACGTGGACGTCTCGGGAACGCCGAAGAAGGGGAAACTGGAGTCCATCGTGATCCGTGTCGCCGTCGATGCGGACGCCGACGCCGACACGCTCGACCGCATCGTCGACCTGGCCGAGCGGGGCTGCTTCGTCGCGGACCTGCTCCGCGAGGACCTCGATGTCAGCGTCGAACGGGTCGAATAGGTGGATAACTAGGGTTTGAGATGACTTATTTGCAATATTTGGTGTAGAATCCCGGATTAGATATGTTATTCGCCGTATCCGAAGGGTATCACAGCTGGCCGTCGGGTTCGGGAACCGCATCGGGGGCCGTCCCCGTCTCGAACAGGACGCCGTTCAGCAGGTCGGTCGTGTCGAGGTAGACGAACGTCGACTCGCCGAACCGGCCGCGCTGGACCACCGGCGCCCCGGCGTCGGCCATGGCCTCGACGACCTGGTCGGTGTCCTCGAAGGAGAAGCAGGCGATGTGGTGGAGCCCCTCGCCGTGGTCGTCGAGGAAGTCGCGGTGGATGCTGGGGCCGTCGACGGGCTCGATAAGCTCCAGCATCAGATCCCCGACGGTGGCGATGGCGATGCGCATGGTGAACCGGGCGGGGTCCCCCCGGTAGGTCCGCTCGGTGAGCGCCGGGGGCTCGAACTCCCAGACGGCCCAGGGGCCGACACCCAGGACCGAGCGGAACCGCTCGGCGCCGTCCGCGAGGTCACGGACGACGAACCCGACCTGGTCGAGCGCCGGCAGCGACACGTCCAGGTCCGGAACCGTCATCGCGCTACCCGGTCGATGGCCTCGCGGACGTCGGCGGCGCCGGGCAGCACCTCCCGTTCGAGGCCGCCGCTGAACGGGATGGGCGTGTCGGCGACGCCGACGCGCTGGACCGGCGCCTCCAGGCTGAAGAAGGCGTCCTCGACGAGCCGGGTGGTCACCTCGGCGTGGATGCCGTACGACAGCGGGCTCTCGTCGGCGACGACCACGCGGTTGGTCTTGTCGACGCTCTCGACGATGGTCCCCGTGTCCAGCGGGTACAGCGACCGGAGGTCGATGACCTCCACGTCCACGTCGCCGGCGAGGTCCTCGGCGACCGACAGCGACTCCCCGACCAGCCGCTGGGTCGCGACGACGGTCACGTCGGCGCCCTCGCGCTCGACCGAGGCCCGGCCCAGCGGCGCCACGTGGTCGGGGTCGGTCGGGACCTCACCCTCCCGGTCGTACTGGGTCTTGTTCTCGAAGAAGACGACCGGGTCCTCCGACCGGATGCTCGCCTTCAGCAGCGACTTCGCGGCGGCCGGCGTCCCGGGCGTGACGGCCTTCACGCCGGGCGCATGGGCGAACCACGAGTGGACGGTCCCGGAGTGCTGGCTCGCGGCGCCCATCCCGCCCCCCTCGGTCGTCCGGACGGTGAGCGGCATGTCGACCTTCCCGCCGAACATGTAGCGCATCTTCGCCGCCTGGTTCGTGATCTGCTCGGTGGCGAGGCCGATGAAGTCGGAGAACATGATCTCGGCCACGGGCCGGGTGCCGGTCGCCGCCGCGCCGACGCCGGCGCCGACGATGACGGCCTCGGACAGCGGCGTGTCCCGTGTTCGGTCGGCGCCGAACTCCTCGCGGAGGCCGGCGGTGACGTTGAACACGCCGCCGAACGCGCCCACGTCCTCGCCGAGCAGGAACACGTCCTCGTCGCGCGCCATCTCCTCGCGGAGGGCCGCCCGGATGGCCGCCCGGAACGTCATCGACTCCGTCTCGGTCGGCGCGTCCGGCACCGGTGGGCGCGAGGCGCCCACGTCGTGGCCGCTGAACCGCTCGATCTCCGGGGCGGGTTCGTCGAACACGTCCGTGTACGCGCGCTGCGGGTCCGGTTCCTCGGCCGCCTTCGCGAACTCGACCGCGTCGGCGATGCGCTCCCGGACCTCCGCGCGGAGGTCCTCGAACTCGGCGTCGGTGAGTTCGCCGCGCTCGACCAGTTCCGCCCGGAACGAGCGGAGCGGGTCGCGCTCGCGCCACTCCTCGACCTCGGCCTCGTCGCGGTAGGACTCCGGGTCGCCGACGAAGTGGCCCCGATAGCGGTAGGTCTCGGCTTCGACGAGCGTCGGTCCCTCACCGGCGAGCGCCCGTTCCCGGGCCGCGTCGACCGCCTCGTGGACCGCCCCCACGTCCATCCCATCGACGGTCTCTCCCGGGATGCCGTAGGCGGCGGCCATCTCCGAGAGCTGCTCGACGTTGAACTGCTGGTCGAACGGCAGCGCCTCGCCGTACTGGTTGTTCTCGATGAGGAAGACCACCGGCAGGTCCCACACCGCCGCGAGGTTGATGGCCTCGTGGACCGGCCCCTCGGCGGCGGCGGCGTCGCCGTAGAACGCCAGCGCGACGCGGTCGTCGTCGTCGGCCAGGTCGATCGAGAGGCCGGCCCCCGTCGCGATGGGTGGCCCGGCGCCGACGATACCGTTGGCGCCGAGCATCCCCGCGTCCACGTCCGCGATGTGCATCGACCCTCCCTTGCCGTAGCAGTAGCCCGCCTCCCGGCCGTATATCTCGGCCATCATCGTCGACGGGTCGAGCCCCTTCGCGATGCAGTGGCCGTGACCCCGGTGGGTGCTGGTGATGTAGTCGTCCTCGTCGAGCGCCGCCGTCGCGCCGACGGCGACCGCCTCCTGGCCGAGGTAGAGGTGGACGAAGCCGGGGATCTCGCCGTCGGAGAACCGCTCGCCGACCTCGTCGTCGAACTCGCGAATCGTCAACATCCGCTCGAGCACTGCGCGGCGTCCACGCTCCGTCGATAGATCTGGCGCGACCATGCCACCTGTTGTCGAATGGGGCACATATAGGTTCCCGTGCCGGTCGGCACGGCCGGGGGCGCCGGGGTGAACTATTAGATGCCGCCCGGTGAACGGGGGGCCCATGCCCGAACAGCACGACGCCACAGCGGTCGCCGGCCGGGTCCGGGACGGCGACCACGTCGTCCTCGACACGTCCCGCCCCCGGGGGGTCGGTCGCGCGCTGGCCGCCCGCGACGACCTGCAGGACGTGACCGTCACGGCCTACGGCTTCCCCTACGACGACCCCGCACCCCTGGACGCGCTCGCAGACGCGCCCGGGGTCACGGTCCGGGTGTCGATGGCCGGTCCCGGGCTTCGAGACCTCGTCGCGGCGGGGGAGATCGAGTTCGTCCCGCGGACGTTCCTCGCGGCCGCCCGGGCGCCCGTCCGCCCCTCCGACGACCGTCGCGTGGTGGCGCTGCTGGGGTCGCCGCCGGCGGGTGAGGCCCAGCCGCTCGGCCCGCTGAGTGCCTACGGCGAGGCGCTCGTCGCCGCCGCCGACGTGGTCGTCGTGGAGCGGACCCCGGCGCTGCCGGTACTGGACGGGGGACGGACGGTCCCGGTCGGGGCCGTCGACCACGCGGTGGAGGCTGCGGGGCCGCCTCCGACCCTCCCATCCGTGACGCCGACCGGCGCCGAACGGGAGACTGCCGCGAACGTCGTGGCGGCGCTCCCCGACCGGCCGACGGTCCAGCTGGGCGTCGGGAGCGTCCCCACGGAACTCGGGCGGCGGCTGGCCGAGGCCGGCGACCCGCTCACCATCCACTCCGGCCTGCTCGGCGAGAGCGTCCGTCCGGTGGTGGCGGCGGGTGTCGCGGGGACGGTCCGCGGCTGCATGGCGGTCGGCGAGGACCCGTCGTTCTACGACTGGCTCGCGGATGCGCCGGTCGAACTGCGGCCCGCGAGCGTCACGCACGACCCGGGCCACCTGGCGACGCTCGACCGGTTCGTCGCGGTCAACGGCGCGCTCTCCGTCGACCGCCGCGGCCAGGTGGCGGCCGAGACCATCGACGGCAGGCAGGTGAGCGGGGTCGGCGGGCAGTCGGCGTTCATGGCCGCGGCGAGCCAGGCACCCGACGGTCGGGCGGTCATCGCCATGACCGCCAGGGCCGGGACGACCCCCAAGATCGTCCCCTCGCTCGACGGTGAGGTGGTGACCACCCCGCGGCACTTCGTCGACGAGGTGGTGACGGAGTTCGGCAGGGCTCGACTCGGCGACCGGTCGGCAGGGGAACGCGCTGCCGCGCTCGCCCGTGTCGCACATCCCGAGGACAGGCCGGCGCTCCGCGAGTCGGCCCGCTCGTAGCCCATGGACAAGATTTAATATACGAACACCACGCATAGGCGTGTGGACTCATGGCACAGCAGGGGTCCGACCACCATCCGATGCTGGTCCGGTGCCCGGTGTGCCCCCAACGGGTAAGCTAACATGGACGACACGCACGAGCGCGACGACGGAACGGAGGGACAGACGACCGGCAGCCGGGTGAACCGACGATGGTTCCTGGGCAGCACGGCCGCCGCGGCGACCATCGGCCTCGCCGGCTGTACGAACACAGACGATGGCGGTGATGGAGGCGGTGACGGCGGTGGCGGCGGTGGGGACGGGGGGAGCGACGGCGGCGACGGCGGCGGTGGGGACGGGGGGAGCGACGGCGGTGACGGTGGCGGCGGGTCCAGCGATCCGCTTGTGATCGGTGGGCTGTTCCCGACGAGCGGCCCGTACGCGTCGGCCGGTCAGGGGATGCGGGCGGCGTTCGAGCTCGCAGTCAACACCCGGTTCGACTCGAGTGTCGCCGGGCGGGAGGTCGAGACGATCGTCCGGGACACGGCGACCGCCCCGGAGACGGCGGTCAACGAGGCCACCTCGCTCATCAACGAGGAGAACATCGACATGATGGTGGGCGGGTTCAGCAGCTCGGTCTGTCTGGCCCTGCAGGACATCGCCGGGCGCGAAGGAGTCCCCTACTTCGCCGGCGGCGGCGCCACGCTGCAGGCCAACGGGAAGAACTGCAACAGGGAGTCCTACTTCGCCTACGCGAGCGGCTGGCAGTACTCGGGGGCGGGAGTCACCGCCTACGAACAGGGCATCCTCGACAGCCTGTTCTTCATCCAGGCGGACTACGCCGGCGGGGAGGGCGTCTACCGTGGCGTCACCTCCGTCATGGAGAGCGAGACGGACGCCCAGATGATGGGTCGGGCGCTCGCGCCGCTGGGCGCGGACGACTACAGCTCCCAGATCAGCAAGGCCCGCGACAGCGGGGCCGACGCCGTCTGGGCCGCGACCGTCGGCGCCGACTCGATCAAGCTCGTCAAGCAGGCCGTCTCGGCCGGACTCACCGAGGACATGGAGATCCTGGTCGGGAGCGTCGGCAACTCAGTGGGCGCCGCACTCTCCGACGAGGAACTCGGCGCAATCCACGGGGGCGCCAGCTTCTACTGGACCGCCGAGGGCTCCGGGGAGTTCAGCGACGAGTTCAGCAGCGAGACCGGGGGCCCGCCGGAGTGGTGGTCCTCGGCGACGTTCGACGCCACCATGGAGGCACTGACCGCGGTCGAGAACACCGAGGGCTCGACGAGCATCGAGGACCTGAACTCGGCGCTCGACGGCCGCGAGTTCTCCTGGACCCGCCCCGGCACCGCGTGGCGTGCGTGTGACCACCGTGCCATCCAGCCCTACTACCTGCTCAAGGGCAACCCGAGCGGGAGCGACTCCGGCGAGTACTGGAGCATCATCGGCGAGACCGGCGGCGAACAGATCATGCGCTCCTGCGAGAAAACCGGCTGCAGCCTCTGATACGCCCCGATGTCTCTCGCCTCAAACGTCCTCGAGGGCGTCATCTACGGTGCGTCGCTAGGGATGCTCTACGTCCTCGTGGCGATGGGCCTGACGCTCATCTTCGGGCTGATGGATGTCGTCAACTTCGCCCACGGGGCGTTCGTGACGCTCGGCGCCTACTTCGGCATCACGTTCCTCGACCTGACGGGGAACTTCTGGGTGTCGATGGTCCTGGCCGGCGTGGTCGTCGCCGTCATCGGGCTGGTCATCGAGCGGACGTTCATCAAGCGGCTGTACGAGGAGAACCCGATCTACCAGCTGCTGTTGACGTTCGGGCTGGCGCTGCTGCTCGAGGGCGCGGTCATCATCGTCTACGGGCAGGACAACCAGCTCCTCTCGGCCCCCTCGATGCTCCAGGGCACCCCCGTCGCCATCGGCCCGGCGACCATCCCCCAGTACCGCGTGTTCCTCATCGTCTTCACGGGCATCCTCGTCGCAGCCGTCTGGCTGGCGATCCAGCGGACGAAGCTGGGACTCATCGTGAAGGCCGGCATCGAGGACCGTGAACGGGCCGAGATGCTGGGCATCCGGCTCAGCTACATCAACATGCTCATCATGGCTGTCGGGGCCGGGCTGGCAGCGGTCTCGGGCTTCCTGAGCGGCCCGTTGCTCGGCGTCAGCCCCCATCTCGGGACGGGCCTGCTCATCATCAGCTTCGTCATCGTCGTCATCGGTGGGCTGGGCAACATCAAGGGCACCATCGTCGCGGGACTGCTGGTGGGCATCCTCTACTCGCTCACCTCCTTCTTCTACCCCAGCCTGGCCGACCCCAGCATCTACGTGGCGATGGTCGTCGTCCTGCTGGTGAAACCGCAGGGCCTGTTCGGTGGGGTGGAGGCATGAACGAGCGCGTGACCGGCCGGGGAGAGTATCGACAGCTGGCCGAGCGGCTGCTCGACTCGCCGGTCAGACTGGCCGTCTACGCCGTCTTCCTCCTCGCGCTGCCGCGCGTCTTCCCCATCGGCCTCGCGACGCAGATCGCCATCTTCGGCCTGTTCGCACTCGCGTTCAACCTGCTGTTCGGTTACAGCGGCCTGCTGTCGTTCGGCCACGCCCTGTTCCTCGGGACGGGGGCGTACGCCGCGGCGCTGGTCGTCATCCACTTCGATGGCCCCCCGGTGGCCGCCATCCTGCTTGCGGTGGTGGTGCTGGAGGGGGCCATCGCGCTCGTGGCGGGGCTGCTGTCGCTCCGGCTGAGCGGTGTCTACTTCTCGATGATCACCCTGGCGTTCGGCCAGTTCTTCTACGAACTGTCGTACACCATGGACGGGCTCACCGGGGGCTCGGACGGGCTGCTCGGCGTCTACCGGCCGTCGCTGTTCGGCGCTGGCCTCGTCGAGCTCTCCGACGCGGACAACTTCTACACCCTGGTCGCCGCGCTGACGTTCCTCGTCCTGCTGTTCGGCTTCCTGATGACTCGCTCGACGTTCGGTCGGACGCTGCGGGCGATCCGCGAGAACGAGGAGCGGACCAGGGCGCTCGGGGTGAACACGTACCGCGTCAAGGTGCTCATCTTCGCCATCTCGGGGATGCTCGCCGGCGTGGCCGGCGCGCTGCAGGGCCTGTACCTGCGGTTCGTGAGTCCGGACGTGCTGTTCTGGGCGGTCTCCGGCGACGCGGTGCTGAACACGCTCGTCGGCGGGATGCAGACGCTGTTCGGCCCCATCGTCGGGGCGCTGTTCCTCCACTGGCTGGAGGACACGTTCTTCGGCACGGCCCCCGGCGCGTGGAACGTCCTGCTGGGCGCGGTGTTCGTCTTCTTCGTCCTGTTCGCCCGCAGTGGCATCGTCGGCGTGTTCCGGACGGCGCTCCGGCGCGTCGCCGACCGACTCGACCGCGGTGGCGGCGGGGGCGACGACGTGGCGCTGTCGAGCACCACGGAGTCGGACGACTGACCCCCCGCCGATGCCCACGAGGGGTCAAGATTAATTAGTCGTCCTGTCTCACGTGAGCGTATGCCAATCCTGGAGGCCACCGGACTCACCAAGCGGTTCGGTGGGTTCGTGGCGGTCGACAACGTGGACCTGGCGGTCGAGTCGGCGGAGGTACGGTCGGTCATCGGCCCGAACGGTGCCGGGAAGACGACGCTGTTCAACCTCCTGACCGGCACCTACGAGGTGACGTCGGGCGACATCGTGTTCGATGGACGGGATATCACGGACATGCCGGAGTACGAGCGTCCCTATATCGGCATCTCCCGGGGCTACCAGATCACGAACACCTACGAGTCGCTGACCGTCTTCGAGAACCTCCAGACCGCCGTGGCCCTGTTCCACGAGAACTACTACGACATGGTCCGGCCGCTGGACGGTCGGGCGGCGGTGACCGAGCGTGCCGAGGAACTGCTGGAGAAGCTCGGCCTGGCCGAGAAGCAGGCCGTCGAGGCATCGTCGCTGTCACATGGGGACCGCCGCCGGCTGGAGATCGGGATGGCACTGGCCGCAGAGCCGCGGCTGCTCCTGCTCGACGAACCCACCGCGGGGATGGACGCCAGCGAGACCGAGCGCACCGTCTCGCTCATCGAGGACCTCACCGACGAGATGGCCGTCCTCCTCGTCGAGCACGACATCGAGTACGTGATGGCGGTGTCGGACACCATCACGGTGCTCGAACGCGGGTCCGTCATCGCCGACGGCCCCCCGTCGGCCATCCGCCAGGACGAGCGCGTGCAGGAGGCGTACCTCGGAGGGGCGGTCGATGCTTGAGGTCGACGGGATCGACACCTACTACGGCGACTCGCAGGTGCTCGAGGACGTCTCGCTGTCGGTGGGCGATGGAGAGGTGGTCGGGCTGCTGGGCCGCAACGGCGCCGGCAAGACGACGACGCTCCGGTCCATCGCGGGGATCCAGCCGCCGCGAGCCGGTCGGATCACCTTCGAGGGGGAGGATATCACCGGACGCCCGGTCCCTGACATCGCCCGGCGTGGCATCAAGCTCGTGCCCGAGGACCGCCGGCCGTTCGGCGGCCTGACCGTCCGGGAGAACCTCCAGCTCAGCGTCGACACCAGCCACGGCGATGACTGGAGCGTGTCGCGGGTCTTCGACGAGTTCGAGCGCCTGGATGAGCGCTCGAACCAGCACGCCGGCGACCTGAGCGGCGGCGAACAGCAGATGCTCGTCATCGCGATGGCGCTGGTCGGCAACCCGAAACTGGTCCTCCTCGACGAGCCGATGGAGGGCCTCGCGCCACAGATCGTCGACCAGATCGTCGACATCATCCGCCGGGTCAAGGAGGCGGACATCCCCGTCCTGCTGATCGAGCAGAACGTGGAGATCTGTCTGGACCTCATCGACCGAGGGTACCTCCTCCACAAGGGCGAGATCCGTATGGACGGCTCGGCGGCGGAGCTCGGCGACGCCACGGAGGAGATCGAGCGGTACCTCGGCGTCCGCGTCTGACCGGCCTGCGCCGCTCACTGCGTGGTGCTGCTTGACCGACCGGTCACCTCCAGTGTACTCCGCTGGACCGACCGGTCACCTCCAGTGTACTCCGCTGGACCGACCGGTCACCTCCAGTATCGACAGCTCTCGGCACCCGGTCTACGGGGGGATCCTCGACCGTCGCGTCGGCCGATTCCCCAGACGGGATGGATTTATGAGCACCCGCTAGCTCACCCCCTGTATGTCAAACACATCAGATTCGACGAACATAGACGAGATCGACCGACGCATCCTCGCCATCCTTGCGAAGGACCCACGTATCCCGTATTCCGACATCTCGACGGAGCTGGCCGACGAGGGGCTCGAACTGAGCAGCGAGGCCATCCGCCAGCGGGTCGCCTCGCTGCTCGATATCACGACGAGCTTCTTCCTCCTCCGACCGGACACCCACGAGTGGGAGATCGTTCTCGTGACCGTTCGAACCGATGGCGGGACGAGCGCCAAGGCGGAGGTCTTCGAGGCGATGTCGGGGATGGACTTCTGGTTCGTCGGGAGCGGCTTCGGGACGGTCGATCTGTACGCCCACGCTACGGTCAGCTCCACCGCCGAGGTCGACAAACTCGTCAACGACGTGCGCGAGATCCCGGCGGCCAGCGAGGTCGACTACTTCGTCGAGACCGGCCGCTCGACCGCGGTCGAGCGGTACCTCCAGGTCGAGTGAGGTCCGTCGCGGTCTCGTGGGTCGTGACCGCTCAGATGTCGATGTGTAGCTCCTCGGGGCCGCGGACGAGTGGTGATCGGGTCCACTCGATCTCGTCGGTGGTCAGCTCCATGTCCGGGAACGCCTTGACCAGCGCCGGGAACGCGACGCGGGTCTCCAGCCGTGCCAGCGGCGCCCCGAGGCAGTGGTGGGTCCCGTGGCCGAAGCCCAGGTGGTCCATCGAGCCACGCGTGATATCGAACGTCTCGGGGTCGTCGAACTTCCGTGGGTCACGGTTGGCGGCGGCCTGGCTCAGTAGGATGCGTTCTCCGGCCTCGATCTGCTTGCCACGCAGCTCGAAGTCCTTCACGACGCCCCGGGTGAGCGACTTCGACGTGCCCTGGTAGCGGAGGATCTCCTCGACGGCCTTCGGCGCGAGCGAGGGGTCCTCACGGAGCATCTCCATCTGCTCGGGATGGCGGAGCAGTTCGAGGGTGCCGTTCGCGATGAGCTTCGTCGTCGTCTCGTGGCCCGCGAACAGCAACAGGACGGCGGTCGCGACGACCTCGTCCTCGGTCAGTGTCTCGCCGTCGGCCTCGGCCTCCAGCAGGTAGGTGATCAGGTCGTCCTTCGGGTTCGCTTCGCGCCGCTTTACGACCTCCCGGAGGTAGTCGGTGAACTCCCTGATGCTCTCCTCGGTCCGCTGGTGTCGGTTCTCGGCGTCGTAGTAGTGAAACAGCGTGAGGCCGATGTTCTTCGACCAGTCGCCGAGGTTCTCGCCGTCCGCCAGCGGGAGCCCCATGATCTTGCAGATGACGTGGACGGGTAGCGGATGGGCGAACTCCTCGATGAGTTCGACCTCGCCCGGGGACTGCTCCCGCATATCGTCGATGAGTGACTGGGTCACCTCCTCGACCTCCGCACGCTGGTTGGCCACCATCTCCGGGTTGAACGCCTCGCCGATGATCCGCCGGAGCTTGGTGTGGTCCGGCGGGTCGAGGTAGATGATCCACTTCGGGAACATCTGCTTGGTCCGGGGGATCTCCAGCGAGGAGTTCCGCAGTCGGTCCGCCTCCACCTCGACCGAGAGGTGCTCGTCGTCCTGCAGGCACCGCCGGACATCCTTGTAGCGTGTGACGATCCAGCCACCCCACGTTTCGTTCCAGTACACCGGCTCTGTCTCCCTGAGCCGACCGAAGTACTCGTACGGACGGTCGATGACCTCAGGGTCAGTCAGGTCGTCGGTTCTGCTCATCGCTCTCAGTAGGAGGGTGCGCGTCCGGAGTATAAAGTTTCTCGTGTCACGCGTCCGAGTTGTCTCGCGATTCCGATGGGCTCGGCGACGGCCGTCCCGGTCGGCTGCTACTCCCCCTTGAACTCCGGGTCGCGGTCCTCCTGGAAGGCGGCGACCCCCTCGGCCACGTCCTCCGTCGTCAGGAGGCGTCCGAAGGCCTGGCTCTCCATGAGGAGACCGGCTGTGAGGCTCGCATCCGCGCCACGGTCGAACACCCGCTTTGCCGCCTCCAGTCCGACGGGCGGCCCTTCGGCGATATCCGTGACCACGGCGTCGACCTCCGCGTCGAACGCGTCGGTGGGGACCGCTCGATTGACGAGGCCCCACCGGTCGGCGGTCTCGGCGTCGATCCGGTGGCCGCGGTAGACCAGTTCCTTCGCCCGTCCCGCCCCGACGAGCCGCTGGAGTCGCTGGATGCCGCCGGCACCGGGAACGAACCCGAGCCGGATCTCCGGCTGCCCGAACATCGACCGATCGGTCGCCAGCCGGATGTCGCAGGCGAGCGCGAGTTCCAGGCCCGCGCCCAGACAGGCGCCGTCGATGCTGGCGACCGTCGGCCGCGGGAACTCCGCCAGCCGCTCGAAGACGGTCCAGCTCGTACCCTCGACCGGGTCGAGGCCCTCGAAGACCGACACGTCGGCCCCGGCGCTGAATGCCCGCTCGCCGGCGCCGGACAGGACGACACAGCGGACCCTCGAGTCGTCGACGCTCTCCAGGGCAGCCTCGATGCCGGCCGCGAGACCGTCGGTCAGCGCGTTCAGGGCATCGGGACGGTCGAGCACGAGCGAGAGGACGCCGGCCTCGGAGAGCGTCGCATCGAGCGGCGCGGACCTGACCCTGGGGTCGGTGATGGGGTCGGTCATGGACGGAGCTCCCGGAGTACATCGCCGACGGTCCGGTCCGCCTCGGACGAGACCAGCCCGGCGATCCCACTCGGGACGAAGATGACGAACACGACGTAGACGGCCCCGAGGAGCAGGAGCCAGTGCTCGGTGACGGTCGTCAGTAGCTCCTCACCGCCGAAGAGGACGGCCGCCCCGACCAGCGGGCCCCACAGGGTCCCCATGCCGCCGATGAGCGTCATCAGCAGGGCGTCGCCCCCGGTCGACCAGTGGAGCGCGTTCGGGGTCGCGATGTTGCTGTGGAGCCCTTTGAGGATGCCGGCGACCGCGGCGAACACCCCTGCCGCGACGAACACCGAGAGCTTGTACCGGAAGGTGTCGTAGCCGAGGAACCGCGCCCGCGTCTCGTTCTCACGGATGCTCTTCAGGACCTGGCCGTACGGGGAGGTGGTCAGCCGCCGCATGGCGAGGAAGCAGCCGGCGACCACCACCAGCGTCAGGTAGTAGAAGGTCATCTCGTCGCCGAGTGCGAGTCCGAAGAACTCCTGCGAGAACAGCAGGATGCCACCGTCGCCGCCCGTGATGTCCGTGTTCTCGAAGACGGCGAGGTAGCCGATCTGTGCGAACGCCAGTGTGATCATCGCGAAGTACACCCCCGATGCCTGGAGCGCGAGATAGCCCGTCACGAGCGAGACGACGACGACGAGCAGTACCGCGACGAGGAGCGCGCCCTCGAACGGGACGGCGCCGGTCGGGACGAACGGGACCGACCGGTTGGTCGCGAAGATGGCGAAGACGTACAGGCCGAGGCCGTAGGGGAGCGCGTGACCGAAGGAGACGATGCCGGTGTAGCCGATGAGGAGGTCGTAGCTCACCGCGAACAGCGCCAGGATCAGGAAGTCGATCACCAACCCCGTCTGGTAGCCGGTGGTGACCAGCGGGACGGCTGCCAGCGAGAGGAAGACGATCACACGGAGTACCAGGGTCCGGGAGAGCGCCGGGAGCCACCGGGAGTCGGTCTCCTGGCTCATGTGTGGTTCGCCTCCGGATCACCCAGCAACCCGTGCGGTCTGACGAGCAACACGACGATCATCAGCGCGAAGATCAGCATCGAGGAGAAGCTCACGAGGTAGTAGTTGCCGAACGCCTGGAGCAGCCCGACGGCCAGCGCCCCGACCAGCGAGCCCCGGAAGCTCCCGAGCCCGCCGATGACGACCACGGCGAACGCCTCGATGATCATCTCCGACCCCATCGCCGGATAGACGCTGAACATCGGGCCGGCAGCGACGCCGGCGACGGCGGCCATCGCGGCGCCGACACCGAAGACGACCGTGAATGCCCGCTTGACGTTCACGCCGCAGAGTTCGACCATATCACGGTTGTTCGTCCCCGCCCGGACCACGAGCCCGAACCGGGTCCGCTCCAGGAACAGGTAGAGTCCGAGACTGACGACGATACCGAGGGCGATGACGAACACCCGATAGCTCGGGAACTGCACCCCGCCGAGCGATAGCGCCTCGGCCAGCCACGCCGGGCGACCGAAGCTGAGCGAGTTCAGCCCCCAGACGAGCCGAACCCCCTCGTCGAGCATCAGGGCGATGCCGAACGTCAGGAGGATCTGGTAGATCGGGTCGCGGTCGTACAGCGGTCGCAGGGTGAGATACTCCATGACGACGCCGATCCCCGCGACGAGGAACGGGACGGTCAGGAGTGCCACCAGGAACAGCCCGGACCGGTCGAAGACCGTCAGCCCGACGTACGCGCCGATCATGTACAGCGAACCGTGGGCGAAGTTCACCACGCCCATCAGGCCGAACACCAGCGAGAGCCCCGAGGCAACGAGGAAGAACAGCATTCCGATGGCAATCCCGTTGGCCAGGACCCCGAAGACAACGCTTGCTTGGCTCACCTGCGGAAGATGCGAAGGGTCTGGCTTAAGTGTTGTGTCGAGGGGGGTGCGGCTGTCGGGGGAGGAGGAACTTTTTTATCGCTGTCGGCTCCGTTCTACTGCTATGCAACCCGTCCGAGGAGGCGGCGTCCCGTGACTGCGCTGCTCGAGACCGAGGGCCTGACGAAGCGATTCGAGGGCGTTACGGCGGTCGATGACGTCAACCTGGGCGTCGACGAGGGGACACTGAAGTCGATCATCGGACCGAACGGCGCCGGGAAGACGACCCTGTTCAATCTCCTCTCCGGTGGGCTGGAGCCGACATCCGGGCGTGTCCGGCTCGCCGACGAGGACATCACCGGGCTCTCGCCCGAGGAGATCACCCGGAAGGGACTGGCCCGCTCGTTCCAGATCACGAACATCTTCGAGGAGCTCTCCGTCCTCGACAACGTCCGTATCGCCGTCCAGGCCCGCGAGCGTGGTGGCTGGAACTTCCTCCAGCACGTCGAGGCCAAGACGGAGTATCGCGAACGAGCGTCCGAGCTGCTCGAACGTGTCGGGCTGCTCGAGTTCCAGGATACGGAGGCCGGGACCCTCTCGCACGGCGACAAGCGAGCACTCGAACTCGCGCTGGTGCTCGCACTCGACCCGCTGATCCTCCTCCTCGACGAGCCGTTCGCGGGGATGAGCCAGTTCGAGATCGAGGAACTCCGTGACCTGCTCGACGACGTGGCCGCGGAGTACACCATCGTCCTCGTCGAGCACAACATCGATGTCGTGATGTCGGTCTCGGACGCGGTGGCCGTCCTGGAGAACGGCTCGATCATCGCCGACGCCGCTCCGGACGACATCCGCGACGACCCCCGCGTTCAGCGGGCCTACCTGGGTGAGAGCCGATGACGCTCCTGGAACTCGATTCGGTGGACGCGTACTACGGACAGAGCCGGGCGATCGAGGATATCTCGTTCGCTGTCGACCAGGGTGACGTCCTCGCCATGTTCGGCCGCAACGGTGCCGGCAAGACCACGACGCTCCGCAGCATCGTCGGGGTGCTTCAGCCCCGCGAGGGAACGGTCCGATTCAAGGACCGCGACGTCACCGAACTCCCGAAGTTCGAACGGGTCCGGATGGGCATGGGCTACGTCCCGGAGGACCGGCAGGTGTGGAGCAACCTCACCGTCGCGGAGAACCTCGCGGTGCCTGCCGGTCGGGGCGGGTCCCGCACCCCTGAGGACGCGTACGAGCTGTTCCCGACACTGGACGACCTCCGGCAGGCGCGTGCCGGGACGCTCTCGGGCGGGGAACAGCAGATGCTCGCGATGGCGCGCGGACTGCTCGGCGGGACCGAACTCCTGTTGCTCGATGAGCCGACCGAGGGGCTCGCGCCGAAGATCGTCGCGGACGTTCGCCGAGCCATCGCGCGGCTCGCCGACGAACTCACGATCGTACTGGTCGAGCAGAACATCGACCTCGCGCTCTCGGTCGCGGACCACGTCGTCGTCCTGGCGAACGGTGAACTCGTCCATGCGGGTGATGCCGACGAACTGTCCGCCGACGACGAGGTGCTCCGCCAGCACGTCTCCATCTGAGCGTCCGACACACCGGCTGGGGATGCCTGTCGGCGCCTCCTATTCCAGGTCCCCCTTGACCACCTTCCCCGTCGGGTTGCGGGGCAGTTCGTCGCGGAACTGGACCTCGCGGGGTTTCTTGAAGTTGGCCAACCGCTCGGTGACGTAGTCGACGACATCGGCCTCGGTGAGCGTCTCGCCGGGTTCGAGGACGACGACGGCCTTCACCCGTTCCCCCCATTTCTCGTCCGGGACCCCCAGCACGGCGGCGGCGTCGATGGCCGGGTGCTCGTGGAGCACCTCCTCGATCTCGGCCGGGTGGATGTTCTCGCCGCCGCTGATGATCATGTCGTCGGCCCGGCCGAGGAACTCGAAGTAGCCGTCCTCGTCCTCGCGCATGAGGTCGCTGGAGACGAACCACTCCCCGTCGAAGACCTCCTCGTTCGCCTCCGGCAGCTCGTGGTAGCCCTCGAACACGGTGGGTCCCCAGTAGGCGATGCGGCCGGGCTCACCCTGTTCGACCTCCTCGCCGTCCTCGTCGACCAGCTTCACCCCGACGTTGAACAGCGGCCGGCCGACCGTCTCGATCTTGTCGAAGGCGTCCTCCGGCGGCAGGACGAGCGTCAGCGGCGAGAGCTCCGTCTGGCCGAACATCTCGGTCAGCCCACAGTCGAAGGCATCGATGAGCCCGCGCTTGAGCTCCGCCTCCGAGGGTGCGGTCCCGGTCCAGTACCGTCGGAAGGAGGAGAGGTCGTACTCCTCGATGTTCGTCTCCAGGAGCGCTCGTCCCTGTGTCGGGACCACGAACGAGCCCGTCACCCGCTCCTCCTCGATGACATCGAGCACGTGGTCCGGGTCGAAATCCGCAGTCAGAACGGTCGTGGCGCCGACGTAGAACGCGTCGAGGAACAGCGCGAACGCCGCGACGTGGAACAGCGGGGTCATGATCAGGAACCGCTCGTCGCGGTCCAGCCCGATGTCGTAGACGGTGTTCTCGGTGTTCTGGAGGAGGTTGTCGTGGGTGAACAGGCAGCCCTTCGGCTTCCCGGTCGTGCCGCTCGTGTACAGCATGGCGGCCCGGTCCAGGCGCGTGATCTCCGTCCCAGGTGGCGTCTCCGCCCCCGACTCGCGGAACGACCCGTAGGACGCCGCGAAGTCGGGACGGGCGGACGCATCCCCGACGTGGAGGAAGCGGTCGACGGGGATGTCCTCGTCGGTGAGGTCCCGCACGGTGTCCGTGGCATCGTCGTCGAAGACGCAGATCGAAGCGTCGCAATCGCGGAGCACGTAGCCGATCTCCCCGGCCTTGAACCGGTGATTGATCGGCACCGGGATGATACCCGCTTTGGCTGCACCGATGAAGATCTCCAGGGTCTCGATGCTGTTCCGGAGGTAGATGGCGACCGTATCTCCTGGCCCGAGTCCAGCATCGTCGAACGCGTTCACCAGTTGCGTCGTCCGGCGGTCGAACGCCTCGAACGTCAGCTCCCGACGCCCGTCGACACGCTCGACGATGGCGGCGGCGTCCGGCTGTTCTCTTGCGTTACGGGTGGCGAGTGCTCCGAGGGTAAGCCCCTGCATACCACTCCCTGGGTGGTCGATGACTTAAAACATGGAGGTGGACCGCGGCGCGGGCCGCGGTGACCAGGCCGGACGGACGCGCTACCGGCTCAGTAGTTGCACTTGATGTCCGAGCAGGGGCGGCTGTTGGTCCCGGGCTCGGACTTGTTGAGGAACTCCAGGCCGACCGGCAGGTCGCCGTCCGTGTCCTCGACGAACCGCGACATCCACTGCGGTCCCTCGATCTGGTGGTCGCAGGCACGGACCTCCTGCTCACCGAGCGGGGTCGTGACAGTGAGTCCCTCCAGGGCGTCTCGCATCGCCGCCCCTTCGGTCGAGCCCTGCAGTGCCGCCTCGAACAGGACCTTCGCGCCCGTGTACGAGGAGTTGGAGTAGGTGCTGGGGATGGAGCCGTCCGTCTGCGCCCGGTAGTCCTGGACGAAGCGGGTGTTCGCCTCCGTATCGAGACCGAAGTAGTACGGCGTATTGCCGTAGTAGCCGAGTGCGGCCTCCCCGGCGCCGCGGGCCTCGGCTGCCGACGCGATGCCGACGACGTCCATCTCCTCGCCGAGGCCGAACGAGTTGATCTGCTTGTACGCGTTGATCATGTCCGCGCCGCCCGCGCGGATCATGACGAAGTCCGCGCCCGAGGCGGACACCTTCTGGATCTGCGAGGAGTAGTCGGTCGCGCCGAGGTCCGGCCAGACCTGCTCGACGATCTCCGCGCCGTTGTTCTCGGCCACCTCGACGAAGTTCCCCACGCTCTCGCGCCCCCACGAGTAGTCCGCCCCCCACGTCGCGATCGTCGTGCCCAGGTTCTCGGTCGTCCACTCGGCGGTCGGCTTCATGTTCTGGTACGAGTGGGTGGACGTGCGGAACGTGTAGGGGTAGCAGTCCGACATCGTCGTCTTCTCCAGCGCGGAGATGGTCGCCACGTTCGGGATCTCCTGCTGGCCGGCGTACTGCGCCACCGCGTTGACGACCGGCGTCCCGTCACCGACGATGAGCGCGTCGACGTTCTCCTGCTCGACCAGCTCCTGGGCCCGACGCAGGCCGACGTCGGCGGCGAGCTGGGAGTCCTTGAACACCAGGTCGACCGAGAGATCATCGTAATCGCTGTCGGCGTGCTGCCCCGCCACCTCGATCCCGGCTCTGGCATCGGCGCCGAGCGGAGAGTACGCCCCCGAGAGTGGCACCAGTACGCCGACCTTCAGCGACAGGGAACCGCCACCGCCCCCACCGTCACCGCCGTCACTGCCGCCGCCCCCACCGTCACTGCCGCCGTCGCCGCCGTCACTGCCGCCGCCCCCACCGTCCCCGCCACCGTCGCCACCGCCACCGCCGTCGTCACCATCGCCCGTACAGCCGGCGAGCCCAGCGATTCCCGCGGTGGTGGCTCCGAGTGTCGCGTTCCTGAGAAATGTCCGTCTATCGATCTGGCTGGTACGGTCTGGCATGGGTGCTTCCCTCGCGGTTAGCTACCCACCAGACTTAACGTTTTCTCAAAAAGCGACAGCCGTGGTTGCTCAGCCGGTCGGTTCAGCCACGAAGCGCGGTCCGGGCAGGTCCTCGTACTGGACGAACCCGTCGAAGACGACGGGGTCGCCGATCTCGACCTCGTCCGCCACGCGGGCGAGGAGCCGTGTCGGTCCGAGGTCCACGACGGCGACCTGGTACCGGTCGTCCAGGCCCTCGGGCGTGACCTCGATGGTCGTCTCGGAGAACACCTCCCCGCTGGTCGGCAGGCGGACCGTCACGAGGGAGCGGCCCGAACAGGCGGGACAGACCGACTTCGGCGTTCCCAGGACGTGCTCGCAGTCCGAACACTCCTGTCCGAGGAGCACGCCGTCACGCAACGCGCGTGCCCAGGTCGCGTGTGCGAGTCCCGTTCCCTCGGCGTACGCCGGCACCTCGTCGGCGGTCATGGCCGGGCCTCCACGACGGTCACGACCGTCGTCGCGGCCTCCCCGCCGAGGTTGTGTGCGGCGCCGGTGGTGGGAGCCTCGACCTGACGGTCCCCGGCGTCGCCGCGGAGCTGTTCGGTGAGCTCGACGAGCTGTGCGGTGCCCGTCGCGCCGATCGGGTGGCCCTTGGCCTTCAGCCCGCCGCTCGGGTTGACCGGGACCTCGCCGCCGAGCGCCGTGCGTCCGTCGGCGACCGCGGGACCGCCCTCGCCGTCCTCGAACAGGCCGAGCGCCTCCGTCGCGAGGATCTCGGCGCCGGTGAAGCAGTCGTGGACCTCCGCGAAGTCGACCTCGCCGGCGTCGATGTCGGCCTGTGCGTACGCCTCCGCGGCGGCGTCGCGAGCCGCGCGGGTCGCGGTGAACGCCGACTGCTCGGAGAGCGGGACACCGCCAGAGGCGTGCCCGATGCCGTTGATGTCGACCGGCGTGCTGTCGTAGCTGTCGGCGGCGTCCTCGCTCACCAGCAGGATCGCCGAGGCGCCGTCGGAGAAGGGACAGCAGTCGTAGAGGTGGAACGGGTCGGCGATGAGCGGGCCGTCGAAGACATCCTCGTGGGTGATCTCCATCCCGTGCTGTGCGCGTGGGTTCAGACTGCCGTGGTGGTGGTTCTTGACGGCGACCTCCGCGAGCTGCTCGCGGGTGGTGCCGTACTCGTGCATATGCCGTTTCGTCAGCAGCGCGAAGACACCGGGGAACGTGAGGCCGACGGGCTGCTCGTAGTGTCGGCTCGCCGCGCTCGCGAAGACGCGCGTCATCTCGTCGGTGTCGAGCCCCGACGCGGGAGTGCACCGCTCGGCGCCGCCGACGAGGACCACGTCGTGGAGCCCCGCCTCGATGGCGGCGACCGCGTGCTTGGTCGCCGTCGCGGAGGTCGCACAGGCGTCCTCGAACCGCTGTGTCGGAACGCCCGCGAGGCCGATCTGCGAGGCCGCCTTCGGCCCCAGGTGCGTGTCGTTCTCGGAGATGGCCGCCGAGGTGTTCCCGAAGTACAGCGCGTCGACCTCGTCGGGACCGGCCCCCGCGTCGTCGAGCGCGGGGAGGGCGGCCTCCGCGAACAGTTCCGCGAGGGTCTCGTCGGCGTGTGTGCCGAACTTCGTCATGCCGGCACCGACAATGCTAGCTCGTGCCATTCGAGCAGGACCTCGGTTCGCGCTGAGAAAACAGTTTCGCCCCGTGGAGCCGGCAGCTCCGCCGCCTCCCGCAGCCGACCGTGAAGCTGTCCCGGCACGAATATCATGATAATAGATACCAAACTCCGGCTTGGTGTTCGGTCACCTGTCCGGTCGAACGGCGTTTTCGATAACATCCTAAGTCCGTTATTATTGGTGAGTGAGTGATGTATTCACAAACCACGCTCTTGCGTTTCCGTCATCGCGGCACCGACGGCACGGGCCGCGTGTCGCCGATCCGTGTCGGTACCGACGCCCCGGCGCGGGTCAGGAACGACCCGGGACGGCGACCGTCGGGTCCTACCCCGGATATGTTCGGGTAGGGAGTCAAGGGGGGGCACGACAAAGAGTCGAGTATGAGTGGGGACGAAGACTGGCACGAACGGTATCGGGCAGCGACCGACCGGGTCCCCGAGCGCGAGGGCACGTTCGAGTCGGCGTCGGGCCTTCCGTACGAGCCACTGTACACCGCCGACGACGTGGCCGCCGACCCCGAGCGGGACATCGGCTATCCCGGCGAGTTCCCGTACACGCGCGGGCCGTACACAACGATGTATCGGGGCCGGCCGTGGACGCGGCGGAACATCATCTGCTTCCGGACGGTCGAGGCGACCAACGAGCGGCTCCGGACGTTCCTCGACCGCGGGCAGACGGGGGTGAGCTACGGCGGCGACAACCCCACGTTCCGCGGGTTCGACACCGCTGACGTGGACCGGGAGCTGGTCGGGCAGACCGGCGCGATGATCGACTCGCTGGCCGACCACCGCATCGCCATGGACGGGATCCCCATCGGCGAGGTCTCCTGTGCGCTCGGGGACGTCTCGCCACACGAGCTGGTGGCGATGCACGTCGCGCTGGCCGACGAGCGGGGCGTCGCGCGCGAGGCCCTCGCCGGGACGACGATGCACTCGGACTACCTGAACAAGCTCGTCGGGGCGCGGATGTTCACCCGGTTCCCGCAGGAAGCGCACCGCCGGCTGTTCCGGGACCACCTCGAGTACGTGCTGGAGCACCTGCCGAAGTGGAACCCCGTCAGCCTCACCGGGCAGAACATCCAGCAGGCCGGGGCGACGCCGGCCCAGGAGGCCGCGTTCACCATCGCTGCCGGCATCGAGTACCTCGAGGAGGCGGTCGACCTTGGGTTCGACCCGGACGACTGCGCCGAGCGGTTCACCTTCTTCTTCAACGTCTCGATGAACCTGTTCGAGGAGGTGGCGAAGCTCCGCGCCGCCCGCCGGGTCTGGGCCCGCGAGCTGACCGACCGGTTCGACGTGGCGCCCGAGCACGCCCGGCTGCGCTGTCACTGCCAGACCGACGGCCAGGAGCTCACCAGTGCGCGACCGACGAACAACGTCTCCCGGGTGGCGATCCAGGCGCTCGCCGCCGTCCTCGGTGGTACGCAGTCGCTCCACACGGACGCCTACGACGAGCCGTTCCGGGCGCCGAGCGAGGAGGCCGCCACGATCGCCATGGACACCCAGCACGTCCTGCTGGAGGAGACCGACGCCGCAGACGTCATCGACCCGCTGGGCGGGTCGTACTTCGTCGAGTCGCTGACCGACGACCTGGCCGACCGCATCCGCGAGTACCTCGACCGGATCGAGGAGTACGGCGGCTACTACGAGGCCGTCGCCGAGGGCTACCCCCAGCGGGTCGTCCGTGAGGAGGCCCGGGAGTACCAGCGGAAGGTCGAGCAGGGGGAGGTCGTCCGGGTCGGCGAGAACCGCTACGTCGATGGGGACGACGGCACCGCCGAGCCCCCACAACTGACGGTGCCGGACGAGGAGGTCGACCGGCAGATCGCACGGACCGAGCGCGTCCGGGCCGAACGGGACGAGGCGGCCGCGACGGCGGCCATCGAGGCCATCGAGACCGCGGCCCGGGGCGACGAGAACGTCTTCGAGCGCGTCGTCGAGGCGGTCGCGGCGGGCGTGACCGTCGGCGAGGTGACCGGGGCCCTCTGGGAGGTCTTCGGCGACGTCGAGGCGACGGCCAGCTACGCGAAACACTGACCATGAGCCACGAACGCCACCACGACGGGCCGGACCGACCGATTCGAGTGCTGCTGACGAAGGTGGGGCTGGACCCGCACGACCGCGGCATCAGGCTCCTGGCGACCCGGCTGGAGGAGGCGGGGATGTCCGTCATCTACACCGGACCCTGGCAGTCGACGGACGCGGTCGTCACCGCGGTCGTCCAGGAGGACCCGGATGTCGTCGGGTTCAACGCCTACTCCGGCGACCACGCCCTCATCCCGAAGGTCCTGGACCGGTTGGCCGACCACGGTGTCGTCGAGGAGACGCTGATACTGGCCGGGGGGAACGTCCCGACCGAGGACCACGAGCGGCTCCGCGCGGCCGGCGTGGACCGGGTCTTCCCGGGGGACGCACAGGCATCGGAGGTCGTCGACTACATCCGGGAGATGGTCGGAGGGGCCCGCCGGGCATCCCCCTGACGGACCGGGCTACTCGTACCGGTCCCAGAGGACCTCCCCGTACGGGAGGATGAACTCCGGCCGGGCGTAGAAGGCCGCGACGATGTCGCCCTGGTCGGGCTGGAACTCGTGGAGGAACGGGTACTTCGGGGTCGGGGTGAGTTCGACCGTCGCGTCGCCGCCCCAGATCTCGTGCATCACCACGTCCTCGAGGTCGGTGGCGACGACCTGCTTCAGCACCTTCCCGCCCTTCTCGGGGCTGGGCACCTTCTTCACGCCGTAGACGGTCCCCTCGAACAGGTCGCCCAGTCGCTCGGCCAGCGCGTCCTCCTCGCCGGGCGCGCTGGTCGACCGGAACTTGACGCTGATGATCGGGTCCCCGTCGCGTTCGAGGTCACCGCGGATGCGGTTGCCGTCGATCCGGATGGGCGTATCGTCGCAGTACTGCTTGTACCAGCCGTACAGCCGACCGGCGTCCATCGCCTCGTCGTTGTTGGTCCAGATGTACGGCAGGTACCACCCCATCCGCCCATCGAACTCGACCTTCACCGAGACGATGCCCTCGTGGTAGCGCGTGTGGGTGTGTGGCGGCTGGATGGGGTCCCCGATGGCGATGCGGACGCGGGGGCCGTCACCCTGTGCGAGTTCCAGTGGCTCGGGGACCGCCCGCTCGAGCACGTCGTCCGGCCGGTCGTAGAAGACGTACATGTACTTCGACTCCGGCTCGCAGCGATACGGCGGTGGCGGGATGGCCGGCGCACCGGTCGGTAGCATCCATCCTTCGTCGGTTGTCATGGTGTGTCATGAACCGTATCTCCACCGACGGACAAGTAGCTTGTGCCGGGCAGTCCGCCGGGCGGGGCGAATCCACCGCCGGCCGGCGCTGGTCCGCTCAGAACAACATCGCACCGTGCTTGCGCCCCGGGTGCTGTTTCTCCTTGTCGGCGTACATCTCGAACCGGTTGGCGAGTTCGGCACGGAGGTCACGCGGCGGCACGAGTTCGTCGACGACCATCGACGATGCGAGCTTGCGGATGTCGATGTCCTCTCGGTACTCCTCACGGAGTTCTCGCTCCCGCCGCGCTCGCTCCTCCGGATCGTCGATCTCCGCCAGCTTGTTCGCGTAGATCGCGTTCACCGCCGCCTCGGGACCCATCACTGCGATCTCCGTACTGGGGAGGGCGAGCACCGAGTCCGTCCCGAACGCCGGCCCGGCCATCGCGTACGTGGCCGCACCGTACGCCTTCCGGAGGAGCACGGAGATCTTCGGTACCGTGGCACAGGAGGTCGCGTAGACCAGCTTCCGCCCCTTCTGGAGGACCCCGTCGCGTTCGACCTGCTTCCCGACCATGTACCCCGGTGAGTCACAGAGGTACAGCAGCGGGATGTTGAGTGCGTCACACTGCCAGACGAACCCGGCTGCCTTCTCGCTCGACGCCGGGTAGATGGCGCCGGACTTGACCGCGGGCTGGTTCGCCAGGATCCCGACGGAACGGCCATCGATCCGTGCCAGCGCCGTCACCATCTCCGGCGCGAACTCTGGCTTCAGTTCGAGCAGGGAGCCGTCGTCGACGAGGTGGTGGATGAGGTCCTGGATCTCGTATGGCGCGTTCGGTTCGTCCGGGATCACGGTGTCCGTCGACGCCGGGGACTCGCTCGGCGGTCGGGCAGTCACTCGGGGAGGGGTATCCCGATAGTTCTGTGGGAGGTAGCCGAGGAGCCGGTGGACCGTCCTGTAGGCGTCGTCCTCGTCCGCCGCGATGATATCGACACTCCCCGAGTGACGCGCGTGCAGCTCGGGGCCCCCGAGCTCCTCCTTGGACACCTCCGACCCGGTGACCATCTCCACCATCCGGGGACTCGCGATCGCCATCGTACTGATGTCCCTGACCATGATGAGGTAGTCGGCGAACACGGGCTGATAGGCGGTCCCGGCGAAGTTCGGGCCGTACATCACCGCGATCTGAGGGACCCGGCCCGACATCAGACACTGGTTGTAGAACTGTCGCCCGCCGATGTACCGGTTCGCGTAGTTGTCCGCCTGGGTGTCGATCCGGCCGCCGGCGGAGTCGATGAGGTAGAGGATGGGCGCCTTCGCCTCGATGGCGTGCTCCTGTATCCGGACCAGTTTTTCGATGGACTGGCTCGCGATGGTCCCGGCCTTGACGGTGAAGTCGTTCGCAGCGAAGAACAGCTTCCGGCCGTCGATGAGCCCCGCACCGGTGATCATGGCATCCGCGGCCAGGTTCTCCTCGCTGTCGTACTCCGCGAACGTCCCGTCCTCGAAGAGGAGCTCGTCGAACATCTGGTCGATGCGGTCACGCACGAACCGCTTGCCGATCTCCGCGATCTTCCGGTGCCCGCGTTCCGGACCCCCCTGCAGTATCTCCTCGATGTCCGCTAGGACCTCCCGTTCGCGCTCGGTCGCCGGTTCGACCCCGTCCATGGACCGGCGTCGCGGGAGGCCGACGCGTTCCCTGGTGGCCACGACCCGTCCGCTGTTCTCGTCCAGCAGATGGATGTCGGTCCCGAAATGGTTCGAGAGGGACGTCGCTACCGCGAGTTGCTCCTCCTCGGACATCCCTTCGAAATCACCGGTCACTTCCATGGCCTGTAATCCGGGTTCCGTGATAATAACCTACCGTCGAGGGGTACCGGCCCTCCGGCCGCAGGCGCGCCGGACCACAGAACGGCGAAGGGGAAGCAGGCGTGCGCGGCAGCGGTCTCCTGGTCGGTCGAGGTCGCCCGCTCGATGTCTGAGACGGTCCAGAACCGGGCGTGCGTCTCCCCCGGGGAACATTGATTTGCGCGTCACGAGAAGAGGTGGCAATGTTCGAGAAAGTGCTGGTCGCGAACAGGGGCGAGATCGCCATCCGCGTGATGGCGGCGTGTCGCGAACTCGGGATCTCCCCCGTGGCGATATACAGCGACGCGGACGAGGGGGGAAGTCACGTCCGATACGCCGACGACGCGTATCACGTGGGCGCCTCCCGGGCTGCCGAGTCGTATCTCGACCAGGAGACGATCATGGAGGTGGCCAGGGACGCCGCGGTGGATGCCATCCACCCGGGGTACGGCTTCCTCGCGGAGAACGCCGAGTTCGCGGCGCGGGTCGAGCGGTCCGAGGGCATCACGTGGGTCGGGCCGTCGGCCGACTCCATGGAGCGACTCGGGGAGAAGACGAAGGCACGGCGCGCGATGGTCGACGCCGACGTGCCCGTCGTCCCGGGGACGACCGAGCCGGTGGATACTGCCGGCGACATCATCGACTTCGCCGACGAACACGGCTACCCCATCGCCATCAAGGCGGAGGGTGGCGGTGGCGGTCGCGGCATGAAGGTCGTCCGGCGTGAGGACGAGGTCGAACCGCAGCTCGAGAGCGCCAGGCGCGAGGGCCAGGCGTACTTCGACAACGACGCCGTGTACCTGGAACGCTATCTCGACAGCCCCCGTCACGTCGAGATCCAGATCCTCGCCGACCACTACGGGAACGTCCGGCACCTGGGGGAGCGTGACTGCTCGCTCCAGCGCCGCCACCAGAAGGTGATCGAGGAGGGGCCCAGCCCCTGCCTGACGGACGAGCTACGGGCGGAACTCGGGGCTGCCGCTCGTCGTGGGGTCCGCGCGACGGACTACACCAACGCGGGAACCGTCGAGTTCCTCGTCGAGGACCGACGCGACGACCCGGACGAGCGTCTCGGCCGGGATGCGGACTTCTACTTCCTCGAGGTCAACACCCGGATCCAGGTCGAACACTGCGTCACCGAGGAGATTACGGGCATCGACATCGTCAAGCAGCAGCTACTGATCGCAGCCGGTTCGGAACTGCCGTTCTCGCAGGAGGAGGTCGAACTGGACGGGCACGCGATGGAGTTCCGCATCAACGCCGAGGACCCCGCGGCGGCGTTCGAACCGACGACGGGCACGGTGACCAGCTACGACCCGCCGGGTCGCATCGGTGTCCGGGTCGACGACGCGATCCGGGAAGGGACGGAGATCGGCGGGGAGTACGACTCGATGATCGGGAAGGTCATCGTGTCCGCCTCCGACCGTGCGGAGTGCCTCCAGCGGGCGAAGCGCGCACTGGCGGAGTTCGACCTCGCCGGGATCCGGACGACGATCCCCTTCCATCGCCTCATGCTCACCGACGACCGGTTCGTCGATGCCACACACACGACGACGTACCTCGACGAGGAACTCGACTCCCACCGGATCGAGGAGGCGGTCGACAGGTGGGGGCAGCCGACCGCCGAGTCGAGTGGCGAGCCGTCCCGGACGCTTACGGTCACCGTCGGTGGGAGGCAGTTCGACGTCGAACTCGCCGGAGACGCGCTCACGGATGTCCCGGCGACGGGAGCACACACCGCCGCGACGGCGGCGACCGACGCGGGGAGCAGTGCTTCGGACCGGGATGACCCCACGGGCAGCGCCGCTCCGGAGAGGGCCGACGACGGTGGTGTCGTCGCGGAGATGGACGGAACGGTCGTCTCCGTGGCGGTCGAAGCGGGCGACACGGTCGAGCAGGGCGACCGTGTCTGTGTGCTCGAATCGATGAAGATGGAGAACGATGTCCTCGCGTCACGGTCGGGGACGGTCGATTCGGTGACCGTAGCGACGGGCGATAGCGTCGTCGCCGGCGATCTCCTGGTCCGATTCACCGACGGGTGACGGCAAAGGGCCGGGAAGCCGCACCCTGTGTCCTCCAGGCGTGGGCCGCCGACCGATCCGGTGCGGTCACGACAGCTCGCTGGGTGCCGGGAGCGGGAGGTCGGGCGCCGGCCGTGCCGGGAGCGGGAGGCCGGGCGCCGACCAGCGCGTCGTCGTGGGTCGCGGCGGAATACTTAACCACGGTGACGGTGTCCTGTCGGGCGTGATTCGGATCGGCTATCCATCCGGGTTCTGGGGGGACGACCCCGGCGGCCCCGCCCAGATCATCGACCGTGAGCCGGATGTGGACTACCTGGCCATGGACTACCTCGCCGAGGTGACGATGGCGATACTCAAGCGCCAGCAGACGGAGGACGCGTCGCTGGGCTATGCCCGCGACTTCCCGGCCATGGTCGGCCGGATACTGCCCGACCTCGTGGAGCAGGACATCGGGCTCGTCGCCAACGCCGGCGGGGTGAATCCGACCGCCTGTCAGGAGTCCGTTCTGGAGGTGGCGGCCGACGCCGGGTTCGACGTCGCCGTCGCCGCGGTGACGGGCGACGACATCCTCTCACAGGTGCCGGCGTTCCGGGACCGCGGTGTCGATTTCGACAACATGGATACCGGGGCGCCGTTCGAGGAGATCGCGGACGACCTGATCGCGGCGAACGCCTATCTCGGGGCGTTCCCGATCGCCGAGGCGCTCGAGCAGGGGGCCGACATCGTCGTCACCGGACGGTGCGTCGACGCGGCGACCGTCCTCGGCCCACTCGTCCACGAGTACGGCTGGACCGAGAACGACCTCGACCGCCTGTCCAGCGGTGTCATCGCGGGCCACATCCTCGAGTGCGGGGCGCAGGCCACCGGCGGGAACTTCCTCGGCGGGTGGCAGGACGTGGACTTCACCGACATCGGCTTCCCGATCGTCGAGATGGCCCCCGACGGCGAGTTCGTGGTCACGAAACCGGAGGGAACGGGCGGGATGGTCACCGAGGCCACGGTCAAAGAGCAACTGGTGTACGAGATTACGGACCCGAGGAGCTACGTGGTTCCGGACGTCACCGCGGACTTCACGTCCCTGCAACTCGCGCAGGCCGGCGCGGACCGGGTGCGGGTGTCCGGTTGCCGGGGGCGCTCGCCCCCGGAGGACCTGAAGGTAACCGCCCTCTACCAGGACGGCTACAAGGCACAGGTACTGTTCACCTACTCCTGGCCGGATGCGCTCGAGAAGGCCCGGCGGGCGGACGAGATCGTCCGCGAACGGCTGGAACGTGCAGCGGTCGACCTGGACGAGATCCACACGGAGTTCCTGGGATACGACGGCTGCCACGGTGCGATCGCGCCGGAGCCGGTGGACCCGAACGAGATAACGCTCCGTATCGTGGCGCGGGCCAGCGAGAAAGCCCCGCTGCACGAGTTCGGCCAGCAGGCCATCCCGATCGCCCTCGGCGGCCCGCCGAACGTGACCGCGGTCGTCGACGGGCGGCCGAAGCCGACCGAGATACTCTCGTTCTGGCCCTGTACCGTACCGCGCGAACTGGTCGATGTCGACGTGTCGGTCGCCTCGAGCGGAGGTACCGCATGACCACGGTCCTCCGTGAGATCGCCCACGCACGGTCCGGCGACAAGGGCGACATCGCGAACATCGGCCTGATCGCCAGCGAACCGGAGTACTATCCCATCCTCGAAGCGCACGTCACGGCCGACCGGGTGGCCGAACACTTCTCGGAGCTCCGAGAGGGCCCGGTGGAGCGCTACGAGATGCCGAACATCGGCGCGCTCAACTTCGTCATCCACGACGCCCTCGGCGGCGGTGGCGTGCGTTCGCTCCGACTGGACAATCAGGGGAAGACGTACAGCGCGGCGCTGCTCCGGATGGAGATCGAGACGGACATGGCCCCGTAGTCGGCCGTCACCTCCGACGGCTCCCGGTCACGTCCGGGGGCGGCCCGCTCCCGACCGTGCGCCGGTGGCTGCCCGTTCGCCACCGGTCACCTCGCCTTCCAGTCCGGGTCCCGGTCCTCGACGAACGCGGCGACACCCTCCCGATGGGCGTCGCTCTCCATGAGCAGGACCAGCATCTCCTTGAGATAGCCGTACGCCCGTTCGAAGCTCATGTCGCGCTGATTGTAGTACGCCTCCTTCCCCATCGAGATCATCACGGGGCTGCTGGACGCGAGTGTGTCGACGAGCGCATCGAGCTCCTCGTCGAACGCCTCCGGTTCGAAGACGCGTGTGACGAGCCCGATGTCCCTGGCCTCGGTCGCCGAGACGTGCCGTCCGGTGAACAGCATGTCCAGTCCCTGCTTCTCCTGCACGGCCGGCATGATGGCCGCCATCGCCTGCATCGGGAACATGCCGACGTGCGTCTCCGGTGTCCCGAAGGTCGCGGTCTCTGCGGCGACGATGAACTCGCACCCGGCGGCCAGGCCGCAGCCCCCGGCGAGACAGTAGCCCTCCACGGCGGCGACGGTGGGCGCCGACGTGGAGACCATCCGCTCGTAGAGGGTGGCGAGTCCGGAGGCGTTCTCGCGTCGCTCCTCGACGGACGCGGTCTCCCGTTCGTTCATGTCCTGCAGGTCGCCCCCCGAACAGAACTGCCCGCCACGGCCACGGATGACGACGACACGGCACGGGCCGTCGTCGGCGACCTCCATGACCGCCAGCAGGCCCTCGAACACGGCGTCGTTCAGCGCGTTCCGTGATTCGGGCCGATCGATCGTGGCCCGGATCACCAGCTCGTCCGCACTGATCGACACGTCCAGGTCGTCGTTCGACAGGCTCGGTGTATCGTTCGTCATGTGGTGGTGTTCTGACCGCTCCGCGAGGTCGTTCGACGGCGCTGCCACGTGTGGATGGTACTCAGGGGCTCATAGCTGTGCTGGTCGGAGGGGGGTGAGGCCCCTCGCGGACTGGGTGGGCGACGGGTCCCTCCGACCTACGGACGGGACGAAGACGACTCCGACAGGTTGTCCAGTGCGAGCCAGTCGTACGTGCCCGGCCCTCCGAGCGCGTACGGGAGGAACTCGTCCGGGTCGACCGTGGTGAGTTCCTCCTGGCTCGAGGTGAGGCGCCCCTCGTAGTAGGAGGCGCCGCGGACGTTCGCGACCTCGATGCGGTCGAGCGGAGCGTGGGGGGTCCGTCCCAGACGTATCGACCCGGTACCGGTCTCGACCCGGTCCAGTTCGCTGGCGAAACGGACCCGCACCAGCACCGGGTCGAACTGGAACCCTCGGCCGGTCACGGCGGGCAGATGCTTGTAGTGGAACACCGACTGCGAGCCGGTGCTACTGCCCCGGCGGGACTCCATGGTCGCCTCGATACCGAGGAGCGGCTCACCGTGCCGGGTGATGTGGCCGCTGATCTCGTCGCCGTTCCGCTCTAGCTCGACACTCGCCTGCCGCTTCGGCTCGCCGAGCAGCTCCCGGCCCCACCGAACCGCCTCGTCGGTTGACATCGGCATCGTCAGACAGTAGTTCCCGACCTCGCCGTCGTGCTGGGCCCGAACGTACAACCCACCGCCCGCGAATGCGCCGACGCAGTTGCTCCGACCGACGGTCACGACCTCGGCCTCGACCAGCGGCTCGTCGGTCGGCTCCAGCCCCGGCGGGAGCAGGCGGTCCACGATGGACGGCTGCGTGAGGTATCTGATCGACACCGCCCGGATGTCGTCGAATCTGTTCGTCGCCATCCGGTCCTGAATCCGTTCGATCTCGTCGTGGGTTGGTGTGAGTCCGGTCATCGGTCTGTGTGGCATCGGAGCGGGCGGTCTGCGGGGCAACCGCGCTCGCGTCCGCCCCGCTCCCGGGGTCGGGACGGGGAGACGAGTCGCCAGTTCCGTCCGCCGTGTCGCCGGTTCCGTACCCGAACCTCTCGGGGCGTCAATACTTAACTATGGGTTCGTCGAACGGTACCCACTGATGAGCAACGAGGACTCACCGCCATCGGACCCGCAGACGCGCCTCAACGCCGAGCGGTTACGCAAGCGCCTCGTCGAGGCGCGGCGATCGATATCCGACGAGGGGCGACCGGAGGCCGTCCAGCAGCAACACTCCCAGGGGAAGTTGACCGCACGCGAGCGGATCGACTACCTCTGTGACGGCGGGAGTTTCAACGAGATCGGGGCACTCGCGGCCCCGGCTCCGAGCACGCCCGAGACCTCCGACTGGACCCGGGAGGACGCCCCGGCCGACGGAATCGTCACCGGGACGGCACGGATCGACGGGCAGCCGGTCACCGTCATGGCGTCCGACTACACGGTCAAGGGTGGCTCCATCGGCCACACCGGAAGCCGGAAGATGAGCCGGCTGTTCGATATCGCGCTCCAGCGCGGACTCCCGACCGTCCTCCTCCACGACGGCGGTGGGCACCGCATCCAGGAGGGACTCGATGCCCGACCGTTCGCCCACGGCGACGACGGTGACCTGTTCACGAAGCTGACGAAGCTCTCGGGATGGGTCCCGCTGGTGTCGGCGATAATGGGTCCCGGGTTCGCCGGGCCGACGAACTTCTCGGCGTTCTGTGATTTCGTGCCGGTGGTCGAGGGGACCGGGACGATGGGCATCGCGGGGCCCGCCCTGACCAACGCGGCGCTGGGAATCGATGTCTCGAAGGAGGAACTCGGGGGGGCCGCGTTCCAGACCCGGGAGACGGGCGTGGCCGACATGGCCTGTGAGGACGACGAAGCCTGCCTCGACGCGGTCAGGGAGTACCTCAGCTACCTTCCCCAGAACGCGACCGAGAGCCCACCGGCGGCCGACGAGTCCGCCCCGCCACGGCAGGAGCAGGCGGACGAACTCGCGGAGATCATCCCCGCCGACCCGAAGAAGGCGTTCGACGTCTACACGGTCGTCGAGGGGCTGGTCGACCGGGACACGTTCTTCGAACTGAAGCCCCGGTTCGCACGGAGCATCGTCACGGGGTTCGCCCGACTCGATGGCACGCCGGTCGGTGTCGTCGCCAACAATCCCCGGTCCAAGGCCGGGACGCTGGACACGGACGCGACGACCAAGTCCTCGCGGTTCATCGCCCTCTGTGACGCGTTCGAACTCCCGCTGGTGTTCCTCGCGGACGTCCCCGGGTTCCTCCCCGGGCCCACGTCCGAACGCGAGGGGCTCGCCCGCCACTCCGGCAAGCTGGTGTACCAGATCGAGCGGGCGACCACGCCGGTCATGAGTATCGTGCTCCGTCGGGGGTACGGGCTCGGCTATCTGGCGATGGCCGGAGGCCGAACGAGGAACGAACTCAACGCCGTGTGGCCCACGACCGAACTCGCGGCCATGGGGATCGAGGGAGCGGTCAACGTCATCTACCGTCGCGAGATCGAGACCGCGGAGAACCCCGACGAGAAGCGCGAGGAACTCGTCGACCGGTTCGTGGGGCGCTCCGGTGCGCTCCGCGCGGCCGAGGGGATGGGCATCGACAGGGTGGTCACCCCGGAGGAGACCCGGCCCCTCCTCATCGACACCATCGACCGGGCGCAGCTACGCACCCAGGAGGACTGGCCGCCGAAGAAACACGGCATCCCGCCGATATGAGCGCCCTGCGACGTGCCCGCCCGCCCCGGCCGACGGGAGCGACCGGACGCTGGCGGGGCTGTGGCCGGGGACTCACTCCAGGTCGTGCCGCTCGACCAGCTCCTGGCGGAGCTTGTACTTCTCCATCTTGTTCGTCGCGGTGGTCGGGATTTCCGCGACGAACGTGATGTATCGCGGGCGCATGAACTCGGGCATCCGGTCCTCGAGGTAGCGCCGGAGTTCGGCCTCGCTCAGCTGTGCGCCCTCGGCGGTCTCGACGGCGACCGCCACCTCGTCCTCGTCACCCTCGTCTGCCGGGACCGGGAACGCGGCCGAGCGCTCGACGGCGTCGTGGCTGTTGACGAGGCTCTGGACCTGCTCGGAGGAGATGTTCTCCCCGTGGCGGCGGATCGCGGCGCCCATCCGGTCCACGAAGTAGAACTGCCCCGCCTCGTCGCGATACATCGCATCGCCCGTGTGGTACCACAGGTTCCGCCACGAGGCCACCGTCTCCGTCGGTTTCCCGTCGTACTCCTTGAACAGTATCGCGGCCCGCTTCGGTCGGGCGACGAGTTCGCCGACCTCGCCGGTCGGAACCGGCTCGTCCCGCTCGTCGACGATCGCCAGCTCCAGGTTCGGACGCCCCTCGCCGCTGCCGAGCCAGCCGTCACCGGGCACGCTCTCGACGATGGGGACGCCCAGCTCCAGTCCGGTGTCGAGCACCTCGTCGGGAGCCATCCCCCGCCGGAGCCGTTCCGGCGTCATGAACTCGTCGTCGAAGCAGCGGACGAGTCCGGCGAGTGCGTTGCCCACCTCCGTCGAGCCGTACGCGGTCTGTACGATGTCGAACCCGAACCGGTCGGCGATCTCGTCGTAGTTCTCCGGCAGCGGGGCCATGAGCACCTTGTCGAGGCTGTTCTCCGAATCGGTCGCCCGCTCCGGGCGGTTCATCAGCCACGGAATCATCGAGGAGACCAGCATCGTCCGGGAGGCCTGTGCCCGGTCGATACGGTCCCAGAACCTGTCCGGGCTGAAACGGTCCCACAGGCTCACCGACGCGCCCGCCATCATCGCCCCCAGGATGTCGTTGTACAGTCCGCCCACGTGGTAGAGCGGGAGGCTGGTGTGGGTCACGTCCTCGGGGGACTGCAGCCGCCACCCCAGCTCCGCGTAGTTCGAGAGTATCCACCGGTGTTGCTGGCAGACCCCCTTCGGCTGGCCGGTCGTCCCGGAGGTGTACAGGACGCTCGCCACGTCGTCCCACGCGGTGTCGACGTCGGGGCTCTCGGGACTTCCCTCGAGGAGTTCCTCGAACGGTATCGTCTCGAAGCCGTCGGGCGGGGGGGCGCTCTCGGCGTCCGTCTCGACCACCGCGAGCCGGGGCGTCGTGGTCAAATCGGGGGCGACCTCGTCAAGTCGGTCCAGGAAGCGGTCCTCGATGACGAGGGCCTCGGGCGCGGTATCGTCGAGCTGGTAGGACAGCGTCGCTCCCCTGTACGCGTCGTTGATCGGGGAGTAGATCATCCCGCCCTTGACGATGCCGAAGAACGCACACAGGGCGGTGAAGTGCGTCTCGACCATCACGGAGACCCGGCCACCCCGGCCGACACCGGCCTCGCGTAACGAGTTCCCGATGGCGTTGGCGATGCGGTCCATCTCGCGGTACGAGACGGATCGCTCCTCGGGACCGTAGAGGACGAACCGCTCGTCGGGAATCGCCTCGGCCCGGTTCTCCAGGGCCGTATCGACCGTCAGCTGTTCCGGTGGCTCGTCGTCGAACTCGAGGGGTGGCATATGCTCGGAACGGCAGTGTCGCTCCGTCAAATAGGTTTGCCCCCGGGGCGCCGTCCACGGCGTGCGAGCGACCGCGCTTCGACCGGGAGCGCCCCCGACGGTCAGTCGTAGCGCTCCCAGACGACCTCCCCGTGTGGGAGGATGAACTCCGGCCGGACGTAGAACGCGTCGACGATGTCGCCCTGGTCGGGCTGGAACTCGTGGAGGAACGGATACTTGGGGGTCGGGGTGAGTTCGACCGTGGCGTCCCCGGCCCAGACCTCGTGCATGACCGAGTCCTCGAGCTCCGTCGCGATGACCTGCTTGAGCACCTTCCCGCCCCGCTCCGGGCTCGGCACCTTCTTCACCCCGTAGGAGGGGCCCTCGAACAGTTCGGCGAGGCGCTTCAGCAGCGCGCCCTCCTCCCCTGGCGCGCTGGTCGACCGGAACTTGATGGTGAGTATCGAGTCCCCGTCGCGTTCCAGGTCGCCGCGGATGCGATTGCCGTCGATCCGGATGGGCGTGTCGTCGCAGTACTGCTTGTACCAGCCGTACAGCCGCCCCACGTCCATCGCCTCGTCGTTGTCCGTCCAGATGTACGGCAGGTACCAGCCCACCTGGCCGTCGAACTCGACCTTCACCGAGACGATGCCCTCGTGGTAGCGCGTGTGGGTGTGGGGCGGCTGGATGGGATCACCCACGGCGATGCGGACGCGGGGGCCGTCACCCTGGGCGAGTTCGAGCGGTTCCGGGACCGCCCGCTCGAGCACGTCGTCCGGGCGGTCGTAGAACACGTACAGGTACTGTGAATCGGGTTCCATCCGGTACGGCGGCGGTGGGATGGCCGGCGCACCGGGCGGCAGCATCCATCCTTCGTCGGTCGTCATGATGTGACAGCACACGCATCGCCCCAGGTGCTGAAGTAGCTTGTGCCGGACGGACGGGAACGGGGACGCGGCACTCGTCTGGGTGCGGCTGCATGGGCCCCTCACCGGGTCGAGCGACTGGCTCCGTTGACTCCTGCCGTAGTGGCGCCCGTCCCACGATGCGACACGCCGAGCGAGCACGATGGGGTCCCGCGGTACGCGCCTGCCGGAATAACATGTGAATAGTTCGATTAAAACTATAATCTGGAGGATAGATCGATAAATCCTGATATAAATGCCGGAGTCGGTTCAGAGCAGGAGGCGGTAGGGGTCCTCCAGCCGTTCGATGAGGTCGCTCGCGAACCGGCCCCCGTCGAGCCCGTCGGCGACGCGGTGGTCGAACGACACCGACAGCGGCATCGTGTACCGCGGGACGACCGAGCCCGGAACGCTCCCGTCGTCCGCGAACGGTGTCCCCGTCTCCCCCTCGTCCACGACGCGGGGTCGCGGCTTGAGCTCCCCGAGCCCGAGGATGCCGGTCTGCGGGTAGTTGAGGATGGGCGTGGCGTAGTTCCCGGCGATGGCACCCCAGTTCGAGACGGTGAACGTCCCGCCCTGGAGTTCCTCGGGCGAGAGCGACCGCTCTCGGGCCCGCTCGGCGAGGTCGTTGACCTCCGCCGCGAGTTCGAGGATGCCCTTCTGGTCGACGTCCTCGACGACGGGCACGAGGAGCCCCTCCTCGGTCGCGGTCGCGACGCCGATGTGGTAGTAGCGCTTCCGGATGATCTCCCCGTTCTCCTCGTCGAGCTCCGCGTTGAGGTTCGGATTGGCCCGGAGCGCGGCGACGGTCGCCTTCAGCACGAACGGCATGTACGTCAGCCGGATGCCCCGCTGTTCGGCCTCCGCGGCCAGCTCCTCGCGGACCCTGACCAGTTCGGTCACGTCCGGGTGATGGTGGGCCGTGACGTGGGGCGCCGTGAACTTCGCGGTCGTCATCCGCTCGCCGATGGTCCGCCGGAGGCCACGGTACGGTATCCGCTCGACGCGTTCTTCGTCGCCGGTGGCGGCCGCCGCCTCGGGCTGCTCCGTGGGGGTCGCCGCCTCGGCCGCCTGCTCGTGCTCCGCTGCGGCGGCGAACTGCCGGACCTGCTCGGTCGTGACGAGCGCGTACCCCTTGTGCTCGGCGTCGGTCGGCACGGTGTCGATATCCACGCCGAGGTCGCGAGCGACCCCCCTGGTCGACGGTCTGGCGGCGGTCCGGTCGCGGTCGGCCGTCGCCGGAGCGGCCTCCACGACCGGCTCGGCGGCGGTCGCGTCCCCGGACGCCGCTGCGGGCTCCGGTTCCGCCCCGGTGTCGGCTGCGCCGTCGCCCGCCGCGGCGGCGCGCACGTCGGCCTCGGAGACGCGGCCGCCGGGACCGCTGCCGGCGACGGTCTCGATGTCGACACCGAGTTCGCGGGCCAGGCGGCGGGCCGAGGGCGCCGCGAAGACGCGACCGCCCTTCGCCGACACCTCGCCGCCGGACTCGCCGTCGGTGCCGGCATCGGTCGGTGTGTCGGCCTCGGCGACGGCGGACTCGTCCGGTTCGGGCTCGGTGCCCCCCTCGTCGACCGGTTCGACGGGCTCGCCTTCGACATCGAACGTGATGATGACCTCGCCGACGGGGACCATCTCGCCCGCCTCGGCCAGTATCTCGCGGACGGTCCCGTTGACGGGGGCGGGGACCTCGACGACGGCCTTGTCGGTCTCGACCTCGGCGACGGGCTGGTCCTCGGTGACGGTGTCACCCTCCTCGACCAGCCAGGTGACGATCTCGGCCTCGGTCAGCCCCTCGCCGACGTCGGGGAGTTTGAACTCGCGGACCATCGTCAGAACCCCGCAGCGTTGCGGATGCCGTGCTCGATACGCGTCACGCCCGGGCGGTAGAAGTCCTCGGAGGCGTACAGCGGGTAGTGCGTGTCCCAGCCGGTGATGCGCTCGATGGGGGCCTCCTGCAGCAGCAGCGACTCCTCCTGGATGGTCGCGGTGATCTCGGCGGCCATCCCGGCGGTGTAGGGGGCCTCGTGGACGACGGCGGCCCGACCGGTCTTCTCGAACGACGAGACGATCGTGTCGACGTCCATCGGCGAGATGGTCCGCAGGTCGACCACCTCGCAGTCGATCCCCTCCTCGGCCAGGTTCTCGGCGGCCTCCAGCGTCGGTGCCACCATCCCGCCCCAGGCGAAGACGGTGACGTCCGTGCCCTCGCGGCGGACCGCGGCCTCGCCCAGCGGAACGGTGTACGAGTCCGTCGGGACGGCCTCACGGGAGGCCCGGTAGCGGCTCTTCGGCTCGAGGAAGATGACCGGATCCGGATCGCGGATCGAGGCGGTCAGCAGTCCCTTCGTATCGTACGGGGTCGACGGGATGACCACCTTCAGCCCGGGCATGTGCGCGAACATCGCCTCCGTGGACTCGGAGTGGTGCTCGGGCGCGTGGACGCCGCCACCGTACGGCGCCCGGACGACCAGCGGGACGTTGAAACTCGACTGCGAGCGGGTCCGGAGTCGGGCGGCGTGCGAGACGATCTGGTCGAACGCGAGGTAGATGAACCCCATGAACTGGATCTCGGCCACCGGACGGAGGCCGAAGGCGGCCATCCCGACCGCGGTGCCGGCGATGGCACTCTCGGCCAGCGGCGTGTCGATGACCCGCTCGGCGCCGTACTCGTCGTAGAGGCCCTCTGTCGCGCGGAAGACCCCGTCGTTGACGCCGACGTCCTCGCCGAGGACGACGACCCGGTCGTCGCGCGCCATCTCGTCGTGGAGCGCATCGCGGACGGCCTGTACCAGCGTGAGATTCGTCGTTTCCGTTGTTTCGGTTCCGGACATTAGTGTGTGAACGCGTCGTCGCCGTACTCCTCGCGGAGCATCTGGAGTTCCTCGCGCTGTGCCTGCAGTCGCGGCGTCGGCTCCGCGAAGGTGTGGTCGAACATGTTGGTGGGCTCCGGCCGGTCGACGGACTCGGCGATGTCGATGGCCTCGTTCACCTCGTCGGCGACCTGCTGTTCGATGGTCTCGAGCAGTTCGGCGTCCAGCCGGCCGGTGTCGCGGAGGAACGTCTCCATCCGGGGGATGGGGTCGCGCTGCTCCCACCGTTCCAGTTCCTCGTCCTCGCGGTAGACCGACGGGTCGTCGGAGGTCGTGTGTGGGCCGAACCGGTAGGTGAGCGCCTCGATGAGCGTCGGTCGGAGCTCGCCCTCGGGCGGGTCCCGGGCCTTCTCGATGGCCTCGTGGGTCACCTGATACACCGCGAGCGGGTCCATCCCGTCCACCCGGACGCCCTCGAAGCCGTAGGCATCGGCCTTCTGTGCCAGCGTCCGGCTCTTGGTCTGCTGGTCGGGCCCGATGGAGATGGCCCACTGGTTGTTGTTGATGAAGAACACCGTCGGCGTGTCGAAGACGCCCGCGAAGTTCAGTCCCTCGTGGAAGTCGCCCTCGGAGGTGCCCCCATCGCCGAAGTACGGCATGAACACGCGGTCGCTGCCCATGTACTTCGACGCCCACGCCATGCCGACGGCGTGGGGGATCTGCGTCGCGATGGGGAGCGTGACCGGGAAGACCGGCGTGTCCTCCGGAATGCGGTTCCCGCGCTCCATGCCCATGCAGTACATCAGGTGGAACTCCAGTCCGAGCCCCCGGATTCGCGACGCGATGTCGGCCCGGTGGCTGGGCAGGATCCAGTCGTCGCCCGACAGCGCGAACGCGCTGGCGGCGTGTCCCGCCTCCTGGCCCGCGATGGGGGAGTAGGTCCCCATCCGGCCCTGTCGCTGGAGCTTGATCGCCCGCTCGTCGTAGTGGCGGGCCAGTTTGAGCATCCGGAACAGCTCCAGCAGTTCGTCGTCCGTGAGGTCCGGAACCACGGCATCATCGCGAAGCTGGCCGTCCTCGTCCAGGATCTGTCGCAGTTCGGGGGCGCTGTCCCCCCTCATCTCGCTGCTCCGGTCGATCGGCTCGCGTTCCACCGTCGGCCGCCGGCGGAACGCCACTCTGCTGGTCGAACGCTGTGGGTCTCCATACTGTTGGTTGTCCACACACACCGAAGATAAAATTTGCCGTCAACCCGCCGATCCGGTCGGATGGGGTCCAGCGCCGGAAAGATATAAGACACGCGAACAACACCTGTCAACAGATGTCATCCGGTGGCCACCACCGGCCCCGGCATCAGGTACACGCAACATGACCGATACGAACGAACTCTCACGACGAACCGTACTGCGACGATCCGGCCTGGCTGCCGGCACGGCGGGACTGGCTGGACTCGCCGGCTGCACGGGTGACGGGGGCGACGGGGGCGGTGGCGGCGGTGATGGCGGTGATGGCGGTGGCGGCGGTGATGGTGGTGATGGCGGTGGCGGCGGGACGACATCGTTCCGCGTCGCCGGCGGGTACATCGAGAAGACCCAGTGCTGGGAGTGTCTCACGCCGGGGTCGATGTTCAAGATCCCCGAGAAGGTCGAGGAGTTCTCCGACGGCAACGTGACCGCGGAGGTCATCGGCGGGGGCGAATTCTGTACGGAGACGACCTGCGCCGAGAAGGTGACGAACGGGCTGGTCCAGGTCGCCGCCGACTCCGTCGCGAACTCCTCGGGCGAGTTCCCCGAGAACAACGCCTGGCTGCTGCCGCGGCTGTTCCCGAACAATCAGTCCATCTACCACGCGCTGACCAAGCCGGCAGCCTGGGAGCAGTACTGGGTCCCGTTCGCGAAGAAGTACGGCGCCATCCCGTTCACGGTGTCGTACGCGACCCAGCGGACGCTGCTGCTCGGCAAGCAGGGCGGCAGGCAACTGGAGGGGGTCGACGAGATCACCCCCGAGATACTGTCCGGGCTGGACGTCCGCCGGTCGGCGGACACCACCTCCTCCATCATCATCGAGAGCTGGGGGGCCAACCCGGTTTCGATCCAGTTCACGGAGTTCCTGCAGGCCATGAAGGAGGGCGCCGTCGCCGGCATCATCGCCGGGCCGGGCAACATCATGAGCTTCGGCGGCGGCCCCGTCGTGACCGATGCCGTGGTGAACGAGGCCTACCACCAGATCCCCATCGAGTGGGCGAACGTGGAGTGGCTGAAGGGGCTCTCCGAGGAGAACCGGCAGGCGGTCGCGGAAGCCTCGCGGTGGATCGTCGAACAGCAGGGCCGGATCGTCGACGAGGTCAACCAGGAACGCAACGGGCAGGCCGACCCCGTCCCGGAGGGGTCGGCGTTCGCGGAGAACGACATCGACGTCCACTTCCTCAGCGACAGCGAGCTCCAGTCCTGGTGGGACCCCATCGACGTGACGGAGAACCGCGGGAAGTACAGCGACATCATCTCCCGGGCCAACGAGCTGTTCACCGGTGACGACATCGTGGACTTCCTGCACTCGACGGCGCGCGAGAGTGCCGTTCCGGACTCGCCGGACGATTTCGAACTGGACGCCTGGTGGGACGACTACATCGACCAGCTCTGAGAGCGCATGAACGCTCTCATATCCATCCTCGCAGCGGCGACCACGGCGCTGGACTCCGACCGCGTCAGGCGTGCCCTCGACAACTTCGAGGGGTACCTCGCCGCCCTGCTGCTGTTCGTCTACCTGTTCATCATCCTCTACGACGTCGGCACGCGGAACTTCGGGCGCCCGCCGGTGTGGGGGCAGGAGGTCGTCCTCGGGCTGTTCATCTGGCTGGCCTGGCTCTCGACGGCCTATGCGGTCCGGACGAACAGCCACCTCCGGTTCACCCTCGTGTTCGAGCGGCTCTCCCAGCGTGGCGTGTACGCGGTGTACGTGCTCGAGTGGGTGCTCTGGGTCGCGTTCGCGGGTGTCATCTTCTGGTACTCGCTCGACATCACCGCGAACGTCATGGAGACCGGGACGACCGTGGTCGGGCTCCCGATCCCGGTGTGGCTGTTCCGCGCCTCGATCCCCGTCGGGTTCGGCCTGATACTGCTTCGGGTCGCACAGCGGGCCGTCATCACGACGCGCGCGTTCCGGGCGGGCGAGGAGATCGGGACCGATGTCGGGCTAGGTGAGTGAGATGGCGGTCGTCGACCCGCTGATACTCCTCACCCTGTTCGCGATCCTGCTGTTCGTCATCGGGGTCCCCATCCTGCTGGTGTTCGGCGCCTGGACGGTCGGCTTCACGTACCTCGTCGACCTCTTCCAGTTCCTCAACCTGCCGCTGGTCGCGTACAACCAGCTCGACAGCTACCCCCTGGTCGCGGTGCCGCTGTTCATCGTCATCGGGACGCTCATCAGCGAGTTCCAGATCTCCGACGATATCATCGCGTTCGCCCGCTCGCTCATCGGCTGGCTCCCCGGTAGCACGGCGAACACGTCGTTGCTGATGGCCGGCATCTTCGCGGCCATCACCGGCTCGAACTCCGCCACCACCGCGGCGGTCGGCGAGGCACTGTACGACGACCTGGAGGCGGAGGAGTACGAGCCGAGGTTCGCGGCCGCCACCATCGCCTCCGGCGGCACGCTGGGTATCATCATCCCGCCGAGCATCCTGTTCATCCTCTACGGGGCCCTGTTCAACGTCTCCATCGCGGACCTGTTCCTGGCGGGCATCATCCCCGGCATCCTGATGCTCGGCGGGCTCACGGCGGTCGCGACGGTCCAGTCCTACCGGCACGGCTACGGGCGGGAGCGAACGCCGTTCAGCCCGACGGATGTCGTCCGTCAGGCCTGGCGGGCGAAGTACGCTCTCCTCGCCATCGTGATCCTCCTGGGGGGGATCTACAGCGGCACGTTCACCCCCACGGAATCAGCGGCTGTCGCGACCGGCTACATCCTGCTCGTCGGGCTGGTCACCGCGCGGTTCACGGAGTTCAACCAGTTACTGCGCGGGATGACCACCGCGATCACCATCCAGGGGATCATCATCCCCATCTACGTGGCGTCGGTCATGATCCAGCAGAACCTCTCGTTCCTGGGACTCCAGCGGGCCATCGCCGACGCGATCCAGGCGCTGGGGTCACCCTGGCTCGTCGGCGCCGCGATGGTGGTGGTGATGCTGCTCAGCGGCTCCTTCCTGGCGAGCGTCCCGAACATGATCCTCATCGCCCCGCTGCTGGCGCCCATCGCGGCCACGCTCGGCCTCTCGCCCGTGATGTGGGGCGTCGTGTTCATGATGAGTGACGCCATCGGCTTCATCACCCCGCCGTACGGGCTCAACCTCTACATCATCAGCAGCCTGACCGGCATCGACTACATCAGGGTGGCCCTGGCTGCGGTGCCGTACCTCGCCGTCCTCGTCGTCATCTGGCTCACCTTCTTCATCTTCCCGGAGCTCAACGTGCTCGTGGGCTGAGCACGGTCCCGGGACCACCCTCACACACCATCGGTGGACTCCCAGAGTGCCGCGCGGTCGAGGTCCGCCACGTCGCTGTAGCCGGCGAGGCCGAGCCCGATGTCGAGGTCGCCGAGGAAGTTCCTGAGTACGTCCCGGACGCCGTCCTCGCCGGCCAGCGCCAGGCCGTAGATGTACGGGCGCCCGATGGCGACGGCGTCGGCGCCGAGTGCGAGCGCCGTGAGTGCGTCCGGGCCGCGGCGGATCCCGCTGTCGAAGACGACCGGTACCTGCCCGTCGACGGCCTCGGCGATCCGCGGCAGCGCCTGGAGGGCACCGACGGCCCCGTCGAGCTGGCGGCCCCCGTGGTTCGAGACGACGAGCCCGTCGACGCCGTGGTCGAGCGCCGATACCGCGTCGTCGGGGTGGAGCACCCCCTTCAGCAGGATCGGGAGGTCCGTGCGCTCCCGGAGCCAGGCGAGGTCGTCCCAGGTGAGCGATGCGTCCGTGAACGAGGCGAGGTACTGCTCGACCACCTGTTCCGGGTGGTCCGACAGGGGCTGGTCGACCGCCGCGCGGAAGACCGGATCCGTGGTGTAGTTGGCCAGCCCCTCGCCCCGGAGCGGTGGCAGCGCGGCCTCGTCGGCGTCGCGCTCGCGCCACCCGGTCAGCGGCATGTCCACCGTGACGACCAGCGCGTCGTAGCCGGCCTCCTCTGCGCGTCCGACGAAGCTCTCCACCAGCTCGCGGTCGGGCCCCCAGTAGAGCTGGAACAGCTTCGGGGTCTCGCCCATCGCCCCGGCCACCTCCTCCAGCGGCCGGGAGGAGACCGTGCTCACGATGTACGGGATGCCGAGCGACGCGGCGGCCCTGGCGGTCGCCAGCTCGCCGTCGTCGTGGTGGATGGCCTGTGCGCCGATGGGCGCCAGCATGACTGGTGCGGGCAGCGTCCGGCCGAGGAACTCCGTCGAGAGGTCGCGCGCGGCCACGTCGCGGAGCACGCGGGGGACGAGCTGCCACCGGTCGAACGCCCGCCGATTCGACCGCATCGTTCCACCGCCGCCCGCGCCCCCCTCGACGAACGTCCGGACGTCGGCCGCCATCGCGTCCAGCGCCTGCCGTTCCAGTTCCTCGGCCGAGAGCGGGACCGACGGGCCCTCACCCTCGATGTAGATCTCCTGCTGCAGGGCCGGGCCGATACCGTCGAGCCGGTCGGCGTCCTCGTCGGTCATGTGCTGGCGGGTCGCGTCCTGTCGGCATCAATCTTCGCCCGCCGCCAACCGTCGGTGGTGTGACTATAGCCATCACGAGCCTGTGTCAACCACGGAACCCGGTCGATAGAATAACGCCCTTAGCTCGTTATCTTTATCGGTACGGGACGGGCGTGATGTCTTTGTTACCAACGGTGCTGGGGCAATACAAAAACTGCCTGGAGGGGCGTCGAGGACGGCCGGACGGGGTGTCACACGTCGGCACATGAACTATACCCCTGTGGGTCGGAGGGGTGGGCATGCCACACGACTGCTCGTTCGTTGGTGAGATACTGCCATCGGATCAGATCTCGTTCGGGGACGCGGAGCGCGAGAATCACGCCGCCGACTGGTGGGCCGGCGAGGTCGGCATCGGCGTCGTCCCGGAGGTCGTGGTCTGGCCGGAGTCGACGGAGGAGGTGGCCGCGGTCATCCGGGCCGCCAACGAACACGATGTACCGGTGACCCCCTGGGCCGCGGGGACCTCCGTCGAGGGGAACGCGGTCCCGAAGTTCGACGGCATCAGCATGGACCTGACCCGGATGGACGCGATCCTGGAGGTCCGCCCGGACGACTTCCAGATCGACGTGCAGCCGGGGATCATCGGGTCGGAGGTGAACGAGGCGGTCGCCAGCCACGGACTGGTCTTCCCCTCGATGCCCTCCTCGGCCGACCTCTCGACCATCGGGGGGATGATCGCCAACGACGCCTCCGGACAGCAGACCGTCAAGTACGGCGAGGTCGGGGACTGGGTCCTCGGCCTGGAGGTGGTGACCGGTGAAGGTGCGGTGATGACCTGCGGGTCGCGGGCGGTCAAGACCTCCTCCGGCTACAACCTGAAGGACCTCCTCATCGGATCGGAGGGGATGCTCGGCGTGGTCACGCGGGCGACGCTCCGGCTCGACGGGCTGCCGGAGCAGAAACGCGGCGGCCGAGCGGTGTTCGCGGACCTCGACGACGCCTCGGAGGCCATCTACGATGCCGTCCGTTCGGGCGTCGACGTCGCGAAGATCGAGCTCATCGACGCGCTATCCGCCCGGATGGCCAACGCGCACCTGGACACCGGCCTCCCGGACGCGCCGATGATCTTCGTGGAGTTCCACGCCGACCACGGTATCGAGGAGGAGGTGGCGTTCTGCCGCTCCATCTTCGAGGCCCACGACGTCCAGCAGTTCGAGGTCGGCGACGAGGCCAGCGCCGCGGAGCTCTGGAAGATCCGGGACGAACTCGGCTTCGCCGTCCAGGGGTACGACCCGGACCTCACGCCGATGCATCCCGGCGACGTGACCGTCCCCATCTCCGAGTACCCGCCGCTGGTCCGGTACGCCAAGGAGCTGGGCGAGGAGTACGACCTGCTGGTCCCGACGTTCGGTCACGCGGGCGACGGGAACCTCCACTACACCGTGCTGGTGGACCAGTCCGACGAGGAGATGGTCGAGCGGGGCGAGCGTGTCTACGAGGCCGTCCTCGAGCGGGCACTGGATGTCGGCGGCACCTGTACCGGCGAGCACGGGATCGGGATGGGGAAACAGCAGTACCTCGAGCGCGAACACGGCGAGGTCGCGGTGGAGATGATGCGACGGGTCAAGCGGGCGTTCGACCCGAACGACATCCTCAACCCGGGGAAGATGTTCCCGGAGACCGCCGAAGAGGGCGGTCGCGTCCGGTTCGAGCACTGAGGAACGGGGCGAGGACAGGGGTGTCGGTCACGTGGACTGGAGCGTGTCGCCGAGGTAGGCGTCGATGACCTCGTCGTCGCTGACGACGGCCTCGGGCTCGCCCTCGGTGAGGACGCGTCCGTTGTGGAGCACGACCAGCCGGTCGCAGACCTCGACGAGGGTCTCGATCTCGTGCTCGACGATGAGGAAGGTCATCCCGTCCTCGTTCAACTCGACGATGCGCTCGACGAGTTTGCGCTCGAGCGTCGGGTTGACGCCGGCGAACGGCTCGTCGAGCAGGATCAGCTCCGGGTCGGACATCAGCACGCGGCCCAGTGCAAGGAGCTTCCGCTGGCCGCCGGAGAGCTTGCTGGCGTACTCGTCTGCCAGCTCCGAGAGTTCGAGGAAGTCGACGAGTTCGGCCACCCGCTCCAGCGTCTCGCGCTCGCGCTCGCGGACCGCTTGCGTCCGGACGAGTGCCCCGCTGACCGTCTCGCCGGGGTGGTTGCTGGCGCCGAGTGCCAGGTTCTCCTCGACGGTCATCGCGCCGAGTTCGCGGGACATCTGGAACGTCCGGACCATCCCGCGCCGGGCGATACTGGCCGGCCGCAGGCCCGTGATGTCCGCGCCGTCGAACCGGACGCTCCCCTCGTCGGGCCGCCGGACGCCGGTGACCACGTTGAAGAACGTGCTCTTGCCGGCCCCGTTCGGGCCGATGAGCCCGACGAGTTCGCCCTCGTCGATGGAGACGGAGACGTCGTCGAGGGCCTGCAGCCCGGCGAACCGCTTCCCGACGCCACTGGCCTCGAACAGGCTCATTCGTGAACCTCCAGTTCCGCCGGGTTCCCCCAGATGCCCTCCGGGCGGTACCGCATCACCAGCACCAGTACCAGGCCGATGATCATCTGGCTGACCGCGCCGAACCGGACGTTCGGTATCAGGTCGGTCACGCCGCTCGAGACGAACCGGAGCGACAGGTTGAGCGCGAGGATGATCGCCAGCCCCGCGAGGACGCTCCGGTTGTTGCCCGAGCCGCCCAGCAGCATCCCGACCCAGACGATGATCGTGATGTGGAGGCCGAAGAAGTCCGGCGTGATCGAGCCCCGGTGGGTCGACAGCAGGATGCCGGCGATGCCGGCCATCACCGCCCCGAACAGGAACGCCTGGACCTTGTAGCGGAAGGTCCGCTTCCCGAGGGTCTGGGAGACCAGCTCGTCCGACCGGATCGAGCGGAGGACCCGACCGTAGGGCCCTTCGGTCAGCCGCTGGCTGACCGCGTACCCGACGAGGACGAAGCTGATCACCAGCAGCAGCGTCGTCACCAGCCGGTTCTGGTACGTGCCGGCGAGGCCGTCGAGGAGCTCCGGGATGCCGTAGATACCGTTCGTCCCGCCGGTGATGCCGTCGAACGACTCGATGAGCTCGATGCCGACCAGCAGCGCCGCGAGCGTGACGATGGCGAGGAAGTCGTCGCGCAGCCGGAGCGCCACGACCCCGAACGCCAGTCCGAGCACGAGTACAGCGACGAGCACGGCGACCACCCCGACCGGCCAGGCCAGGCCCAGCCCCCCGAACGCCGCGGCGTCCGAGGTGACGAGCGCGAACGTGTACCCGCCGAGCATGAAGAAGACCAGATAGCCGAAGTTGACGAGGCCGGTGTTGCCGAACTGGACGTTCAGCCCGAGCACGAGCAGTGCATAGACCCCCCACGTGATGCCCGTCTCGATGAAGACGAGGCTCGCGTTGGGGACCGAAACCACGAGGCTGCTGAACAGGAACCCGAGCGTCAGCACGAACAGCCCGACGCCGAGCGCGGCGATGAGCCTGGTCCGTTCGCCGACCTGATCGAAGTCGGTCGTGCCACCGAGCCGCTCGCGCAGCGAGTCGGTCGCCATCTACGCCACCTCCCGCATCTTGGTCACCTCGGCGCCCGCGATGCCGCCCGGCCTGACGAGCAGGACGAGGAACAGCACCACGAACGCGACGGTGGTCCCGAGGTTGGTGCCCCACGCGGGGAGGAGCATACCCGTGGAGATGGCGATCGTCAGCCCGAGGACGTACGCGCCGGCGATGGCGCCGTAGACGCTCCCCGCGCCGCCGAGGATGGCCGCCGCGATGACGATGATGATCTGCTGGAAGCCCAGGCTCGGGATGGCGAACAGGGGGAACGTCAGCAGGAACCCCGCCAGCCCGCCCATGGCCGAGGAGATGAGCCAGATGTAGTGGCGCAGCCGGTCCGTGTCGATACCGGTCACGAGGGCGAGGTCCTCGTTGGCGCCCATCGCCCGGAGCGCGGTCCCCAGCGTCGTCCGTGTCAGCAGCAGGTGCAGCAGGACGAACGAGGCGGCCGCGATGCCGATGACCAGCGGCGTGTAGCTGGCCATCGTCACGCCGCCGACGGTCACGGTCTCGGAGACGAAGCCGAGGTCCAGATACCGTGGCGTCGGCGACGCGGTGATCTGGATGCCGAACCGGAGCAACAGCCCCACGCCGATGGATGTCACCAGCAGCGGGATGGGGCCGGCCTCCCGGATCGGCATGAAGAACGTCCGGGCGACGGCCCAGCCCGCGGCTGCGGACACGAGCGGGACGAGCACCAGCGCACCGATCAGCGGCAGCCCGAGCGCGTTGACCGACAGCACGCCGACGTAGGCACCGATGACCATGAACTCCGCATGTGCGAAGTTGATCATATCGGTGAAGCCGTAGACGAGCGTGATGCCGATCGCGGCCACGGCGATGAACGATCCCGTCTCGAGACCGGAGATGACGAGGTCAACGAGTGCCATTGCTGGTGCTGAGGGGGGAGGCTCGGCCGGGTGCGGTCGGGTCAGTAGTTGCCATCGGTGAGCGACTGGAGGTCTTCCGGCGGGATCGTGGCCACCTGCTGGTAGGTCTCCTGATCCGATGTCGGGTACTTGAACATGTTGACGTCGACGAGCACGTTGCCGAACTCGGTGAAGTCACACGTGCTGTAGTAGCCCTGGTAGTTGATGTCATCGCCGTCGTCCAGCGCCGCCTTCCCGTCGGCGAAACTGGTGACCTCGGTTCCCGGGGGCCGGCCGACGTGGCCGATGTTGCGCTCGATCTCCCGCCGGATCTCCTCGATGGAGGGGTCCGCGGGAAGGTTGCCCAGCGTTCCCGCGCGGTGGAGTGCGAGACAGGCGACGATGGCCGCGTCGTACGGCGGCAGCGTGAACTGCGGGTACCAGTCCGAGTCGGGGTACCGCTCCTCGAACTTGCCCTTGCCCTCCTGGTACAGCGGGTCGTCCGTCGCGGGGGTCCCCGCCATGGTGTAGATCTCCTTGTCCTGGAGCACCTCCTTCGTCTGGTCGATGAAGCTCTGGGGGCGGGCCCACTCCTGCAGGACCGCCGGCTTGTCACCGTACTCGGAGTTGCCCCACTGGCGCATGAACCCGATCCCGGTGTCGACGGTGGTCATGATCCAGACCGCGTCGATGTCGTCCCAGGGCATCCGGTCGAGTTCGGCCCCGTAGTTGGTCTTCCCCTCCTGGAACTGGATCTCCTCGGCGACGGTGCCGTCCTTCGACTCGAGGGCGTCGATGAACGCGTCGGCGGTCACCGCCTGGTCGGACGAGGCGCCGTGGAAGACGCCGAAGCGCGTCCAGCCCTTGGTCTCGACGGCCCACTGCGCGGCGCCGAGCTGCGTGAGGCTGTCGCCCACGATGGTCCGCCAGATCCAGTCGTGCTGGCTCAGGTCGTCCGGGTTCCCCCTGTCGCCACCGTACTGCCGGAGGTCCAGCCCGCCCGGCCAGCCGGTGACGACCGGGATCTCGTTGTCCTTGATCCACTCGCGGTGTGCGACGACCTCGTTGGTCGCGCTCCCGTAGATGAACGCCGCGTTGTCGCTGAAGACGCCCTTCGTCATCGCCTCCTTCCAGTTGGCGGGGTTGACCGCCGTGTCCTGGAAGTCGAAGGTGACGTCGGCCTCCAGTGGGCCGCCGGCCGCCTCGATCTCGTCGAGCGCGATCTGTGTCATCTTGTTCGCCGACGTGAACAGGTAGTTGAACGGCCCGGTCTGGTTGTCCGCGGCGACCACGTGGACCGAGTCGAGCGTCACTGCTCCCTCCCGCTGCTCGCCCGACCCGCCGTCACCGCCGTCGCCGCCGTCGCCGCCGCCACCACCGTCACCGCCACCACCACCGTCACCGCCGTCGCCGCCACCGTCGTTTCCTTCCTGGGAGACGCTGCACCCCGCTAGCGAGGCTGCGCCCATCGCGCTGAGTCCAGCAAGTACTGTTCGTCGGTTGATGCTATCGTCCGTCATGGTTTCCCGGAAGAACCGGCGAGTTCTGCAGTATTAATGTTTTGGGAGCCGTTTCCTTGTGGTTTATTTATAAATGGCTCTGGGGGAACCGCACGACGGCAGTCCGTTTGTCGGGCAACCGTGCCCCGGCTATCCGCCGAGGAACTCCTGGCGGACCTCCTCGTTCCCGAGCAGTTCGTCGGCGTCGTCGGTGAACCGGTTCCGGCCCTGCACCAGCACGTACCCCCGATCGCCACGCTCGAGCGCCTTCTTGGCGTTCTGTTCCACCATGAGGATCGCCGTCCCGGTGTCGTTGATGTACTCGATGCGCTGGAACGTCTCCTCGACGAGGTCCGGTGCGAGGCCGGCGGAGGGCTCGTCAAGCAGCAGGATGTCCGGGTCCAGCATCAGCGCCCGACCCATCGCGAGCATCTGGCGCTGCCCTCCCGAGAGCGACCCCGCCTTCTGGTTCCGGCGCTCGTCGAGGATGGGGAAGAGGTCGTAGATCTCCGCCAGCGTGTCCTCGGGCACCTCGTCGAGGATGTACGCCCCCATCCGGAGGTTCTCGGCCACCGTCAGCGGCGGGAAGACGTTGTCGTTCTGCGGGACGTAGCCGATCCCTCGGCGGATGATCTCCTTCGACCGGAGGTCCGTCATCGACTCCCCGCGGAGCGTGATCGTCCCGCCGGTGTGGTCGGCGAGACCGAAGACGGTCTTGATCAGCGTGCTCTTGCCCGCACCGTTCGGACCGACGATGACCACCCACTCCCCGTCCTCCACGTGGAGGTCGACCCCGTGGAGGACCTTCACATCCCCATATCCGGCCTCGAGACCGGAGATATCGAGCAACGACATACCATCTACCAGTCCCCCGGCTGTGTTAATAGTTGTCGATGGGCCGACCGAGGGATGCGTCCGGGGTGGACGAACGTTTATGTGCCTGTTTCGCGACAGCCACGTTGCATGACAACAGCCACCAACCTGGTCGCCGACCAGACAGTCGTCGTGACCGGCGGGGCGAGCGGTATCGGTCGTGGCGTGGCGCTCACGTTCGCCGAGCACGGCGCGGACGTGGTCGTCGCGGACATCCGGGAGACGCCACGCGAGGGCGGCACACCGACCGTCGAGCGGGTCCGCGAGGAGACCGACCGCGACGCCGCGTTCGTCGAGTGCGACGTGACGCTGGAGGGGGAGTTCGACCCCGTTCTGGAGGCCGCCGAGGAGTTCGGTGGCGTCGACACGCTCGTCAACAACGCCGCCATCGCCGACGCGGACGATTTCGACGTCACGACCGAACGGTTCGAGGAGTTCATGGCGGTGAACGTCCGCGGCTACTTCCTCGCCGCGCGTGCGGTGGCGACCCGGCTGGTGGAGGAGGGACGCGGCGGGACCATCATCAACGTCTCCAGTACGGAGGCGATGCGGACGCCCGCGGCCCGACCGGTGTATGCGGCCACGAGGGGTGCCGTCCGGAACCTCACGTTCGGCTTCGCCGGCCGGTTCGGCTCGGAGGGCATCCGGGTGAACGCGCTCTACCCCGGCCTCTTCAAGACCGCCATGACGACCGACGACATCCCGCTGCACGACAACATGGACGCCATCGCCCCCCGCATCCCGATGGGGCGTCACGGCGAACTCGACGAGGTGGGCGGGCCGGCCGTGTTCCTGGCCTCCGACCTCGCCTCGTACGTGACCGCTGCCGAACTCGTCGTCGACGGCGGCATCACCTACGTCTCGGGATGACACCGTTCGGGACTGCCGGTCCGGTGTTCCGATATGGCGTCCCTACTCCCGGGGGAGCACCTGGTTCCGGAGCCCGTCGTACGTCCCGGTCGACTCGACCCGCTCGACGTTCTCGACGACGATGTCGGCCAGCCGCTCCCAGTACTGCGGGGTGTCCCCGGCGCAGTGCGGGGTGAGCAGCACGTTCCCCAGGTCCCAGAGGGGGTGGTCGTTCGGGAGCGGCTCCGGATCGGTCACGTCGAGTGCGGCGCCGCGGAGTTGACTGAAGTTCCGGAGGGCTCCCAGGAGCGCCTCGGTGTCGACGACCGGTCCCCGCGCGACGTTGACCAGCACCGCGCTCGGCGGTAGCGTCCGGAGCTCCTCGGCGCCGACGAGCCCCCGGGTCGTCTCGGAGAGCGGGCAGGCGAGGACGAGGTAGTCGGTCCGGGCCAGCGCGTCGTGGAAGGGGTCGTTCCCGTACCCGACGACCTCGTCCGTGGGGCCACCCTTCTCGGGGGTGTGCCGGACGCCGATGGTGGGGACGCCGAACGGCGAGAGGCGGTCGACGATGGCCTCCCCGATGGCCCCGAGTCCGACCACCGTGACGGTCGACCCCTGCAGTTCGCCGAACGAGCGCTCGTGACGCCACTCGGCACGTTCCTGTCGTGCCCAGGCCCGGTGGAGGCCCCGGGCGAAGACGAGCAGCGACCCCAGCACGTGCTCGGCGATGTTCGGGCCGTGGACGCCGCTGGCGTTCGTGAGGGCGACGCCGGCCTCCGCCAGTCGCTCCAGCGGGAGGTGGTCGACGCCGGCCGCCCCGCAGGCGAACAGGCGTAGCGCTTCCGCGTGGTCGAGCAGCACGGGGTCGAACCGGATGCCGGTCGCGATGTCAGCGTCCGTGATCAGCTCGCGTTCCTCGTGTGGCGTCCGGGCCAGTTCGACGCTGTGGTCGGGGAGGCGGTCGCGTAGCAGCTGGTGGTACTCCTCGGCGGGGATGCCGTGTGGCTTGGCCCGCAGGACGACGATGGACGGTCGCTCAGGCATGCGACACCTCCCGTTCCCACCGGGTTAGTGTTTGCTCCGCCCCATTCGCCGCTTCTGTTCCGTCCTCGCCCCAACAATTATCAGGTGACGTGGTGATTGATAACATTGCAGATGCACAAACTAATAGCCGTCTGGTCAGCACCAGATCCGGAAGACGAAGAGGCATTCGAAGAGCACTACCAGAACGTGCACGCGCCGAAGGCGGCCGCCGTGCCGAATCTGCAGAAACTTGTTACCACACGGACATCGGAGGGGCTGGAGGATGCCGACCCGGCGTTCTATCGTGTCGCCGAGATGGTCTTCGAGACCCCGGAGGCCATGCACGAGGCCGAGGAGTCCGAGGAGTGGCAGGCCGTCCGTGAGGACGCCGGCGAGATGATCGAGCGGTTCGGCGTGACGATGGAGGTCGGCATCGGCGAGCGAACCGTCCACGAGGGAGACAACTGATGTCCGTCCTCGTCACGGGCGGGTCGAAGGGCATCGGTCGACGGATCGCGACTCGGCTTGCCGAGGACGGTGGTACCGCCTTCATCAACTATCACAGCGACGACGAGGCCGCCCAGGAGGCCGTCGCGGCCGTCGAGGAGGCGGGCGGGGAAGCCCATCTGGTCAAGGGCGACGTCTCCACGCCCGAGGGCGCACAGGCCGTGGTCGACCAGGTCGCCGAGGAGACCGACGAACTCGGGCAGGTGGTCCACTGTGCGGTCGACCCGTACTCGACCTCCGTCGTAGAGGCCGACTCCGAGCGGTTCACCGAGGCCGTCACGCTGAACGGCGTCGCGCTGCAGTACGTGGTCAGTGCCGCACTCCCGCTACTGGACGAGGGGAGCAGCGTCTTCTTCCTGTCCAGCCGCGGGAGCGACACGGTCGTCCCTGGGTACGCCGCCATCGGGACGGCCAAGGCGATGGGCGAGAGCATGATCCGCTACATGGCGAAGGAACTCGCCCCGAGGGGGGTCCGTGCGAACACGGTCGCCGCCGGGCCACTGGAGACCGACGCCATCCACTCGGTCCTCGACAACGCCGAGGAGCGACTCGAAGCCGCCGCGGAGGCGAATCCGAGCGGTCGTGGGCTGGAGTTCGACGATGTCACCGAGGCCGTCGCGTGGCTGGCATCGCCGGAGGCGGAGATGGTCAACGGTCAGCTCCTGTTCGTCGACGGCGGGCTGTACCTGTAGCGAGGTGGCCCCAGCAGCGATTCCCCGTTCTGTCAGCTGCGAGTGATGCAGTAGTAGTCCGTGAACTTCACGCAGTCCCCCTCCGACACCGACCCGTCAGTGGCGGACTCGTGTACCGTGCCGCCGTTCCCCTCGACCAGCGACGGGAACGCCTGCTTGAACCCCTCATCCAGCTCGTCGTAGTGGAACACCGAGGCCTCCTCGGGTACCGTCTCGACCTTCCGGACGTGAACGTCTCGTTCCATCGTGATATCTTCCGTCCGTGCGAACCCATATATGTGTTGTGATAGCGTACCACGGTTCGGCGTCACTATCACGACCGGAGCCTCACGACCGGAGAATCGGAGGCTCGGATCGCCCGAGATCGTGTAGCACCGTTCTACCAACTCGTGTATCGCAGGTTACGACGGGGTTGCTCTCTTCGACGGTGCCCAGGGCGGATGATTGATGTCTCGCGGACCCGGCCAGGAATCTATTGCTGGCCCCTCTGGCTCTCCGGTCGGAAGGTGACGTTCCGCACGGCTGGACGAGGACCTGCGGTTGCCGAAGGGGCAGTGATTGTATATAAGATAACTTATATTTTGTGGGAATTAACGGATTATCGTACTATTAGGTGATGAGGTGTCCAGAGCTCCGGGTGCGGGAAAGTGCGTCATGATAGCGGGTAAAAAGGGTTCAGTAACCGAATATCGGGTCTCCGAGTCGATATTCCAATTCCACTCTGGCTAAAAACCCACAAATATATAAAACAATGTATAAATAATTATTCTGGATAATATGTGGCAATATTGCTATATTATTTTATTTTTGTATGGTTATTGGAGTTATTGTCCATATTATTGGAGTCATTTTCCAAATGCTTCTCTTGGGTGAGTTGGGAATATGTAGGATAAATTTACATCTCAGAGATTTATAATCTTCTCGATGAGGGTGTTCGTCATCTCCCCCGGGCCAGCACAGTGCGGGTGCTCCACAGCAGAACGGGGACCGTCGGAGGTGTGCGCTGGAACCTGCGTTTGCTCCGAGCCTGAGGTTGGAACAGCGGAGTCGAGGCGCCGTCCTGGCCGTATCAGGGCGCGTGGCCCCGACGGATGCCGTCCAGTGCGGCCCGGACGAGCGCCGCCTCGGCCTTCTGGAGGTGCTCGGACGCCGTCGGTGGGGCACAGTCCAGCTCGGCGGCGATGTCGTCGTGGGTCGCGGTGCGGGGGCGGTCGTAGTACCCCAGTTCGAGCGCGGCCTCGAGGGCCTCGCGCTGGCGCTCGCTCAGCGACGCGAGGGGGTCCTCGGCCCCACCGCGGAACCGCCCGACCCGCTCGACCTGTACGTCCATCGCGTCCGGTGCGTCGGCGAGCGCACCCTGGAGTGCCGTGGCGGTGCCCACGACCCGGAACTGCATCCCGCCGTCGCGGTAGACGACGGGCTTGCGGACGACGAGTCCCCGCCGGGCCCTGGCCGTGCGGATGGCCTCGAACAGCGGGGACTCCAGCGGTCGGAGTTCGAGGAGGAGGTACGTCCACCGACCGGTCTCCGTGCGCTCGACCGCCTCGATGCTCGGCGCGTCCGGGGCGGCCGCCACGAACGGGTCGGTGTCGCCGTCGACGGCGAACAGCACCGTCTCGATGCCCTCCCCCGGCAGGTTCCACTCCAGCAGTCGCGCCTCGGCGATAGCTGCCGAGTCCGACAGCATCGTGTAGAACGGCGGCGCCCGCTCCTGGTCGACGTCCGCCGTGACCCGGAGGTGCTTCATGCCGACCGGTCGGGCCGTGGGTGGCTTAAACTACCCTCCCATGTCTCGCAGAAGCCCCTGGCCGATGCTGGTCGAAGTCGGGGCGATGGCTTCGACTGGTGCGGCCCGCTCCGTACTCCGGACCGGGCGTCCGCTCGACGAACAGGGCGAGCCCCGGGACGGCCCGGTGCTCGAACTCGAACGGGGGAGCGAGGCAACCGAACTGCTCCGCTCGGCCCCGCGGCCGCTGGCGTCGAACCCTGGGGCCGGGACGTGGGGAACGCTGCTCTCCCATCCCGACGCCGGGCGGACCGACGCCCCGGAACTGCTCCAGTGGCTGGGGCCGGACGCGGGCCAGCCGCCGGCCCACCGGCATCCGGCGCCGGAGCGGTTCGAGGTGCTCCGGGGGCGGTTGACCGTCGTCCGCGACGGCGAGGACCGCCGGCTCGATCCCGGCGACGCCATCACGGTCGCCCCCGGGGTCGAGCACACCTTCCGCAACGACACCGACGGGTTCGTCGCGTTCAGGGCCGAACTGCCGTCGATGCGGACCGTCCTGTCGCTGTACACCACCTGGGGACTCGACCACGAGGGCGCGTTCGCCGCCGACGGGGGGTTCGCCGAGCCGGACCCACTCCACGGGCTGGTCCTCAGCGAGGACGTGTACCCCGACACCACGGTGACGGCCGCCCCGGTCGCCCTCCAGCGACTGCTCTGGGCCACCGCCGGCCGCGTGGCACGGGCGCGCGGGTACTCGGGTATCGACCGCTCGTACCTCGAGGACGCGTTCTGGCGGCGCCACGTCGAGCAACCCTCGCTGGACCGCTCTGACCTCGGATAGCTGGCGTGGCCGCGCCGATGACCACACGACCCGTTCTCCGTGTGTTCCTGTCGCTGGCCCTGGAGATACAGAACGGGGGGACGCCTCCCAGCAGGGGGGAGTGGGAGGCGAGTTGGGGGGTGGGCCGGCACCTGCCGGCCCGGACACGGGATGTGGCTGCCGGGAACCGTCGGGGCGGCTGCCGGCAACGGGGTCGAGGGGCGCGGGGCTGGTAAAGGCGTCCGTGGCTCAAACTACTGTTTGACCGACGGGGAGGCACCACGCCACCGTCGCCTCCGGCCCCGCCAGCCGCCCCCACAGCTGCCGCCGATAGCCGGGCCGTACCTCCCGATGTCGAGCGCGGCCCGGTTCCTCGGGCGGGCCGTACCACACTGCACCACTCCGGCTGCGACGGCCGACCCGTCGACACGGACGATCTACCGCCGGCGTCCGGCCCAACATGTTGGGTAAACCCTCTCCCTCGGTCCGGACGGGTCTCTGGTATGACCGGGACGGAGCAGTCACGACGGATCGGCGGCAGTCTGACCACCCAGGCGTACCTGCTGTTCGGTCTGGCGACGGTGCTGGGCATGGCCCACCACGTCGACCACGTCATCCGCGGGAACCACGTCGGCTGGCCGGTCACGGCCAGCGTCAACCCGTTCACCTACAGCCTGGCCATCTACCCGCTGGTCGCGCTCGGGTTCGTGCTGGCGGTCACGGGCTGGGCGGGGGCCCGCTACTGGGCCGGGGTGATGACGTTCGGGGTCGGGATGCTGGTGTTCTTCCACCTGAGCCCCTGGGCCGTGGAGCCGCCGGGGGATGTCATCCTCCCGTACGCGAACCCGGTGTTCGGCTACCTGGCGTTCGCCATCCTGCTCGCGCTCATCGTGGTCGTGGCGGCCGGTGCGGGCTACTCGATACTGCTGTGGCGGCGGGCCACCGGGAGCGGGTCCGGGACGGCGTGACTCAGCCGTCCCCCGGGCCGTCGCCGGGCGCGATGACCTCGACCGGATGTGCCGGCTGTCGGGCCAGCAGCGAGTCGAGCTGGTCGAGACAGGAGGTGCCGCTGGCGACGACCCGACGGTCGGCTGTCCCGTCGGCCGTGAACTGGTCGGCGAGTCGCTCGCCGACGTCGACGCTCAGCTCGTAGTACTCGGACTTGTAGCCGAAGGAGCCGGCCATCCCGCAACACTCGACGTCGGAGGTGACCACGTCGTAGCCCAGGTCCTCCAGCACGGCGACCGTGTACGTCTCCAGGCCGAGCGTGCGCTGCTGGCAGTGGCTGTGGTAGGCCAGCCGGCCGGTCGACGCCGCGCCGGCGCCCCGGAGCGCGTCGAGGTCGGCCCCGTTGGCCGCCAGGCCGTAGAGGTACTCGAAGGGCTCGTAGCTGGCCTCGCTCAGCCCGCCGTCGTCGTCGACGAGGCGGTCGTAGTCGCCGCGGAACATCGCCAGGTCCGACGGCTCGACGACCACCACGTCCCGCCCGGCGTCGAGGTGGGGCGCCAGCCCGTCGACCACCGCCCGAGCCCGTGAAGCGGCTGTCTCTATCATCCCCTGTGAGAGCGCCGCGCGGCCGCTCCCGCCGACCGACGGTACCCGAACGTTGACCTCCAGCGCCTCCAGCGCCCGGACCGCCGCCTTCCCGCGTGCGGTGTCGATGTACTCCGTGTAGATGTCGGGGTAGAGCGCCACCTCGCGGGTGGCCGCGGCGGGCGGCACCTGCGCGCCCCCACGGCGCTCGAACCAGGTCGAGAACGACTCGCCCGCGAACGTCGGGAGGTCGCGCTCGGGCGTGATGCCGAGCCAGCGGTCCATCGCCCGCCGGACGGGGCCGCTGTCGGCGAGCCGGTTCGAGAGCGGGGCCGTCGCGCTCCCGAGGGCGGCGACGGTCCCGAAGTTGCCGAAGAAGCGCTCGCGCAGGCCGACACTCCCGGACTCGGCGTCCGGCGAGAGGCCGTCGACCAGCCAGTCGAAGCGCGACGGGTCGCCCGAGCGGTTGATGCGGTCGCGGACGACCGTGTTGATCCACGGGATGTCGATGCCGACGGGGCAGGCCTCCACGCAGCGCGAGCAGCCCGTGCAGAGGTCGTTGAACTCGGCGGCGACGTCCAGCCCCTCGACGCCGGCCTCCCAGCCCGTCGCGATGCCGCCGGAGTAGGTCTCGCCGCCGAAGGCGTGGCCGCCGACGGACTGGAAGTTGGCGCAGGTGTTCGAGCAGGCCGAACAGCGGATGCAGTACAGCGTCTCCCGCAGGTCGTCGTCCTCGCGCATCGCCATGCGGCCGTTGTCGACGAGGACGAGGTGGAACTCGCGGTCCGGGTCGGTCGCCGTGAGGGGACTCTCGGGGTCGTCGGCGTCCAGCGACGGGTACGACACCGGCGGCGTGAGCAGGGAGAGGTAGGAGGTGAGGTCCTGGCCGGTCCCCGAGCGGCCGATGAGTTCGACGAACGGCTGGAGGTCCTCGACGCTGGGGACCACCTTCTCGACCCCGGCGACCGCGATGTGGGTGTCGGTCGCGGCGACCGTCTTCCGGGCGTTGCCCTCGCTCGTCACGAGCGCGAGCGTCCCCGAGTCGGCCGTGATGAAGTTCGCCCCCGTCATCCCGACGTCGGCGGCCTCGATCTGCTCGCCGAGGCGCTCGCGGGCGAAGCGGGTCAGTTCCGCGGCGGTCTCCGGGGGCTCGTCCAGGTCGAACCGCTCGGCGAACAGCGCGGCGATCTCCTCGCGGGACTTGTGGATGGCCGGCGCGACGATGTGGCTCGGCGTCTCGTCGGCCAGCTGGAGCACCCACTCCCCGAGGTCCGTCTCCACCACGTCCGTCCCGGTGGCCTCGATGGCCTCGTTGACCTCGAGTTCCTCGCTGGTCATCGATTTGGACTTCACCACGCGCGATGCGTCCACGTCGTCGAGCACGTCGGCGATGTAGCGATTGGCGTCCGCCGCGTCGTCGGCGAGGTAGACGGTGCCGCCGTTGGCCCGGACCTGCTCGCGGAGCCGGTCGAGCAGCTCCGGCAGCCGCTCGATGGCCTCGGCCTTCGTCGCCCGGGCCTCGCGCTTGTACCGCTCGTAGTCCTCGAGGTCGGCGACGGCGTCGTAGCGCCCCTGGTTGAAGCCGCGCGTGTTCTCGCCGATGGCGTCGCCCTCGGTCGCCATGAGCCGGCGGATGCGGGCGGCCTTCTCGGCACGATTCAGCCCCGGCGCGTCCGTCTCGCCCGTGTCTCCCCGACGCTTCGCGTCCGTCGGGTCGGTCCCGTGGTCCAGGCTCATCGGTCGGTCAGGAGCACGACGTGGACGGTCTCGGGCCCGTGCGCGCCGCGGACGAGCGCGCCCATGTCGGCGGTCGCGCTCGGCCCCGTGGCGACGATGGCGTCGGCGTCCTCCTCGCGGAAGACGGGGCCGAGCGTCTCCAGCGCGGCCGCCATGTCGGGTCGGACGTCGCTGGCCCCCAGCACCGCGACGTGGTGGTCGACGAAGAGGCTCGCCGCCTCGGTCAGCGGCGCCTCGTCCGTCCGGAGGACGACGCTCCCGTAGTCGGCGATGCCGAGCGCGGCGCCGGTGACGCCCGTCCGCGCCGCCCGCAGGTCCTCGAGCGACGGGTCCATCTCGACGTCGACCTCGCTCGCGTCGAGCGAGACCCCCTCGTGGGGCAGTGCGGCGCCGACGGCGGGCGGCTCGACGACCTTCGTGAGGACCGTCGGCCACTCGGCGGCCGTAGCCCTGGTCCACCCGACGTCGAGGTCCGCTAGCGCGTCGGTGAATCGTCCCGTGTCACTCGCTGCCATACGTCGTCGCTCGGCTGGCACGCGCTTGTAGGTTCCGTCCGGCGGAACCGCCGGACGGGGTCGCCGCGGACGCAGTGTTTAACGTACCGGCAGTAACAGGCTAGCGCATGGCAATCGACCCCGCGGACCCCGGGGCCTCGGTCGACGCACTGGGACACGACCATCCGGATGTCGCCGAGTACGCCGCCGTGGCTGCCGACCTGCGGGCGAACGTCTCGGGCGACGTGCGGTTCGACGAGTACGCCCAGGTGCTGTACGCGACCGACGGGAGCATCTACCAGGCCCGCCCCGCGGGCGTCGTCTTCCCGACGGACGTGGCGGACGTGCAGGCCGCCGTCGATGTCGCCCGCGAGCACGACGTCCCGGTCATGCCCCGCGGGACCGGCTCCTCGCTGGCGGGGCAGGCGGTCGGCCCCGGCTGCATCGTCCTCGACGTGAGCCGGCACATGGACGACGTGCTCGAGATCGACCCCGAGGCCCAGGAGGCGACCATCCAGCCCGGCGTCGTGCAGGACCACCTCGACGCCCAGCTCGCGGAGTACGGCCTGAAGTTCGCTCCCGACCCGGCCTCCTCGAACCGCGCGACGGTCGGCGGCGGCATCGGGAACAACTCCACCGGTGCCCACTCGGTCCGGTACGGCATCACCGACGCCTACACGGAGGCGGTGACGGCGGTCCTCTCTGACGGCTCGCTCATCCACGCCCGCGAGGTCGTCCTCGACAGCGACGAATGGGACGACATCGTCTCGAAGGACGACCGCGAGGCCGAGATCTACGAGACGGTCCGCGCGCTCGTCGAGGAGCACGAGGCCGACATCGAGGCGAAGTATCCGGACCTGAAGCGCCGGGTCACGGGCTACAACCTCGACCGCGTCGTCTACGAGAACGACGACGGCGACGAGGTGATCAACCTCGCGAAACTGTTCGTCGGGAGCGAGGGGTCGCTGGGCGTCCTCGTGGAGGCGACGCTCTCGCTGGTGACGGTGCCCGAAGAGACGGCGCTGGCGCTGTACTGCTTCGAGAGCCTGGACGCGGCGCTCCGGGCGGTGCCCCAGGCCCTGGACTTCGACCCGAGCGCGGTCGAGCTGATGGACGACGAGGTGTTCCGGATGGCCGCCGAGTCCGACGGCTACGCCGAGTACGTCGAGCCCATCCCCGAGGGGACGGCGGCCGCGCTGATGGTCGAGTACGACTCGGAGCTCCACGACGACTTCGAGGCCGCCATCGGCGCCACGAACGAGCACTTCGTCGACGAGGGGGACGCCTTCGACGTCGTCGAGGCGTACACCGACGAGGCCCAGGCCGACATCTGGAAGCTCCGGAAGGCCGCCATCCCGCTCCTCATGTCCCTGCAGGGCGACCCGAAGCCGTACCCGTTCATCGAGGACGCCACCGTCCCGCCCGCCGAACTCGCGGCGTACGTGGAGAAGTTCGAGGAGGTGCTCGAGAACCACGACACCTCGGCGGCGTACTTCGCCCACGCCGGGAGCGGGACGCTCCACATCCGGCCCATCCTCAACCTCAAGGAGGAAGGCGGCGTCGAGGCGCTGCACTCCATCACCGACGACGTGACCGACCTCGTCCTCGAACACCACGGCGCCTTCTCCGGCGAGCACGGCGACGGGATGGCCCGCACCGAGTTCACGCCGAAGATGTACGGGCCGGACCTCTGGCGGGCGTTCAAGGAGGTGAAGACGGCGTTCGACCCGGACTGGCTCATGCACCCGGGGAACGTCGTCTACCGGGACGGTCCCGAGGACGTGGGGCCCGACTCCGAGCGCGGCGTCGGCGCCGACAACCGCGAGCACCTGCGCTACGGCCCGGCGTACCAGTCCGTCGAGCCGCAGACGGAGCTGGACTTCGCGGACGAGGGCGGGTTCTCGCACCTCGTCGAGCTCTGCAACGGCTGTGGCACCTGCCGGCAGACCGACACGGACGTGATGTGCCCGACCTGGCGCGCCTCGAAGGAGGAGATCCAGACGACCCGGGGCCGGGCGAACATGCTCCGCGCGGGCATCTCCGGCGAGATCTCGGAGGACGAGCTGTACAGCGAGCGGTTCCAGGAGGAGGTGCTGGACCTCTGTGTCGGCTGCAAGGGCTGTGCCAGCGACTGCCCGACCGGCGTCGACATGGCGAAGCTGAAGACGGAGGTGAAACACGAGTACCACCAGCGCGAGGGGGTCGGCCTCCGCGAGCGCCTGTTCGGCAACGTACACCGCGTCTCCGCGGTCGGGAGCGCGCTCGCGCCGCTGTCGAACTGGGCGCAGTCGCTGCCCGGCGCCGACTGGCTCGGCGAGCGCCTGCTCGATATCGCGCCCGAGCGCGACCTGCCCCACTTCGAGCGCGAGACGCTCGTCGACTGGTTCGAGTCCCGTGGGCCCCGCGTCTCCGCGGCCGAGGCCGACCGAACGGTCGTCCTCTACCCGGACACGTACACGAACTACAGCTACACGGCACCGGGGAAGGCCGCCGTCCGCGTCCTCGAAGCGGCGGGCGTCCACGTGCAGGTGCCGGGCGACCTCGGGCCGACCGGCCGTCCGGCGTTCTCGCAGGGGCTGCTCGACGAGACCCGCGAGCGGGCCCGCGACACCGTCGACGCGCTCGCGCCCCGCGTCGACGACGGCTGGGAGGTCGTCTTCGTCGAGCCCTCGGACGCGGTGATGCTGCAGGACGAGTACCTCGACCTCTTCCCGGACGACGAGGCCGCCCACCGGCTGGCCGGGAGCTCGTACGCCGTCTGCGAGTACCTCGACGTCCACCGGCTGGACGAGGCCGTCGACTGGGCCGCCCCCGACGAGGCGCTCACCTACCACGGCCACTGCAACCAGGAGGCCGTCGGGACCGACCACCACGCCGTCGGCGTGCTCCGGCGGGCGGGCTACGCGGTCGACCCGCTGGACTCGACCTGCTGCGGGATGGCCGGCTCCTTCGGCTACGAGGCCGAGCACTACGAGGTCTCGAAGGCCATCGGCCGCATCCTCTACGGCCAGGTCGACGACAGCGACGGCGACACCGTGGTCGCACCGGGGGCGTCCTGCCGGACGCAACTGGACGACCACGTCGACGACCCGCCCCACCCGGTGGAGATGCTCGGCGCGGCGCTGGCCGAGTAGGGTCCCGGCCTCGCGCTCCCCATCGTCGACCGGGCGCGCGAGGCGCTCGGTGACGGCGCGCCGACACACGTCGCCCGCCCCACCGCTATCGACCCGCCGGAACCGGAGGGCTCGGTCGTCCCCGGTGGTCGGAGCCGCCAGTCCCCCCCGCGAAGGATTGAAACGACCTGCCGTGGATGGTGAGGCAATCATGGTCCGTACCGGTGACCTGACGATCCTCGTCCCGTTCGACGTCTCGGATGCGGAGCCCCCCGCCCTCGACGTCCTCGACGACCTCGGTGCCGTCGAGGTGGTCCTGCTCGGCTACTTCCCGGTCCCGGACCAGGCCGAACCGGCACTGCTCAGGGACCAGTACGGCTCCGAGGCGGCAGCCCGGCTGGACGCCGTCGCCGACGAACGTGGCGCTCACGCCGAGATGCTCGTCTTCACGCACGACCGCGAGGCCACCATCGACCGGATCGCCGACGAGTACGACTGCGACGCGGTGCTGACGGCGGGTAATTCGGCGGGCGTCGAGCGCGTCCTCGTCCCGCTCCGGGGGGACGTGAACCTCGACCGCATCCTCGGGGTCGTCGCCGACCTGTTGCTGGCGGGTGAGGAGACCGCCACCCTCTTCCACTCCGTCCCGGAGGACGTGGACCCGAGCCAGGGGGAACTCCTCCTCATGGGGGCCGTCGACCGGCTGGTCGAGTACGGGGTCGACCGCGACCGGGTCGACTGGCGGCTCGCGGAGGGTGGGGACCCCCAGTCCGACATCGCCGACCTCGCCGCGGAGTACGACCTCGTCGTCCTCGGCGAGACCGAGCCCTCGCTCGCGGAACGCATCATCGGGACCGTCCTCGTCGGCATCGTCGACGCGCTCGAGGTCCCGGCGCTCATCGTGAGGGACGTCGAATGAGTCCCCGGGCCACGCGAGCGCGGAGGAGCCGATGAGCGCCGAGGGTGGCGAACTCGAGCGGACGCTCGGCTTCGTCGAGGCGATGACGCTCGGCGGCGGGACGATGATCGGTGCGGGGATATTCATCCTCCCGGGCATCGCCGCCGAGACGGCCGGACCCGCGAGTTCGGTCTCCTACGCCATCGCGGGCTTCGTCGCGCTGCTCGCGGCGCTCTCGCTCTCGGAACTGGCGACCGGGATGCCCATCGCCGGCGGCAGCTACCACTACGTCAACCGCGCGCTCGGCGGGCTCTTCGGGGCCGTCGTCGGCTGGGGGATGTGGACCGGGCTGATGTTCGCGAGTGCCTTCTACATGATCGGCTTCGGACAGTACCTCGTCGAGCCGCTCCCCTTCCTCGACGGACGGGCCGTCATCGTCGGCATCGGGCTCGTCGGGCTGGCCCTGCTGCTGGGGGTCAACTACTACGGGACCGAGGAGTCCAGCGCCTTCCAGAACGTCACCATCGGAACCGAGACGGCCATCATCCTCGTCTTCGTCGCCGTCGGCCTCTTCTTCATCGACCCCGGGAACCTCGAGCCGTTCGCCCCCTTCGGCGCCGGCGGGGTCGTCGCCACGACCGGCATCGTCTTCATCTCCTTCCTCGGCTTCGAGATCATCGCCACCGTCGCTGGCGAGATCAAGAACCCCAGTCGCATCATCCCGCTGTCGATGATCCTCTCGGTGGTGCTGGTGACCATCCTCTACGTGCTGGTCATGCTCGTCAGCACCGGCGTCATCCCCTTCGAGTCGCTCGGGGAGTCCCCCATCCCGGTCTCGGACGTGGCCGTCGTCTACCTGGGGCCGCTGGGGGTGATTGCCATCGTCTTCGCCGCCATCATCGCGGCCATCTCGAGTTCGAACTCCTCCATCCTCGCCGCCTCGCGGGTCATCTACGCCATGGGCCGGGACGGGATCGTGACCGACTGGCTCAACGCGAGCCACCCGCGGTTCTATAC